>JAKQCW010000035.1 GCA_029558955.1 Chloroflexota bacterium
GCGCCACGACGGGATGAATTCCTCGCGGAAGTCCCAGAACTTCACGGTGCCCTGGGCGCTGACCGCGAGCGGCGCGAAGTTCTACGGCGCGTCGTGGTGTCCGCACTGCCAGGATCAGAAGAAGCTCTTCGGGGCGGCGGCGCGCTACCTGCCCTATGTCGAATGCGCGCCCAACGGCCCCCAGGCGCCGCAGTTGACCGAATGCGTGGCCGAGCAGATCAAGGGCTATCCGACCTGGAGCATCAACGGCAATCGCTACCAGCGCATGTTGAGCGTGAAGCAGCTCGGCCAGATGGCCGGGCTGCCGCCGCCCGTCGCGCCGTGAGCGCGGGGGAAGGTCTCAGGCCCCACCTCGGCTGGCTCAAGGATCCGGGTCACTTCATCGCCCTCGGCGCCGGCACCGGCCTCGCCCGGGTGGCGCCCGGGACCTTCGGCTCGCTGCTGGGGGTGGCGGTCTATCTTGCGCTGCCGCCGCTGAACGCGGCCGCGGCCGTCGCGGTCGTGGGCCTGATGATCCTCATCGGCGTGCCCATCTGTGGGCGGACGGCCCGCGCGCTCGGTGTCCACGATCACCCCGCGATCGTCTGGGATGAGGTCACAGGCGTCGTTTTGACACTCGTTTGCGGTTCCGGGACCTGGTTCAGCGTGGGACTGGGCTTCCTGCTCTTCCGGATTTTTGATATCTGGAAGCCGTGGCCGGTGCGCTGGGCTGACAGACGTATCGGCGGTGGTGCCGGCGTGATGCTGGACGATCTCCTGGCGGCCGCGTACGCGGCGATGGGGCTGGTATTATTCGAATATATTTCATATAGTTAAAAGACAAATAATAAATTGACATTAAAAACTTGAACTAAAGCTCAGAATGTCAAGGCACAAACCCGACAACTTCAGGCGCTACTTCAGGCTGGCGCTGTTCATCGTCCTGCCTATCGCGCTGCCGCTCGTGGCCGGCGCGGACATCTATAAGTACGTCGACAAATACGGTCGCGTGTACCTGACGGACCGGCCCTCACATCAGGGCTACAAGCGCCTGGTGAAGACCTGGAAAGGGTGGAGCGAGGTGTCGAGCGGCTCGATCAGCTACCGCCACCTCGCGCAGAACCGCAAGCGCTTCATGTCGACGATCGAGCTGGAGGCGAAGAACCATAAGCTGCCGTCCGCGCTGCTGCATGCGGTCATCACCGCCGAATCCGCCTATGACCCGAACGCCGTGTCGCGCGCCGGTGCCGTCGGCCTGATGCAGCTGATGCCGGCGACCGCCGAACGCTACGGCGTGCTCGATCGCAAGGATCCGCGCGCCAACGTCGCCGGCGGCACGCGCTACCTGAAGGATCTGCTCGGGATGTTCGACAACGACCTCGTCCTCGCGCTCGCGGCCTACAACGCCGGCGAGAACGCCGTCATCAAGTACGGCCGCCAGATCCCGCCCTATGAGGAAACGCAGACCTATGTGCGGCGGGTGCTGAAGTTCTACAACGACTACAAGAAGACCAAGGTCATGTGAAGGGCGGGCCGGGCATTGCGCCCGGTCCTCCAAGATTCAGCCCCTGCTACTCGTCGGTGACGCAGCCCTCGGACGCCGACTTCACGTTCTTGATGAACTTGTAGAGCGTGCCGCGCGTCGCCTTGTACGGCGGCATCTTCCATTCCGCCCTACGGCGCGCGAGCTCCTCGTCGCCGACGTCCATGCTCAGGCTGTTGCTGCTCGCGTCGATCGTGATCATGTCGCCGTTGCGCACCAGCGCGATCGGGCCGCCCTGCTGGGCCTCCGGCACGACGTGCCCGACGATGAAGCCGTGCGAGCCGCCGGAGAAGCGGCCGTCGGTGATGAGGGCGACGTCGGCGCCGAGACCGGCGCCCATGATCGCCGAGGTCGGCGTCAGCATCTCCGGCATGCCCGGGCCGCCCTGCGGGCCTTCATAGCGGATGACCACGACGTCGCCTTTGCCGATTTCCTTGCGCTCCAGCGCGGCGAGCATCAGCTCTTCGGAATCGTAGACCTTGGCCGGGCCGGAGAAGCGCAGGCCTTCCTTGCCCGTGATCTTCGCCACCGAGCCGCCCGGCGCCAGATTGCCGCGGAGGATCTGGATGTGACCGCGCGGATTGATCGGGTTGTCGAGAGGGCGGATCACCTGCTGATCCGGCACGAGTTCGGGGACGTCGCGCAGGTTCTCCTCGAGGGTCTTGCCGGTGCAGGTGAGGCAGCTGCCGTCGATGAGGCCGTGCTTCAGCAGGTACTTCATGACCGCCGGGATGCCGCCTATCTTCTGCACGTCCTCCATCACGTATTTGCCGCTCGGCTTGAGGTCGGCGAGGAAGGGCACGCGATCGCTGACCGCCTGGAAATCCTCCAAGGTCAGCGTCACACCGGCGGCGCGCGCCATCGCGATGAGATGCAGCACGGCGTTGGTCGAGCCGCCGAGCACCGTCACCACCACCATCGCGTTCTCGAAGGCTGCGCGCGTCATGATGTCGCGCGGCCTGATGCCGCGCTCGAGCAGCAGCTTCACGGCTTCGCCGGCGCGGCGGCACTCTTCGCGCTTCAGCGGATCGACGGCCGGCGTCGACGAGCTGTACGGCAACGACAGGCCCATGGCCTCGATCGCGGACGCCATCGTGTTAGCGGTGTACATGCCGCCGCAGGCGCCGGCGCCGGGGCAGGCGTGACGCACGATCTCCTGCCGGCGCTCGTCGTCGATCGTGCCGGCGAGGTAGGCGCCGTAGCTCTGGAAGGCGGAGATGATGTCGAGCGTCTCGCCGTGCGAATGACCCGGCTTGATCGTGCCGCCGTAGACCATCAGCGCCGGCCGGTCGAGGCGCGCCATCGCGATCACGCAGCCCGGCATGTTCTTGTCGCAGCCCGGGATCGTGATGAGGCCGTCGTACCACTGGCCGCCCATGATCGTCTCGATGGAATCGGCGATGATCTCGCGCGACTGCAGCGAATAGCTCATGCCGTCCGTGCCCATCGAAATGCCGTCGCTGACGCCGATGGTGTGGAAGATCAGCCCGACCAGGCCGGCCTCCTGCACGCCGGCCTTGACCTCCTTGGCCAGGTCGTTGAGGTGCATGTTGCAGGGGTTGCCCTCCCAGCCCATGCTGGCGATGCCGACCTGCGGCTTGGCCATGTCCTCGTCGGTCAGGCCGATGCCGTAGAGCATGGCCTGCGAGCCGGCCTGGGAGCGTATCTGGGTCAGATGGCTGCTGTATTTGTTGAGGATTGCGGTGGGGGTGGCTATGGGTGAGCCGTTAGCGGTCGTCATAAGAACTCCTTGGTCGGCGCCGGGCACTTGATTTGGCGTGAATAGTGTCCGGCGTCTGATTGATCATGTTGGCAGTTTAGCACAACTGACTAAATCGGGCAATCAGTCGTCCAAGTCCCTTTGTCACCAACTGCCCATTTTTACCACACGGGATGCATCGATGGCAAAGAGGGCACGCGGGGCCTCCATCAACGTAGCGACCATGGCCTCAACCCGCTCGGCCGGCATGTAGCGGGCAGCAATGCGCCGGGTCATCGGCCGCGCTGCCTCCCCTTCAGCCACCAGACGCGCTTCGCCGCGGGCGGAAATGCCGCGGTAGGGCCGCTGATCGCTGTCGATGGCAAAGCCGACCTGGGGCCGGGCCAGCATGTTGCGCGCCTTGATTCGATTGCTGGCGGTGGTGATCCAGAAGACTCCATCCTCGTAGAGATACCAGATGGGCGTTACCTGGGGGTAGCCGTCGCTGCCCACGGTGCCCAGACGCATCAGCAGGCCGGGCTGATCCAAAAAGGCCATGGTGGCCCCATCCAGGGGGTTGGCGTGTCGGTCGTCGTGCATGGTAGACTCCTCAAATTGGTTCGATTCGAGCGTCGAGGCCTGGTCGCTTTGTTCGATGGCCAGCCAGTGTTTCAGGTCGGCCGGCAGATCTACATCCAGCCCCAGCCGCGGGGAACGGTCGATGTGCCAGGCCAGGTCCAGCTCGCGCGCCTGCTGGCAATGGCGCTGAAAGCTGTCAGGGCCAAATCGGTAGCACAGCGCGCCGGGCGGCCGCACCAGCAGCGCGTTGGTGCCCTGCTCCAGGCTGTCCGGCGCGATCACCATGGCCCGATCGGCGTAAAGCTCCTGGCTGGCCCGCCAGAGCCGCATCACGTCGGCCAGGGTCAACAGCGGCAGATCGGCCGGCAGGATCAACACGGCGGAGGCGCCGCGGCTGGCGGCAAATTCGGTGGCCTGGTGCAAGGCGGTGTTGAGGGCAGGTTCGGCGTGAAAGGTGAAATGGGGTGCGTGTTTCGTAGCCCGCGACTCGTCGCCGCCAGGGGGAGCAGGCTCTTCGGGAAGCGGGGTCAGGCTGTAGGCGGCGGCCAGGGCGAGAACGACGGGGTCGGGACTGACGACGATGGCGGCCGCGCCGAGCTGCTCCTGGGCCTGCTGCGCCACCTGGAGCACGCCGCGCAGCAGGCGCAGCGTCAAGGCCTGGCGCTCCTGGGCGGCCAGCACCGGCGCCAGACGGCTCTTGGAGTCGGAAAGGTGTTTGACGGGGATGAGGAGATGGAGAGTCACGGAACGGGCCAGCGAATGTCATCTGGCAACTAAGCAGAGGAAGCTCGTCGCTCGGGCCGGTCTGTGCGCAGCCACCGAGCCCGCCGTTTTCATCAACGGTTGTGCGCAGCGTGCCAGGCCGCAGGGCTTGAGGCGTCGGAACTCGCCATCAGCCCAGCACGCGGTCCAGTCCACGGATCAGTCCCACATGCCTGCCCGCCTGGCGGATGGCCAACAGCGTGCCCTGGATGTAGGGGGCAGCGCCGGATCCGGCGTCATGGCGGATAGTCAGCCGCTCATCGGCCGCGCCGAAGATGGCCTCGACGCTGATCACGAAGCTGGGCAGGCGAATCGAGTGGACCTGGCTGCCGTTCAGCGTCACCCCCCGGCTTTCCTTGGGGCCGATGGTCTCGCCGATGGCATGGGTAAGCTGCGGCTGGGCCACCTCGGCCAGGCGATAGGCCAGCTCGCGGGCGGTGCCGCTGGGCGCGTCGATCTTGGCGTCGGAGGCGTAGTCGATGATCTCCCAGTGCTTCAGGTAGCGGGCGGCCTCGCAGGCGAAGCGCGCCAGCAGCACCGCGGTGATGGAGAAGTTGCCGGCCGCGATCACGCCGACCCGATGCGCCAGCGCGGCCTGTTCGATCTCGGCGAAGTCGGCTTCCGTCAACCCTGATGAGCCGATCACCACGTGCACGCCTTGCCTGATGGCCGTCAGCACGTTCTCCTTGACCGCGGCCGCGCCGGCGTAATCCACCAGCACGTCGGTGGGGCTTTCCAGCGCCTGCGCCACCGAGCCGCTGACCTTCAAATCAAGGCGCGGATCATGCACCACCTCGCTCAGGCTGCGGCCCGCATGGGTGCGAGCGACCGCGCCGACAAGCTGCATGTCGCCCGCGTTAGCGATAGCCGCGCACAGCGGCTGACCGACCCAGCCGGTCGCGCCGGCCACACAGATAGTGATCGTCATGGGGTAAGGTGTCTCCTTCGTTCCTCGTCGTCGAACTCGGTGGAGGCCAGAAACATCTGCCGATCTATCTTGAGTTCGTCCAGTATGGTTTCACTGGTTTGCGTGGTGATTTGCTCCACTTCGATCACCTGTCACTCAGAAGTCGGACGTCTTACCAGCCTGACCGCCAGCGCCAACACTTCCCGCGCCAGCCGCTCCTTGCTGGCTGCATCGTGCATGATGGTGTCGGTCACCAGCGGCGTGACGCCCAGGCTGGCCACCGCGTCCGCCAGGTGCGCATCCACCGCGTCCAGCACGAAGCCGTCCAGGCGGATGCGGCCGGCGATGTGTTGCGCCACGGCCAGCGCCGACGCCTCCACGCCCAGCTCGGCCATGATCTTGGCGGCCGGCCCCTTGAGCGCCTGTCCGCCGACGATGGGGGAGACGGCCACCACCGGGCCGGCAAAGACTCGCAGCCGCTCGGCCAGGCCGGGCAGCAACAGGATGGGATCCAGGCTCAGGTAGGGGTTGCTGGGACAGAGCACCACAGCCTCGGCGCGCGCCAGCGCGGCCAACACCTGGGGCGAGGGCCGCGCCCCCTCCATGCCGGCGAATTCCAGGCGCAGCAGCCGCGGCTCACAGCGTCGCTGCACGAAATAGCGCTGAAAAGGCAACACCCCTTCGTCGCTGTGTACCACCGTGCGCACCGGCTGATCGGACATGGGCAGCAGCTCGGCCGTGACGCCCAACGCCGTTCGTAGCTCAAACGTGACCTGGGTCAGATTTAAGCCTGCGCGCAGCCGCTCTGTGCGCAGCAGGTGGGTGGCCAGGTCGCCGTCGCCCAGGCTGAACCAGCTTTCGCCGCCGTAGCGGCGCATCATGGCCAGCGCCGCATGGCTCTCGCCGGCCAGCCCCCAGCCGAATTCGGGGTTGTTGAGGCCGGCCAGGTTGTACAGCACCGTGTCCAGGTCGGGACAGACGGTCAGGCCCCAGTGCTCGAAGTCGTCGCCGGTGTTGACCACCACCGCCAGCCGCTCGCCCAGCGCGCGATGGAGCCCATAGGCCAGCTTGGCGCCGCCGACGCCGCCGGCCAGGGCAACGACGACCGGTGTGTGACCGGACTGGTCGGCGTCTTTCATCGTTCCAGATCCATCGTTTCTCACAGCTCTACCCGGCAGCCCAGCCCTGGCGTGTCGGTTGCGATCAGCCAACCATCCTCGAAACGGAAGCCTGACGTCGTCGGATCGTCGATCAAATCGAAGTGGCCATCCAGGTCGCCATAGGCCACGTTGGGGCTGCTCAGGGCGAAGGCCAGACCGGCCGCGATCAGCAGGGCCGGCTCGTTGAGGCAGCCGACCATGGTGGTCATGCGTGCGGCGCGGGCGATGGCGTCGATCTGGCGGGCGCGCGCGATGCCGCCGCAGGTGCTCAGTTTGATGCTCATGCCGTGAGCCGCGCGCTGGGTGGCGATCTCCAGCGCAGATTCGGGCCCCAGCACGCTTTGGCTGGCCAGCACCGGCACGCGGCTGTGCTGGCGCACCTGGCGCAGGGCGGCGAGGTCGTCGGCCGGTGTGGGCTGCTCCAGCATCTCGATCTTGCCGACCAGCACCCGGGCCACGTCCAGCGCCTGGCGCACGTCGTAGCCCTGGTCGGCATCCAGGCGCAGGGTCAGCTCAGGCAGCGCGTCATGGACCGCGTTGACCCGGCGCACGTCCTCCTCAGGGTCCAGGCCGCCCTTCAATTTGAGGATGCGGAAGCCCTGGCGGGCGCGCAGCCGGGCCAGCTCGACCGTCTCGTTGGTGGGGGCAATGCCCACGGTGATGGAGGTGCGGATGCGGTAGCGATAGCCGCCCAACAGCCGGTGCAGCGGCAGCGCGGCGGCCAGGCCCAACAGGTCGTGGAAGGCGGCATCGAAAGCGCAAAGGACGGAGGGTGTGCCCGCGGTCAACGGCGCCAGCTCGGCCAGGGCGAATTCGGTGTTGAGGGGGTTGAGATCCAGGGCGCGTGTGGCGCAGCGGCGGCTGGCGCGCGTCACCTGCTCCACTGTCTCGCCGGTCAACAACGAATCGAAGGCCGCACAGCCCCAGGCGCTGCGTCCATCCTGGATGTCGATGCGCACGAAGACCAACGACGCGCGCTCGACTTTCTCCTCGTACAGCGCGCGATAGGGCAGGCTCAAATCAAGCTCGACCGGGATTACTTCGACGTGAGTGATCTGCATGGTTCGATTTCCCTTCTACGCTACTCGAACGTTGGATGCTGCCAGAGTCGGGCAGTTGCCCTGGCTCAGGCGGCGCGTTTTCGGGTCTCGGCGGGGCTACCCATCGACCAAAACGCCGATGCGGGGCACGCGCTGAAAGACGCTGGCGTCGTGCGGCGCCTTGCGCAGCGAGCGGGTCAGGTCCAAACCGGCGTAGTGCATCTCGCGGTGCATGCCGCCCCGCCAATTGGGCGCGTCGCTGACATCGTACACCACGCCGCTATAGGCGATGTAGGCCGGCCGCCCGCGCTCGCCGTTGTACTGGCGCAGCTCCATTTCGGTCAAACGGAGTTCAGATGGGCGGGCAAGGTCGTCTGATTGGGTCACTGGCATCGTCCTGGGGAACTGGGGGAGCTCAGGGAACTGAGGAAAGATGGGAAACCGGAGGAATTCAGGGGGCCGCTGAGAAGGTCCACCCCGCTTCTTAAGGTTTCTCTGAGTTCCCATCGGCCCAGGTCTGCAGATCCGGCAGATGTTCCTGGTCGTGGGCGACGATGCCTTCCAATAGGTCGGCTGGCCTGACGGGGCCCACGGCCAGATCATGGATCTGGAAGAGCTGCTCCGGCGCCATGCCATCGATGTTCCACAGCAGCTCCTCGCGCAGCAGGGCCAGCTCACGGATCGTCTCGCTCCAGGTCCAGCTTTGCTTGCGCAGGTATTGTCGCTGGTTCCAGGCTTGCAGCGCCTCGTGGCTGTCGATCCATTCGATCTTGTCGGCCTGGCCGTTGAGCACCATCTGCGTCAGGGTCAGCAGCCGGTCTTCCCAACTGGCAATGTGGCCGATCACCTCTTTGACCGACCAGTCGCCCGCCGCGCCCGGCGTCTCGATTCGATCTGCCGGCATGTCACGCACTACCGTCAGCAGCGCATTGCGCGCCTCGTTCAGGCGGGCTACCAGCGTCTGTTTGTCGATTTGGGAGGGTGTTGTGGGCATGGGATTGGTAACTCGTAATGCGTAATGCGTAACCCGGAGTGTGTGGGTATGGGATTGGCGTTGGGGGTGTTGGTTGTAGGGTCGATCTGTTTTGGGTGTCAGGTTGGTTGTTGGGTCGGTGAGTGGAGCAGCCAGGTGTAGGTGGCGTGCGCCAGGATGGCTGCGCCCAACGGCAGGGCGCGTTCGTCGATGTCGAAGCGCGGGCTGTGGTGCGGCTCCGCCGGGGCCGTTGCCCCGCCGCCCGCCTCGCCGCTCGGGCCGGTCTCCGACCGAGCCCCGCCGCCCGCCTCGCCGCTCGGGCCGGTCTCCGACCGAGCCCGCCGGTCGGGCATGGCGCCAAGCACGAAGAAGCTGCCCGGCGTGCGGTTGAGGAACTCCGACACATCCTCGGCCACCATCATCATCGGCCCATCGGCCACCGCCTCCGCTCCCAACACCGCGGCCGCGGCCGCGCGCAGATGCGCCGTCGCCCTCGGATCATTGATCACCGGCGGCGTGAAATCGCGCCAGGTCAGGCGATAGGCCGCGCCATAGGCCGCGCACAGCCCGGCCAGCAGGCCATCCATGCGCGCCAGGATCGTTGCCCGCGTCGCCAGGTCGAAGGTGCGCAGCGTGCCCTCCATCTGCACCCGCTCGGCCAGGACGTTGAAGGCATCGCCGCCGTGGATGGCGCCGATGGTCAGCACCGCTGGCTGCAAGGGGTCCCGGTCGCGGCTGATGATGGTCTGAAGTTGGGCGATGGCGAAGGCGGCCACGGCGATGGCATCGATCCCCTGGTGCGGCATGGCGCCGTGCGAGCCGTGGCCGATGATCTCCAGGGCGAAGCGGTCGGCCGCGGCCCAGAGCGACCCAGCCTTGACCACCGCCTGCCCCAACGGCATCAGGCTCCACAGGTGCAGGCCAAACATCACATCGGGCGCGGGATCGAGCAACGCGCCAGCCTCGATCATGGCCCGCGCGCCCTGGCCGATCTCCTCAGCCGGCTGAAAGAGGAATTTGACCCGGCCCGCCAGGTGCTCTTGCTGGCCGGCCAGCAGGGTCGCCACCCCCAGCCCGATCGCGCTGTGGCCGTCGTGGCCGCAGGCGTGCATCTTGCCCGGCGTCTGCGAGGCGAAGGGCAGTCCGGTCTCCTCGTGGATGGGCAGCGCGTCCATATCGAAACGCAGCAGCGCTGTGGGGCCGGGCTGCGCGCCCTCCAGAATGCCCACCACACCGGTGCGGCCGACGCCGGTCTGGACTTCAAGGCCCAGTTGGGCCAGGTGGCCGGCCACGATGCCGGCCGTGCGTTCTTCCTGAAAGGCCAGCTCGGGATGGCGGTGAAAATAGCGCCGCCATGCGACCAGTTGGTCGGCCAGCGTTTGGGCGAGGGACGCAAAATCGGATGTCACGATAGATGTCCTCCGAGAGTGCAAAGGTTGTCAAGCAGAAACCGAGTTCAGATGACTACGTCCGCGCCTGGTCCAGCAGCGCCAGAGTGCGACGAGTATGGTTGTAGCCGCGCATGATGAACTCCGGCCAACGGCTGCGGTCGATGAACTGCTCGTAGAATTTGACGCCCTTGATCTCCTGATAGGGCACTGGGTGGAGCAACAGGCAACGATCCTGGATCAGCCGCATTTGCATCCGTGCCACCTCTAAATGCTGGCTATGGCGGGACTGCGGGCTGACCCGCAGCACGCTCCAGGTTTTATCCTGCCAACCGGAGTGATCTTCACCGTCGAAATTCTCAGGGTAGAAGCCGTTGATGCCGATGAAAAAATCGATTTCGGGGTGATGCTCCACCAACGGCTGCGTCGGGAAGACATTGATGATGCCGCCGTCGCCGCACAAAGCGCCGTCGATCTCCACGGGCTGCATGAACACCGGAAGGGCGACAGAGGCTCGCACCAAGCGCGCCAGACGCATGGCAGGCGTCGTCTCGGAGCCCAGATAAAGCAGACGGTTGTGATCGATCTCCCAGATGTTGGCGTAGAAGGGGATCGGCAGGTCGCCCACCATGACGCCGCCCAGACGCTGGTGATAGAGCCGCTCCAGCGCTTCCGCCTTGATCACGCCGGTGAAGCCGCGGCCCAGAGAGATGGACGCTTTAAGTAGCCCGCGCCAGTCCGGGTCGATATACTGCTCGGTGCGCCAGCTCAGGGCAAACTCCATCGCTTGCTGCGCGCTCAGCCCGGCCGCGATAGGCGCCAAGAAGAGGGCTGACCCGGAACAGGCTGAGATAGCTGCTACCTCCAGACCGGCCTCCTCCAGCACGCGCATCACTCCCAGGGTTGCGATCAACACGCCGCTGCCGCCGCTGGCTACAAGGCCGATCTTTTTGCCTGCCAGCGCCTCGACGACAAAAGGTCGAAACGGCGGAAAGAGATCCGTATCGTAGACTGGGTCGCGGTCGAGATAGGGAATGGGCAGCAGGGCCTGACGCAGCGCGTGGACAAAGGACAGATCTTCTTGCAGGTCGTCTCCGAACGCCAGTGCGTGGGCGCCCCAATCGAAGTATTGCTTGATCTGAAACGGTCCGGCGATTTTGCTGAGCATGGAAGGGCGCCTCTCGCAAACTATCCACCGTAAGACCAGCCGGTGGCGGCCAGGCTCAGCGCCCTGACCGGCGTGCGCCGGACGGCGCCAGCCAGCACGTCGGCGATGAAGAGGCCGTGGTCGCCGCCGGTGTTGGCCTCTTCCACCGTGCGACACTCCAGCCAGGCCACGGCCTCTTGCAGCAGCGGCGATCCGGTGGCGGGGCCATCCTCGAAGGGGTGGTTGGCGAACTGTTGATCGACCGCGGGTGTGTACTTGAAGAAAGATGCGGCCAGCGCCTTCTGCTCCTCGCCGATCACGTTGAGGGCAAACGTGCCCTGCGCATGCAGCACCGGATAGATGTGGCTGTCCTTGCGCACACCCACCGCCACCCGACGCGGCCGCTGGCTGGCCTGGATGACCAGGGTGATGGTGGCGGCATGGGCTGCAGTGCCCTGGCCGCTGGTCAAAACATAGAGCCCGCAGGTCAGGCTGTGGAGGGCGGCGCGCATGCCGGCGACTTGTTGACGATGGTTCATGGATAAGTTCGTGGAATAGGAGTGGCCGTTGCGCCAAAGACAAGCCAGGTGGTCGCCTGCGAACAGCAGGCGCATTATACCACAGATGGGAGAGCGCCATCGAAACCGCCGCGTGGCCGCTTGTGGAAAACCCTGAAACTGCCGCCCGGCCACGCGCCCATATTTAGTGGTGCGCCTGATCAATCCCCCAATCGAGCGCCGCGGCTGTCTGCGGCGGACGCAAAGAAGCGCCGGCTTTTCCACAACCGGCGCGGCTTTTCCACTGATTCTATGGGTTTTTCCACAGTTCTTGGGGCTGTAATGTTTCCCTCAGACCCTCACCCGCTCCAGCACTGGCTGGGGTGCGACGATGCGGGCGCGCAGGCTGTCGACCGCGCTTTGCACCCCGTCGTCGCTCTGCACCAGCCCTTCGATCTTCTCGACGCTGTGCATCACGGTGGCGTGGTCCCGCCCGCCGAAGAGCGCGCCGATGTTGGCAAAGGAGAGGTCCAACTCGCTGCGCAGCAGATACATGGCCACCTGGCGGGCCTGGACAATCTCCCGCTTGCGGCTGGGGCTGATCAGATCGTCCAGATTGATCTCGAAATAGCGCCCCACCAGCGTCAGCACCTCGTCCGGCGACAGTTGCGCCTTGAGCGGGACCATGTCGGCCAGAATCCCCTCGATGCGCTCGGCCGTCAGATGGACGCCGCTCAGGCTGGCGTGGGCCAGCACCTTGGTCAGCGCGCCCTCCAGCTCGCGGATATTGGTGGTCACCAGCCGGGCGATGCGCTCCAGCAGCGCGTTGGAAAGCACCGCGCCGTGCGAGGCGCATTTGGCCCCCAGGATCGCCAGCCGCGTCTCCAGGTCGGGCGCCTGGATATCGGTGATCAGCCCCCACTCGAAGCGTGAGCGCAGCCGGTTTTCCAGCGTCGCCATGGCCTTGGGCGGCCGGTCACAGGCCAGCACCACCTGCCTGCCCGCCTCATGCAGGGCGTTGAAGGTGTGAAAGAGCTCTTCCTGGGTGCTGGGCTTGCCAGCCAGAAACTGCACGTCGTCCACCAGCAGCACGTCGCTGGTGCGGTATTTGGCGCGAAACTGCTCCTGGGTGTTGGTGCGGATGGCCGTCACCAGCTCGTTGGTGAACATCTCGCAGGAGACGTAGACCGCCTTGTGGCCATTCTGGCGACAGCGATGGGCAATGGCATGCATCAGATGGGTCTTGCCCAGCCCCACGCCGCTGTAGATGAAGAGGGGGTTGTAGCGGCCGCCCGGCCGGTCGCCCACGGCGACCGAAGCGGCATGGGCCAGCAGGTTGTTGGAGCCAACGATGAAGGTGTCGAAGGTGTAGGCGGCCACCAGCGGCAGCCCCTGGTCGGCGCTGCTGCCGTTGATCGAGGCGGCGGAGGCCGGCGCGGGCTCGGCCAGCAGCGCGGCATCCAGCAGGGGCGCCGGCGCTGGCTGCTCAGCCGCGCGCAGCGGGTAAGGCTGGACGCTGTATTTGATCTCGACCTCGCGCTGGAAGATGTGGCGCAGGGTATTCTTGACCACCCGGTTCAGCCGCAGATCAAGCCAATCCTTGACAAAGCCATTGGGAACGGCGATCAGAAACGCGCCGTCCTCGTAGGCCATGAACCGGGTAGGGTGCAGATACATCTCGTAGATGTCCGGTGTAACCTGAAGCTGAAGCTCGCCAAGAGCTGCCTGCCAGGCCTTGTGTGGACTGATCAGGGGCGCGTCGAATGAAGTTGGTGTGGTTGCCAAGGACATGTTGGGACACCTCAACAGGATCAGAAAACGCCGCGTGTCACTGACTCGGCCACAGCGTGCAGCCAAGAGGAACCAAGTCGTTGATCTGTGTTCCTGCCCTACGGGCGAAAAAATGTTGATCGCATGGCCGCCGGCGGCGGCCAAGGAGGAAGGGGTGAAAAACCAGCCTGGACTGCTCGATGGTTCGGTGAAGCTGCAATGATCACGCCAGTCCAACTGATGCGTGGGCGGGCCAGCATGTCGTTGAAGACGGGTCCGATCTGCGCCGGGACGGCGGCTGATGCTGCGACGCTGGGCGAGGCTTACGGCCCACAATCCTGCCTGCGATCTGGGATGATTGTATTTGCAATGCCCGGTTGCGTCAACTGCCCCGGCGCGGCGATTCTCTCTCTCCCCCGTCGGGTTATGGTCAATCACCTCGATTAGAACGGGCGTCTTACGCGGTATCTAGTGTTCGCGTTTTCATCCAAGCACAAGGCACTTCGCCCGACTCAGCATAAAATCGTGCTTATGGTTGACTCCTGGCCTCCCGCCTATCCCAGAATTTTAAGATTGGCTTTGCCGCACGTTGAGAGAGAGGCGGAGCGAAATACCTAAATGCAGGTGTTTCCAAGGGAGCAGCCACTAACTGTGGCGTTGACGCCCGAGCAAGCGCCGCCAGAGTTTTCCCACATATCCCAACCATGAACTGTCCACCCCAAGGCTGGATGCCGCGTTGCGTCAGAGCGCCGGTGGGCTCAGCCCTGCTCCTCGTCCTCTTTCTTGCCGAGCTTGCCCTTCAGCCGGTCGAGCAGGGAGGGCTTGGCTGGCGTGGGCGGGTTGGCCGCGCGCGGCTTGAAGCGCTGGCCGCAGCGCGTGCAGCGATCAGCGTCGGCTGGCAGTTTCTGGCCACAGCTATAGCATTCCATCAGGGGGCTCCTTTCAGTGTCGAGACGGCCATGCGTTGGGCGCACAGCCGTCAATGAAAATGGCGGGCTCGGCGGCTGCGCACAGACCGGCCGGAGAGGCCATTTTCCAGTTAGTCAGCGGTCGTCGGCGGCTGGCGCACGTCGACGACCTGGCCGCCGGTGACGCGCAGCAGCTCGTCGGGCGTGATGCGCATCATGGTGTGATGGTCGCCGCCGCCGCCATAGACCAGGCTCTGGTCGAAAACGCGGCGGTCGATGTAGGTTGGCAGCGGCTGGGGAAAGCCGAAGGGGGGCACGCCTCCGGCGGGAAAGCCGGTGTGGGCCAACACCTCGTCGGCCGGCGCCAGACGGATGCGCTTGCGCCCCACGCCGACCAGATCGGCCAGCTTGCGCGCATCGATCTGCGTGACGCCGTTGGCGATGACCAGCAGTGGGCTGCTCTGCTGCTCCGTGCGCACCAGAAAGAGCACCGACTTGACGATCTGCTCAGGCTGACAGCCCAGCGCCTGAGCGGCCAGCGGCACGGTGGGCGTCTCCTGCGCCGGTTCCACCAACAGTGCGTCGATGGCAAAGCGTTGGATATAGTCGGCCAGGCGGGCGCGGTAGGGTTCTGGCATGGGTCATCTCCGGGCAGCGCCCCTCGGCGCTGGCGATAGTTCTCTCATTGTAATCAGAAAGCCGCGAGCTGCCAAGTCACCCGCCAGGCTCATACTACGCAGGTTGACGGCCTTTGTGGTACACTGCCGCTGCCAGATGGCCGCCCTTCCGGCGAGAGGGTGACATCGGCGCATTCCTGGAGGTGTATGACCAAGAACATCGCACGTGACAGCCTGGTGCTGCACAAGACCAAACCCGCGCTGGTGTTGCAAAGCGGCGACAAACTGGAGATCCTTTTTCAGGACGGCAAGAGGCTGAGCGTGCGCCCCAAGGATGTGACGGTGCTGCACCCCGGCCCCATTGACTTTGCCGAGCTGAAGCCGCCGGCCGGCGACATGCTGGCCGCCTGGGAGCTGTTGGAGGGCACGGTTACCACCCTGACCGAGCTGACGGAGCTGGCCTTTGGCGCCTACACGCCGGCCAGCGCCTGGGCCGCCTGGGAATGGGTGATCGACGGGCTCTATTTCTCCGGCGAGCCAGGGGCCATCCACTGCCACAGCCGCGATCAGGTGGAGAAGGAGCAGCAGGGCCGGGCCAGCCGCGCGGCTGAGGCCAAAGCCTGGGCGGATTTCCTGGAACGCGTGCGCCAGCGCCGTTTCGCGCCGGAAGATCGCCGCTATCTGGTCGAGGTCGAGGCGGTGGCCTATGGGCAGCGGGAGAAAAGCCGGGTGTTGGCCGAGCTGGGCCGGGCGCAGACGCCGGAAAGCGCCCATGGCCTGCTGCTGGAACTGGGCGCCTGGGACCACACCGTCGATCCCTATCCCCGGCGGTTGGAGCTGCCCGAACAGTCGCCCCAACTGCCCCTGGCTGAGCTGGGGGGCGAAGCGCGGCGCGACCTGAGCCACCTGCCCGCCTTCGCCATCGATGACCAGGGCGTCGCCGACCCCGACGACGCGGTCAGCGTGGACGGCGACCGGCTGTGGGTGCATGTGGCTGATGTGGCCGCGCTGGCGCCGGCCAACAGCGCGGCTGACCTGGAGGCGCGGGCGCGCGGCGCCAACCTCTACCTGCCCGAGGGCGTGGTTGCCATGCTGCCCTGGCAGGCCACCGAACAACTGGGGCTTGGGCTGAACGCGCTCTCCCCCGCGCTCTCCTTCGGCCTGCGCATCGACCCCACGGGCGGCGTGACCGACCTGGAGATCACGCCCAGCTGGGTGCGGGTGCAGCGTCTGAGCTACGAACAGGCCGAGGAGGCGTTGGCCCAAGAGCCGCTGCGCACGCTCCATGCCTGGGCCAACAGCCACGCGGCAAGGCGTCGCCAGCAGGGCGCGATCTCCCTTGAGCTGCCTGAGGTGCGCATCAAAGTGGTCGCTGGTCGTGTGGCCATCACGCCGCTGCCCGCCCTGCGCAGCCGGGAGATGGTGTCCGAGCTGATGTTGATGGCCGGCGCGGCCGTGGCGCAGATGGCCAGCCAGGCCGGCTTGGCGTTGCCCTACACCGTGCAGGAGCCAGGGGAGCCCATGCCGCCGCCGCAGAGCCTCTCCGAGATGTTCGCTGCCCGGCGGCGCATGCGTCCCAGCCAGCCCAGCACCCGTCCTGGCCCGCACGCCGGCCTGGGGCTGCCGGCCTATGTGCGCGTCACCAGCCCGCTGCGCCGCTATCTCGATCTGGTCGCGCATCAGCAGTTGCGGGCCATGCTGGCCGGCCAGCCGGCGTTGGACGAGGCTGAGCTGCTGGAGCGGATAGGGGCGGCCGAGGCTGTGGGGGGCGCGCTGCGGCGGGCCGAGCAGCTTGCCCGCCAGCACTGGACCATCGTCTATCTGCAACAACAGCAGCCGGCCTGGCGCGGCGAGGGGGTGATCGTGGACAAGATGGGCCTGCGCGCCACCGTGCTCATCCCTGAGTTGGCCTGGGAAACGCGCATCCACCTGCGCGAGGAGCTGCCGCTGGACAGCGTGGTACACCTGAGCTGCAGCGGCGCCAATCTGGCGTTGCTGGATGCACATTTCAGAGTCGGCTAACTTGAACGGTCTTTTCAGGCTGTGGTATAATCTGCGCCGATCTGGCCATTGGTGTTTCCATGGCTGTGAGGTATCCCCAGAATGCGCAAGTTTGACACGAATGCCATCATCTTCCTGAGCCTGTCAGACCTGCTGGTTACCCTGATTGCCTTCTTTACCGCGGTGCAGGCGCGCTATTGGCTGCCCTTTGGCGTGCAACTGACCTGGCAGGAAGTGCAGCAACCCTGGTCGGTCTATCTGCTGTTGGGGCTGATCTGGGGCGCCTCCTCGGTGCTGGTGCAGATGTATGACGCGCATCACACCGGTCGTGCCTGGGCCGAGGCCCGGGTGATCATCTGGGCGGTGAGTTTTGCCTGTCTGATTTTCGCCAGTGTGCTCTACCTGATCTTTCGCGAGGTTCCCCGGCGGCTGTTCTTCTATTTCATCGTGACCGATCTGGCGCTGCTGCTGGGGCTGCGCATGATGCTGCGGGGCGCGCTGCGCTTCACCGGCATGCCGGGACACACGCCCCGGCGGATTTTGATCGTTGGCGCGGGAAAGCTGGCGCGTCAGGTGGCCGCCGGGGTACACGCCCAGCGCGCGGCCGGCCTCAGTTTGATAGGCTGCGTCGCCGACGACGTAGACAGGCTTCCGGCAGAGGATCCGTTGGCGCCGTTGCTGGGCGCGGTGCAGGACGCGCCGACCCTGGTGCGCACCCAGGCCATCGACGAGTTGATCTTCGCGCTGCCGCTGCGCGCCCATGGGGCGATCGAGTGGCTGGTGCGCGCCCTGCAGGATCATCCGGTGCGGGTGCGCGTGGTGCCTGACTATCTCGATCTGGCCATGAGCCGGGCCACGGTGGAGGACTTCAACGGTCTGCCGCTGGTGGGGCTGCGCGAGCCAGCCATCGCCGGTTTCGACCGCGTGATCAAGCGCTGCTTCGATTTGATCGGCGCGTCGCTGGTGCTGCTGCTGGCCTGGCCGGTGCTGTTGATCGTGGCGCTGGCGGTCAAGCTGGACAGCCCGGGGCCGGCGCTCTTCGTGCAGGAGCGGATCGGTGAACAGGGCCATCCCTTTCGCATGATCAAGTTCCGCTCCATGGTGGTCGATGCAGAGCGGATGAGCGGTTCAGTGATCACCCGCGGCCGGGACGGTGTGGTGGTGCATAAAAGGCCTGACGACCCGCGCGTCACACGGGTGGGGCGCTTTATCCGGCGCACCAGTCTGGACGAGTTGCCGCAGATCTTCAATGTGCTGCGGGGCGAGATGAGCCTGGTGGGGCCACGGCCGGAGCTGCCCTGGCTGGTGGAGCATTATGAAAGCTGGCAGCAGCGCCGCTTTGCTGTGCCGCCGGGCATGACCGGCTGGTGGCAGATCAACGGTCGCAGCGACCACCTGATGCACATGCACACCGAAGATGATCTGTACTACATCCAGAACTATTCTCTCTGGCTCGATCTGCAGATCTTGTGGCGCACGATCGGGGTTGTTCTGCACGGACGCGGCGCGTTTTGACCTCTGGAAGCGCCTTTTCGCCCATAATACCCCAAAAGTAGTATTGATTTCCCCCCTTTTCTGTGCTAAGGTGGCAACTGAAAGCTCACCAAAGGCTGTGTGCGCTTGCGGGTCTTGCTGCGCACCGAGAATTTCCGACAAGGAGAAGATGACACGATGACGAAGAAATGGGCAAGTGTACTGGGCCTGGTGCTGGTTCTTGTGCTGGCAGCGACCCCTGTGTTTGCGGCTGACCCTGATCCTGGCCGCGGCAACACCGATGTGGTGGTGATGAACATGGGGACGACCGCGACCGACGCCACCGCCATCTATTACAACACGGGCGGCGCCGCCGAGTACAATGCGAACACCAATCTCGCCTCCCGCGGCTCCTACCGCTTTGCCGCCAGCGCGGCAACCCCGCTGGGCGACAACTGGCGCGGCTCCATGGTGGTTCAGTCCGCCGGCGAGGTCGCAGCCGTCGCTGAGCTCCTCTGGACCAACGGCAATTCCGTCGATGGCACCACGGCAGATGCCTACACCGGCTTCCCGGCCGGCGCCACGACTATGTACGTCCCCTACGCGGTCTACTCGGTCAACTCCCAGTTCACGCAATTTGCCGTGCAGAACACCGAGGGCAGCCAGGCCAACATCCGCCTGACCTTCATCAACCGCAACGGCGTGACCGATCTTCAGGTCAACGATACCCTGGCTGCGTTGGGCTCGAAGAACTTCGACGTGCGCAGCTTCAACCAACTGCAGAGCACCTCGTTCTGGAACAACAGCTGCGCGGCCGGCCAGTGCTTCTGGAGCGGCGCGGTCAAGGTTGAGTCCACCAACAGCAAGAAGATCACGGCTGCGGCCACCAACCACTGGGTCAACTGGGCGGCAGCCTACAGCGCCGTGCCTTCGGGCGCCACGCGCATCTACGTTCCCTCAGTGGAACGACGCTGCACCAATTGCCAGTGGAATCCGGCGCCTCCCAACGCCGATGCCTATTGGCAAGGCCTGTCTGTCGTCACGGTGCAATGTCTCTCGACTTCTACGCCGTGCCAGGTTGAGATGCAGTTCGTCGGCCAGACCAGCAATATGTCCAACCTGACGCTGCCCACAAAGACGGTCAACCCTGGAGCTGCCGTGGCCGCCAGCACCCGCGCTGGCAACGACTACCAGCAGTCGCTGTTCAATCAACTGCGGCGCGACACTGATCCCGCCAACCAGGCCTCCTGGGCTGGCTCCGTGATCGTGAGCACCAGCAACAACACGCCGGTGGCCGTGGTTGCCTACAACCAGCGTCCTACTGACGCCATCGCGGTCGGTACGACTGGCGCCGGCGCGTCCAGCGCGGGCCTGCAGACCTATCTGCCCACGGTCTACAAGCGCGGCGTGTGCGACAACGGCTTCAATTGGCAGCGGTTCTCCATCATGCGACTTCAGAACCCGACCAGCAACAACGCCAGCGATGTGGACATCTACTACTACAATCGCAACGGCACCCTTGCTGCGCAGGAGCTGAACAAGAGCATCGCCGCGGGTCAGGCGCTGACCCGCCACACCCGTGTAGACTGCAGCGCATTGGCGGCGTTGGGCGACAACTGGGAAGGCAGCGTCTATGTCACTTCGAACCAGCCCCTGGTGGCCGTGGCCGAATGGTATCAGAATGCCTTCAGCAATCCCGCGTATGGCCCCAGCTACGCAGCCGGGTACAATGCCTACAGCGTGCCCTGATCCACGCAGGGCTGATCTGTGATCGATAAGCGGGCTTCCGGCCATGGCCGGAAGCCCGTTCTTCTTGGAATCGTCTGCTTTTCGCTGTCTCATGCGCGAACCACAACGATTGCTCATCAACTCAATGCCCAAGAGCGGCACACATCTTCTGACCCAAGTGGTAGATCTTTTGGGCTATCAGGATTTTGGCCGGCATGACAGCCCGTGGTCCAAGGCCAAGGATCGGCTGGGCATGGGCAGGCCGGTGGTTCTGGCTCATCTGCGGGTCAAACGCAACCTGAGGCGGCGGCTGCTGATGGCTGTGGGCAGCAACCAGGCCAGCCCGACGTTGCCCATCGACGTGACGCTGCCGGTGCAGACGCCGGTCAGCTTGGTAGCAAAGTGGCTGCACGCCATTCCGTCTGGCCAGTACCTCTCCGGCCACCTGCCATGGACTGAAACCACGGCGACGTTGGTGCGAGCAGCCGGCCTGAAAAATCTGCTGATCGTGCGTGACCCGCGCGATGTGCTGGTCTCGTTTCTGCACTTCGTGATTCGGCCGCAGCATGTGTTGAGCCAGGACTTTCTCAGCCTGTCGTCTGAACAGCGGCTGATTCTGGCGGTGGACGGGGGCACGGGACCGCGCAGCGGGTGGCCCATTGTAGGGCTGCGCCAGGGCTTCGAGTCGATCCTCGACTGGCGACGGGAGCAAGATGTGCTGTTCGTGCGCTTCGAGGCGCTGATCGGGGAGCGCGGCGATGGCTCACGCGCCGCTCAACGCAGCGCAGTGGAGGACATCTGCCGGTTCCTGGAGTTGCCCCCGGAGGACGGTCTGGTTGAACAGGTTTGTCGCAACGCGTTCGACACCGGCGCCGCCACCTTCCGGCGCGGCAAGATCGGCGCGTGGCAAGATGAGTTGAATCCGAGCCAGATCGAATGGTGCAGCGAACGCTTCGCGCCGATCCTTGATGATCTCGCGGCGTTGTCAGCGACGGCGCAGGTTGGCCAGGAGAATCGCTGATTGACGGACGGACTTGGGGAACAGCAATTCCAAATATGGCGACTGCCAAACTGGAGTCGAGGCTTCAGCCGGGTTGGCACGCTCAACTCGCATCGTCCGGACCCGGCTGAAGCCTCGACTCCGCCCATATTTGGAATCGCCGCTTGGGGAAAGACCCGCTTGAATCTCCCCCGTCTTTGGGGTACAATGGGGGTGGAGAATTCGGCATGGCCAACAAAATATCTTCCCGTGCGTTGAACACCTTGCTCTCCGGCCGCTGGGCGCGCTGGTTTGGGTTGGCTCTGCTGCTGCTTGCCATGCAGCTATCGCCCGCCGCTGCCCAGACCCCCGGCGCCGTCCACGTGCTGACCTTCGACGGGCCGGTCAACCCGCTGCTGATCTCGTACATCGAGCGGGGCATCCAGCAGGCCGCGCAACAGGACGCTCAGGCCATCGTGCTGCGATTGGATACGCCCGGCGGCCAGGTGGACCTGACCCAGGATATCATCAAGCTGTTGCGCGCTGCGCCGGCGCCGGTGATCGTTTATGTCTGGCCAACCGGCGCCATGGCCGGCTCGGCCGGCGCGTTCATCACCCTGGCCGGCCACGCGGCCGCCATGACGCCCGGCACCAGCATCGGCGCGGCCAGCCCGGTGACCGGGGAGGGGCAAGACCTGGGCGAGACCATGCAGAAGAAAGTCACCAACATCCTGGCAGCCGACATCGAGAACCTGACGGCTCATCGCGGCCAGCAGGCCGTGGAGTGGGCCAGAAATGCGGTGATCAACGCCGAAGCTGCCACGGCCGAACAGGCGTTGGCGCTCAACGTGATCGACGTGATCGCCAGCGATGTGGACGATCTGCTGCGCCAGTTGGATGGCTTCACCGTCACGGTGCAAGGGGAGCCGCGCACCCTGCACCTGGCCGGCGCGCAGACGGTGGAGACGCCCATGACCGGCATCGAACAGTTTCTCAGCACGGTGGTCAATGCCATTGCCGTTCCTGGCATCGCCATCCTGCTGATCGTCCTGGGGGTGCAGGCCATCATCGGCGAGTTATCGCAGCCAGGCGGCTTCGTGGCTGGCATCGCCGGCGCCATTGCCCTGCTGCTGGGCCTTTTCGCCTTGGGCATCCTCAACGCCAACTGGGTCGGCCTGGCCTTCATCGCGCTGGCCTTCCTGCTCTTTGTGGTGGAGCTTTTTACCGGCGTCAGCGGCGTGTTGACGTTGGGCGGCATCATCACCCTGATCATGGGATCGGTGGTGCTCTTCCGCGGCACGGGCGTGGCCATCCCCTGGGGCGCGATCGTCGGCTTGACAGTGGTCACGGTGCTGTTCTTCTCGGTGGTGCTGGCCAAGGTCGTGCAGGCGCAGCGACGCCAGCCCGCCTCAGGGCAGGATGCCCTGCTGGGCAAGCCCGCGCAGGCCCGCAGCGAGCTGAACCCCACCGGCAAGGTGTTGGTGCAGGGCGAAATCTGGGATGCCGAGCTGCGCAACGCCCAAGGGCCGGCCCCGCACGGCGCGCCGCTGGTGGTGACTGGCCGCGAGGGCTTCCGCCTTTTTGTCGAACCTGCCCCCAAGCCATAGGCGGCGCGTTTTCGCCGGTCGGCCAGCTTGCTCTGAAACGACGTTGCCGGTATACTGGCCGGCAATGGAACTATCGGACAAAGCAGATCAGAGAGGATCGCAACCATGTCTACTGAAACCGTTGCAGACCAGATGTTGTTGAACCTGAACGCCGCGGAGCTGGAAGCGGTGCAGGCATTGCAGCAGGAGATGGGTCTGGAGGACCCGGCGGCTGTCATGCATGCTCTGTTGCGCCAGGCTGCCCAGCGCGCCTTGGTGGTTTGCCCTTCGTGCGGCCATTCGGCGCACCGAACCACCGGCGACGATGCCTCGTGCGCCAGTTGCATGTCGGTGCTGCACCTGAGCGACGGCATCTGGCAGGTGATCTCCCTGCAAGCATGACCAGCGCTGCGCCGCAGCGTGAAGGAGAGAACGATGCTGAACATTTCCTGCACTTACTGTCGTGCTCCCATCAACCTGAGCGACGGCGACCTGGCGCAGGCGGTGCACGGGGCCGAAGGCAAGCGGCCTAAGTCCACCCCCGTGACCTGTCCAAACTGCCGCCGCACCAACAAGGTGCCGTTCGACCGGGTGAGGCAAGCCTATCGCCTGGCCGGCAGCCCGCCGCCAGAGGAGGCGACGCCCGCCGCCGAAGGCGAGGCCGCCGTATGACAAACAGCCGGGCCGACGCATCTA
>JAKQCW010000061.1 GCA_029558955.1 Chloroflexota bacterium
CTGTGGGCCCCGTCGGCCGGCGCGGCGGTGTAGCTGGCGCTTTCCACCTCGACGCCGTCGGGGCGCAGCAGACGCACGCTGTCGCCGCCGCTGTTGTTCAGGGCGATGCCGGTGTCGCGGCTCCACAGCGCCAGAAAGCCGCGGGCGGGGATGGTCGTGCCGGCCGGCAGCGTGTAGGGGGTCGAACCGCCGTTGGCCACATCATCCACCCGCCAGCCGCTCAGATCCACAGCGAAGTCGTTGGCGTTGTGCAGCTCGATGTACTCGTCGTTGCCGTCGCCCAGAATGCCGTCGTCGTTCCAGTCCACCTCCTGCGGGTTGGGCATGAACTCGTTCAGGCCGATGCCGGCGGGATAGTTGCCAGGGGTGGCCGTCGGGGTGGCGCTGGGCGCGGCGGTGGCGGTCGGGGTGGCGCTGGATGCGGCGGTGGCGGTCGGGGTGGCGGTCCAGGCCGGCGGCTGGTTGGACGCGCCGGGGGAGGGGGGATAGCTGCGCGTCCACTCGTCGCCGCCATCCACCGTTTTGCTGTAGGCCTCGTCAGTCACCGTCTGGGTGTAGCTGGTGCTTTCCACCTCGACGCCGTCGGGGCGCAGCAGGCGGACGCTGTCGCCGCCGCTGTTGTTCAGGGCGATGCCGGTGTCGCGGCTCCACAGCGCCAGAAAGCCGCGGGCTGGAATCGTCGTGCCAGCCGGCAACGTGTAGGGGGTCGAACCGCCGTTGGCCACATCATCCACCCGCCAGCCGCTCAGATCCACAGCGAAGTCGTTGGCGTTGTACAGCTCGATGTATTCGTCGTTGCCGTCGCCCAGGATGCCGTCGTTGTTCCAGTCCACATGCTCCGGGTTGGGCATGTACTCGTTCAGGCTGACGCCGTCGGAATAGTTGCCAGGGGTGGCTGTTGGTGTGGGCGTCGGGGTGGGCGCGGGCTGGTTGGATGCGCCGGGCGAGGGCGGGTAGCTGCGCGTCCACTGGTCGCCGCCATCTACCGTCTTGCTGTAGGCCTGGTCAGCGCTGGTTTGGGTGTAGCTGGTGCTTTCCACCTCGACGCCGTCGGGGCGCAGCAGGCGGACGCTGTCGCCGCCGCTGTTGTTCAGGCCGATGCCGGTGTCGCGGCTCCACAGCGCCAGAAAGCCGCGGGCTGGGATGGTCGTGCCGGCCGGCAGCGTGTAGGGGGTCGAACCGCCGTTGGCCACGTCATCCACCTGCCAGCCGCTCAGATCGATGGCGAAGTCGTTGGCGTTGTACAGCTCGATGTACTCGTCGTTGCCGTCGCCCAGGATGCCGTCCTTGTTCCAGTCCACATGCTCCGGGTTGGGCATGAACTCGTTCAGGCTGACGACCACAGCCTGGGCGGTGGCCGTTGGCGTTGGCGTGGAGGTTGCCGTGGCTGTGGCTGTGCCCGTGCTGGTCGGCGTGACCGGCGACGGCGGCAGGTTGGTCGCCCCTGGCGAGGGCGGATAGCCGGTGGTCCACTGGCTGCCGCCGTCCGTGGTCTTGCTGTAGGCCACATCGTCGCCCACCGCGGCATAGCTGGTGCTCTCCATCTCAACCCCATCCGGGCCCAGCAGACGCAGCGCGCCGCCGTGGTCGTCCAGCTCGATGCCGGTGTCATGGCCAAACAACACCAGATGATGCTGGCCGGACAGCACCGTCCCTGGCGGCAGCGTGTAGGGCTGCGCGCCGCTGCTCTCGCCGCCGTCCAGGATCCACCCGCTCAGGTCCACAGCGAAGGGGTTGCTGTTGTAGAGCTCGATGTACTCGTCTCCCTGGTCGGCGACGCCGTCGTCGTTCCAGTCCGAGATCGGATGGGGCATGAATTCGTTGAGGAAGATGCCGCTCGGAGGAAGCTGGGCAAGGGGGCGGGCGGACGCGGCGCTGAGCGCCGCGCGCGGGCCGAGGATGAGCAGCAGGGCGCTGCCGGCCGCCAGCAGGCTGACGGCCCACGATCGACTGGTAGCACGAACTGACGCCATGATCCCACCTCCACACTGCACGACGCCCCGCCGAGTGCCCCGGCGTAGACAGGCTACCTGGACCAGCTCAGGAAACGGCCCACCATCTCCTGAAAACCGCGGCCAGAGCGGCTACGAAATACCCCAGACCTCGGCCACCTCCGAAGTCTGTATGAAAAAGGCGGCTGCGGGCCTTCCTGGCCGACCGCAACCGCCTTCAACTGCTGTTCGTCTACCTGACCTCTTTGGGCGGATCGCCCAAGGCGCTCTCCAACGAGCCCAGCCAGCGCTGCGCCTCCTGCATGCGGTGCGCAGCGTAGGTCTCTTGCAGCCGCCAGAGCTGACGGATCAGCCCGCGCAGCCCCTCGATATCCTTGCGCAGCGGCGGGAAGCCCACCGCCAGATCGCGGTTGACCTTGTCCTGTTCGCTCCAGCGGTGATCCCATTCCAGGGTTTGTTTCTTCCAGCGCTTCTCGTCCTCAGCCAGGAAGGCATCCAATTCCTTGCGCTGACGCTCCTCGGCCAGGCGCTGCAGCTCAGCCACCTGGTGCTGTTCGCGTCGGATGCTTTCCTCCAGCCCCTGGATGCTCAGCAACACCCGCTTGCTGTCGTTGATGTGGGTCTCGAAGCCCTGCACCCGCTTCTGCTGTTCGGCCATCACCGTGCGCTGTTCTTCGAACTCCTGGCGCCAGGTGACCAGTTGGCGATCTCGCTCCACATCCAGCAGCTTCTGGCTCTCGATAAAGCTGGCCACCTGGTTGCGCATCTGATCTGGCACCGGCTGCACGGCAGCCACGCCGCGCTCGACGCGCTGGATACCCGCCTCCAGCAAGGGCAACTTACCTGCGGCAGCTTCGGTGCGCTTGAACAGCTCCACCGTCTCCTGCTGCAACTGGGCGATGCGCTTGTTGTCCTGGGCGCGTTGTTCCATCAGGAAGGGCAGGCTGCGGGTGCGTTCGTCGATGTCCTTGTTGACGCTGTTGACCTGCTGGCGCACCGCCATCACGATCTCGCTCAGACGCTGATCCTCGGCCTTGCGCTGCTGCAGCTCCTCTTCGATGCGGCTGAAGCGAGGCAGCTCCTTGCGCACCTCGGACAGGCCGCGCGCGGCCGCCTCGCGCTCCGCGCCGCGCAGCCGTTCGTTCTCGCGTTGATCGGCCAGGCGCTGCTCTTCCTGGCGTTGCAACATCAACACCAGCTCGTTCTTGAGCTGCTGCAAGGCCTGATCCACCTGGCTGAAGCGCACCAGTTGGGCCTGGGTGCTGGCCAACTGGCCCTCCAGTTCCTGGATGCGCCGGGCCTGTTCGACGATCTCGGTGGCCTGGCTGTCGATGCGCTGCTGCAGCTTGGCGCTTTCGCCGCGACCGCGGCGGTGTTCCTCGTCCAGCCAGGTTACCATCTGGCTCAGTTGATCGATATCCATGCATATCCTCGTGGGATTGATTTCTGGGGCGGCATTATAGCATGGTTCATCGCAACGTGCAATGAGGCCGCGTCGGCTCACTCTGGCCGGCCGCTCAGCGGCGCGTTGGTCTCCAGCAACACCTGCTGGATCACCTCGTAGTCGCCGAAATACTCCCGCTCGAAGGTCTGGCCGCCGGCCTCGCCGGTGAACAGCCACCGCTTGACGTACTGCATCAGCGCCAGAACCCCTGATTTGGTGTCATAACAGGCCTGCCCCTCGAAGGCCGCAGTCCAGCCGCCAGCCTGGGGCGTCTCCTGTTTGCGGGTTTCGGTACACCACAGCGCCAGCGGCGCGCCGGCCAGAACGGCGCTGCGATTGGCGGGCCCCGGGTTGGCGCCCTGCCAGATGTTGAAGAGGGGTGCGCTGCCGGCGACGCGCTCGCGGCCGGTGTAGCGATCCACCTGGGTCTGCCACTCCTCCGGCTCGCCGCAGGCGGCATCCCACACTGCGTTGCGTTTGACCTCCAGCCAGCGCTCGCCGGTGACGCTCTGCGCCGCGGCCTGGCTCTGGCCGGTGCATACCTCCTGGCGACAGCCCCGACCGTGGCACTCCCAGCGCATGGCCCACGCCGCGCTCAGGTCATCGGGCAGCAACGGCCCGACCAGCGGCACAGCCTGGGGATCGCCCTCGAAACGCACGATGGTGCGGCTGATCCAGCCCGCCTGGCCGGCGACGCAACAGACCTGCCACCAGTTCCGCGCCGCATCGCTGCCGTAGACGCTCAGCACATCCCCCTGCCGTGCTGTGGCCAGCACATCGAAGGCCAGACCCGGCCCGCCGCGCAGGTTGGCCTGCTGGGAGGTGACCACCGCCTGGCCGGCCGGGGTGGGGGTCGCAGTCGGCGCGGTCAGCGTGGCGGTGATGGTCGCGCTGGGGAGATCGGCCAGCAGCGCGTCCCAGGGCTCGGTCGCGCTGGCCGTCGCGGCGCGGGTGGCCACGGCCCGCGCCGTGAGCGTCGCCGTGGCAGTGGACGACGCGGGGGTCGGTGTGGATGTGGAGGTGGCGGTGGGCGTGGCTGTGGCGGTGGGCGGCGCGGTCGCCGTTGCCGTGGCGGTCGGCGTGGGTGTGAATGTGGATGTGGGCGACGCGGTGGCTGTGGCGGTCGGTGTGAGCGTGACGGTGGGCGACGCGGTGGCCGTGGCGGTCGGTGTGAGCGTGGCGGTGGCTGTGGGTGTCAGCGACGCGGTCGCGCTGATCTCGACGGTGGCTGTGAGCACGACAGACGGGATGGTCGCGGCATGCTCCGTCTCGGTGAATGGCAGGGTGGACGTGAGCGCCAGGCTGGGGGTGAGAGCGGCGGTGACGGTGATGGCGGCCGCGGTGGCCTGGGCGATCTGCTGCACCGCGGCTGCCTCAGTGGCCTTGGCCGCGGCGATGATCTGACTGGCGGCTGCGTCAGTGGCGCGCAACTCGGCATATTGGGCATAGGCCCGTAGCTGTTCCTCGGTGGGCGGCGGGGCGGTGCAGGCGGCGAGCAACGCCAACAGCAGCGCCAGGATCAGCAAGACAAACAATGGCTTCATCAACCTCCTCCTTCCTGCTACAGCTTCTGTTTCACGTAAGGACTCTTGGTCTCACGCCAAGACGCAAAGATCGCAAAGGGCGGAGTTGTCACGGCTGTGCGCTCGGGCCGGTCTCTCACGCATGGACTCTTGGTCTCACGCCAAGACGCAAAGATCGCAAAGGGCGGAGATGCCGCGGCGTGCGCTCGGGCCGGTCTCCGACCGAGCCCGCTGTCGCAGTTGTGCGCAATGCGCGTTGACATCTGGCCTCATTATAGGCCGCCCACGGCGCCTTGTCAATCGCATCGCGCTGAGCAGCCACAGCTCCAATTACGGCACGGAGTCGAGGCTTTAGCCGGTTCCGGCCGACGCGCGTCGAGCGCGCTGACCCGGCTGAAGCCTCGACTCCGTCTGCGACGCGACGACCGCCGGAAGGCTCGACTCCGTCTGCGGCCAGGACGCGCCCTGCCGACAGCAACCGCGACCGTTGACCGGCATCGCCAGCCCTTTGCCCGCGCCATCGCGGGAAGCGCCCCGTTGGCAGGCCAGACCGGGTTTGCCCGCTGACTGCAACGCGGCTAGAATAGAGCTATGCCCGAACCCGCGATCCGCACGCAGCAACTGGCGCTGCGCAACGCCTATATCGCCGACGATCCCGCGCGCTGCGCGGCCCATCACCTCAACCTGGCGCGCCAGATGGAGGCGGCCGGCGAAGCACCCGCCGCCTACCTGGCCCATTGCCTGGCCGGCGCGGTGCTGCTCTTTCAGTCTGACGACGAGCTGCTGCCCAACGCCCTGGGACAGTTGGCCATGGGCTTCGTGCAACATGCCCCGCGCAAGCCGCCCCTGCCCGGCGATTTCGCCACACTGACGGCCCTCGTCGAGCAGGTCGACGGCGTCCGCTTTCGGGCGATGACCGAGCGCCTGAGCCTGAACGGCGGCGCCAGCGGCGACGAGGCGCAGCGCGCAGTAGCCGGTCTGGCGCGCCTCATGGCCACCGGCTGATCCTAACATCGGCAAGAGATTCATCATGGCATTTTCTGCTTGGTTTCAATGTGTGCGCGGCTGTCAGGGCCGCTGGTCGCTGTTGGAGGTGATCTACCGCTGCCCCACCTGCGGCGGGCTGCTGGAGGTGGCGCACGATGTGGACGCGCTGCGCAGCCGCGGCCCGGCCGCCTGGATGCAACTGCTCAACTCCCGCACCGCCAGCTCGCACTGGCCCTACGGCAGCGGCGTCTGGGGCAAAAAAGAGTGGGTGGCGCCCGGCATCGACGACGACAACGTGGTCTCCATGTTCGAGGGCAACAGCAACCTCTTCTGGGCGCACCGCCTGGGCCAGCAGATCGGCGTCGAAGACCTGTGGGTCAAGATGTGCGGCAACTCGCACACCGGCTCCTTCAAGGACCTGGGCATGACCGTGCTGGTCAGCGTGGTCAACCAGATGATGCGCAGCGGCGCCAGCCCGGTCAAGGCCGTGGCCTGCGCCAGCACCGGCGACACCTCGGCCGCGCTGGCAGCCTATGGCGCGGCCGCAGGCATCCCCACCATCGTCTTCCTGCCGCGCGGCAAGGTCAGCGCGGCCCAGCTCATCCAGCCCATCGCCAACGGCGCGCTGGTGCTGGCGTTGGACACCGATTTCGACGGCTGCATGAGGATCGTGCAGGAGATCACCGAGGACAACAGCATCTACCTGGCCAACAGCATGAACAGCCTGCGCATCGAGGGGCAAAAGACGGTGGGCATCGAGATCGTGCAGCAGTTCGACTGGGCCGTGCCCGATTGGATCATCATCCCGGTGGGCAACCTGGGCAACATCAGCGCCCTGGCCAAGGGGCTGCGGCTGCTCAAAGATCTGGGCATCATCAGCAAGCTGCCGCGCCTGGTGGCCGCCCAGGCCGCCAAGGCCAACCCCTTCTACCTCAGCTTTTTGGACGGCTTTCGCGAGAAGGTGGCAGTCCAGGCGCAGGGCACGCTGGCCTCGGCCATTCAGATCGGCGATCCGGTCAGCTATGAGAAGGCAGTCAGGGCTGTCCAGGAATTCGATGGACTCGTGGAGCAGGCGACCGAACACGAGCTGGCCAACGCGGCCGCGCGGGCCGATCGCACCGGCATGTACTGCTGCCCCCACACCGGCGTGGCGCTGGCTGTGCTCTTCAAACTGGCCAACCAGGGGGTGATCAAGGGCAGCGACCGGGTCGTGGTGATCTCCACCGCGCATGGGCTGAAGTTCACCGCGTTCAAAACCGGCTACCACGAGGACACGCTGGCCGAGGTGGAGGCAACGCTGGCCAATCCGCCGGTCTACCTGCCGGCCGAGACACGCGTCGTGCGCCAGGCGATCGAGCGCCGGCTGGAGCAATTGACATGAGCGACGGGCGCGGCGACGCCGAACCGAGCGGCCCGGGCAGCGCCGAGGCCAATCCGAGCCCCGTGGTCTTTCGCGTTCAGCCCGGCTTTCAGTTCTTCTACAGCCTGCCGGTGCTGTTGGCGCTGGCCATTCTGGTCGATGCGCTGCTGGCGCCGGCGGCCGACAAGTGGCTGCTTCTGGCGCTGGTGCTGGTCATGAGCCTGATCTCCGTGCCGCGCGGCTGGTCCAAGGTGACGCTGGACGATGCGCAGGTGACGCTGATCACGCCGCTGCGCCGGCCGCGCCCCGTTTCCCTGCACCGGCTGGCAGCCTTCGAGCCGTCGCAGCGGCTGGGACGGGCCCTGCTGTTGCGCTATTATCCCGACGACGCCGCGGGCCAGCCAGATCCGGCCAACGAGGCGGTGCTGGGCCTGCCCCCTTTGCAGGATCAATTCCTGCTGGAAGAGCAGTTGCAGGCCGCGCTGGACCGCCAGGCCCCCGCCTGAAAGCGACATCTGTCCCGGCGAAGCAGGAGATGACAGGCTTGCTTCCGCCTGCTGGAAAGACCATCCATGCCACAACTGACTGAACTTGGACCCCTGTGGAAGACCTTCTCTGAGATCGACGTCCGGTCGATCCTGGCCGACGCCGAACAGACGCCCCGCCTGGCGCTGATCGGCTCGGACAGCAAGACCTCCGCGTTTCAGGGCCTGTTGCAGCATGGCCCGCGCAGCGCCCAGCAGGTGGTGACCGCGCTGCCCTGCTATCGCCTGCCGCTGCACGCTGAGCAAGTGGCCGCGCTGGCCGGCTACGACCTGCGCATCGTGTTGCTGGACGAGGCCCAGGAGCTGCACAGCGACAGCCTGACGGCGTTGTTGGCCCAGCCCGCGCCGCTGCTGGTGGTGCAAGAGCCGTGGCAGGTGGGCGCGGCGGTCCATGCTGGCCCGGACTGGCAAGCCAACGACCTGGCGCGCGTCGTGAGCTGCGCCCTGACCGATGAGAAGCAGGTCAAGGAAGCACTGCTGCCGGCCCTGCTGCATCTGCTGGACGGACGTGAGCTGGCGGCTGGCCGCGCCTTTCCCGGCCTGCGGCCGGCCGTAGCCCATGAGATAATCGCCAGCGTCAGCCGGGTCAACGCGGGCTATGCGGCCGGCACCGGCCTGGCCGAGATGATCCCGGGGCTGGGCATTCCCTTCGCCGTGGCCGACATGCTCATTTTGACCAAGAATCAAGTGGTGATGGCCTACAAACTGGGGATCCTGATGGGCGAAACCGGCTCGCTGGCCGAGATCGTTCCCAAGGTGGCCGGGGTGGTGGGCGCGGGCTTCATGTGGCGCCAGATCGCGCGCGAGTTGGTCGGCTTCCTGCCGTTGGGCGTGCTGCTCAAAACATCGGTCGCCTACGCCGGCACCTACGCCACCGGCCAGGCGGTCTATCACTACTTCGTCACCGGCGAAAAGCTGCGCAAGCAGGACATGAAGCGACTCTTCGACGATGCCCTGACGCGTGGCCGGGAGATCGCCGCCGGCGTCGTGGCCCAGGTCAAAGGCAAACGGGAGCGGGCCCTGCTGGAGACTTCCGTGGATCAACCGGCCAAAAAGAAGCGCAAGCTCTCCCTGGCCAAACGTCAGCCGGTTTGACATCAGATCGCTTTTGTGCTATACATGTAGCCATGATTTTCTCACGGTTCACCGCCAGGAGGCCTGCCAACTGCCCCGGACGCAAGTCTGGATAGTTGCGCTTGGGCCGAGATCGACGGCGACCGCGGCAGCAAAGCTCTCCAGATGGAGGGCTTTTTTTGTTGGCATCGACCCAAGACGTTGCTATTCAGCCATCGGCCCTGGGCGCTTGATTCTAGCCAAATCCAAGCGTTGGGCGCCCAAGTAGTGACCCCAAGACTTCGATAGTCGAAGGAGAGACCTGTGATCAAAGCTGGCGTCATCGGCGTCACCGGATACACCGGTATCGAACTTTATAAATTGCTGCACAGCCATCCGGCCACGGCCATCGCCTGGCTGACCAGCGAAAACTCGGCGGGCCAGCGGCTGAGCGACGTCTTCCCCTGCCCGTGGGATGATCCGCTGCTGGCCCTGGCCGAGGCGCCCCTGGACCGGGCAGATGTGGTCTTTCTCTGCCTGCCCCACGCGGCCTCCATGCCAGCCGTGGCCGCGGCCCACGCGGCCGGCGCCAGAGTTATCGACCTGAGCGCGGACTTTCGCCTGCACGACGCCGCGGTCTATCAACAGTGGTACGGCGTCCCCCACAGCGAGCCGGCGCTGCTGGCCCAGGCTGTCTATGGGCTGCCGGAGCTGCACCGGGCCGCCATCGCGCCGGCCGATCTGGTCGCCAACCCCGGCTGCTATCCCACCAGCGTCATCCTCGGCCTGGCTCCGTTGGCGCGCGCCGGCTGGCTGGCCGGCCAGGTGATCGCCGACAGCAAGTCGGGGGTCAGCGGCGCCGGCCGCAAAGCCAAGCTCAGCAACAGCTTCGTCGAGGCCAACGAAAACCTCTCCCCCTACAGCATCGGCTACAGCCATCGCCATATCGCGGAGATGGAGCAGGAGCTGAACGCAGAGCGCCAGACGCTGGACGGGGTCGGGGCAGACTGGCGCATCGTGTTCTCGCCCCATCTGCTGCCAGTCAGCCGCGGCATCCTGTCGACCCTCTACGTCACCTTGCCGGCCGGCGTGGACGAGGCCGCGGTGCGCGCGGCCTATGCTGAGATGTACGCGGACGAGCCTTTCGTACACCTGCTGCCAGCCGGCCAGGTCGCCACCCTGCACCACACCGTGTACAGCAACCGCTGCGCCATCGGCCTGACCTTCGTGCCCGGCACGCCGACCCTGATCGTCACCAGCACCATCGACAACCTGATCAAAGGCGCGTCGGGCCAGGCGGTGCAGAACATGAATGTGATGTTTGGGCTGGATGAGACGACTGGACTCAACGCGTAGCGAGCAAGGGGCGCCCCAAGGGCATCTCCCCAGTGCGCCCTGCTTCACCCCCTGCACCGTTACGCATCACGCGTTACACACTACGGGCCCCCAAGGCAACCCATGATGAACACACCTCCCCCCTCTCCCCTCCTCCTCAAAGTCGGCGGCAACGAGATCGACGACGACGCTTTTCTGGCCGGCTTCGTGGCCGCGCTGGCTGAGCTCAGCCGGCGCGCGCCGGTGATCGTCGTCCACGGCGGCGGCAAGGAGATCGGCGACCTGCACCGCCGCCTGGACGTGCCCTTCGAGTTCGTCGACGGCCTGCGCGTCACCACAGTCGACAGCCTGCGCCTGGTGGAGATGGTGCTCAGCGGGCTGGTCAACACCCGGCTGGTTCGCTGGCTGGTCAACGGCGGCGTGCAGGCGCTGGGCCTCAGCGGCGTGGACCTGGGCCTGGTGCGCGTCGAGCCACTGCGCCCCAACGGGGTAGACATCGGCTTCGTCGGCCGGGTGACGGGGGTGCAGGCCGAGCCGCTGCTGCGCCTCCTGGCCGACGGCGTCACCCCGGTGATCTCCCCCATCTCGCTGGGGCTGGATGGCCACTCCTACAACGTCAACGCCGACCAGGTGGCCGCGGCCGTGGCCGTGGGCGCGGGCGCCAGCCGGCTGGTCTTCGTCAGCAACGTGCCCGGCGTGCTGCTGGATGGCGCGGTGGCGGCTAGTTTGACCGTGGAAGAGGTCGAGGCGCAAATCGCCGGCGGCCAGATCAGCGGCGGCATGATCCCCAAGGTGCGCGCGGCTGTGGAGGCGGTCCAGGCCGGCGTGCCGGCGGCCGTCATCACCGACCTGGCCGGGCTGGCCGCAGGCGGCGGGACGGCGATCAGTGAATGATGAGCGGTGAACAGTGAAAAGGAGCAACATGGATACTCAAAAGATCATCGACGCAGAACAGAGCTATCTGTTGCAGGTCTACCAGCGACCGAACATCGTGCTGGAGCGGGGGCAGGGCTGCCGCGTGGTGGACAGCCAGGGCCGCGAGTACATCGACTGCGTGGCGGGCATCGCGGTCAACGCGCTGGGCTACGGCGATCCCGACCTGCTGGCTGCGCTGCACGAGCAGGCCGACAAGCTGTGGCATGTGAGCAATCTGTATCACACGGAGCCGCAGGCCCGGCTGGCGAAGCTGCTGTGCGAAACCAGTTTCGCCGACCGGGTTCATTTTGCCAACTGCGGCGCCAGCGCCAATGAGAGCGCGTTCAAGTTTGCGCGCCGCTACGCGCGCGAGCGGGCACAATCGGCCGCCGGCCCATTCGACAAATACCATATCGTCGCCTTCACCAACGGCTTTCATGGGCGGCTCTTTGGCTCGCTGGCAGCTACCGACCGGCCCAAGTACCAACAGCCCTTCGAGCCGCTGATGCCGGGGGTGCGCTTTGCGGCCTTCAACGACCTGGCGTCGGCTGCGGCGGCCATGGGCGACGACGTCTGCGCGCTGATCGTCGAGCCGATCCAGGGGGAGGGCGGGGTACACCCGGCCACGCCGGAGTTCCTGGCCGGGCTGCGCCAGTTGTGCCGCCAGCATGACGCGCTGCTGATCTTCGACGAGGTGCAGTGCGGGCTGGGGCGCAGCGGCGCGCTGTGGGCCTATCAGACCTACGACGTGACGCCGGACATGCTGACCGCGGCCAAGCCGCTGGCCGGCGGCCTGCCCATGGGCGCGGTGCTGATGACCCAGGCGGTGGCCGACGCGATCCATCCCTTCGACCATGCCAGCACCTTCGCCGGCGGCCCGCTGGTGTCGGCCGTGGCCGCGGCCCTGGTGCAGAAGGTCAGCCAGCCGGCCTTTTTGCAGGCCACGCGCGCCAACGGCGACTACCTGCGCCAACGCCTGGCCGAGCTGAAGAGCCCACACATCCTGGCCGTGCGCGGCGCCGGCCTGCTGATCGGCCTGGAGCTGGACATCCCCGCGGCCGAGGTGGTCAGCGCGGGCTACCGGCATGGCCTGTTGCTGGTCGGCGCCGGCCCCAACGTGCTGCGTTTGGCCCCGCCGCTGATCATCGACCGGCCTGAGATCGACCAGGTGGTGGAGCGGCTGCAAGCGATTTTGGGTGATTGGTAGCCATGTCCATCGTCATTCGCCCCATCACCGAGGCCGACGCCCCGGCCATTTCTGACCTGGTGAGCGGCTTTGCCGCCCAGAACCTGATGTTGCCCCGCAGTCAGGCGCAGGTGCTGCTGGCGCTGGAGGATTTTCTCGTGGCCGACGAGGCCGGACGCGTGGTCGGCTGCGGCTCCCTGATCGAGCTGACCCCGACCCTGGCGGAGGTGCGTTCGCTGGCTGTGGCCGCCGATGTGCATGGCCGCGGCGTGGGCGGCCAGATCGTGGGCGCGCTGCTGGACATGGCCCGCCAGCGCGAGCTGGATCAGGTCTGTGCGCTGACGCTGCGCCCCAACTTCTTCCAGCGCCAGGGCTTTCAGATCGTCGACCGGTGGAACCTGACCCCCAAGATCTGGAGCGAGTGCGTGTACTGCACCAAGTTTCACCGGTGCGACGAGGTGGCCATGCTGATGAATCTCCACGACCCGGCCGCCGCGCCCAATCCCATGCCCTGGTGGCGCTACCTGGCCGACCACGCGCCCCAGCCGGTGTTGCGCTGGCTGGCGCCGCGCCGGGCATGACCGGGCGCGGGCGGCGCTGGCGTTTCGCGTCAGGCTGGATATAATCAGCCTGTTGCTTCGCTTCGGAAATCGCCGCCTGTCGGGAAACATCTCAGCGATCTGCCACGTCTAGCGGCTACTTCTGAAGTCCTGGGCTGAATCTGGCTTCGGAGACCCTGGCACCGATGAACATTTCTGGCGCATCCCCTCGATGGAATCGTGACACCAAGGTCCTGGTCACGGTGATCTTTTTGCTGGTCCTCGTGGCGCTGGTCTATTTGGCGCGCAATGTGATCCCCCTGATCGCCTTAGCTGCGGTGATCGCCTATATCTTTCAGCCGATGGTAGGCTGGCTGGAGCGTCATCGAACGCCGCGCAGCGTGGCCACAGTGCTCTGTCTGCTGTTGCTGATCGTCCTCCTGGCGCTGGTGCCGGTGCTTCTGGCGCCGGCCACGGTCAACGGCGTGCGCTCGATCATCGATGTGCTGATCAAGCTGCCGGACTCATTCGACCAGTGGACCACCGAAATCGCCGAAAGCCAGCCGACCATCAGCCTTGGGGGTTTCACATTAGACCTGGCCGCCGCCGTGGAAGAGATGCAGACCTCAGTGGACGAGACCATGAGTCAGTTCCGCCTGCCCGACCTCAGCGCCTTGCTGGAATATGCTCTGACCGGCCTGCGCACGGCCGGCGGCATCGTGGAGACCGCGGTCGGCATCGCCTCCGGGGTCGTCTCGGCCGCCTTCAGAACCCTCCTGCTGCTGGTGCTGATCTTTTTCCTGACCAAGGATGGCTGGCGCATGGGGCAGTGGTTGAAAGGGATCACCCTGCCGCAATACCAGCCGGAGATGGTCGAGCTGGGTCGGCACCTGGATTCGGTCTGGACAAGCTTCTTCCGCGGGCAGCTTCTGCTGGCGTTGGTGGTCGGCTCCATCGTCTTCGTCGCCACATCGCTCTTGGGCCTGCCCGGCGCGCTGGTACTGGGCATCCTGGCCGGCGTGCTGGAGGTCATTCCCAATCTGGGGCCGGTGTTGGCGCTGATCCCGGCCGTGCTGGTGGCATTGGTGCAGGGCTCCAACGTCCTGCCGGTGAGCAACCTGGCCTTTGCCCTGATCGTGGTGGGGGTCTATGTGCTGATCCAGCAGATCGAGAACAACATCCTGGTGCCGCGCATCATGGGCCAGAGCCTGAACCTCCATCCGATCTTCGTGCTGGTGGGGGTGGTGGTGGGGGCCAGCTTTGCCGGCGTGTTGGGCGCTTTTCTGGCCGCGCCGGTGCTGGCCTCGCTCAAGGTTCTGGGCCTCTATGCCCACGCCAAGATCACCGACCAGGACCCGCTGACCGAGCCGCCGGTGACCCTGGTCATAATCGAGCCGGGGGAAAGCTGGCTGGAACGTTTCAAGCGGCTGTTCAGGCGGCGCGGCGCTGCTCCCGCGCCGGCCGCCAGCGGGCCTGCCCCTGAGCAGCGCTCCGACCCGGCGTCGCCCCCGGCCGCCGTGGAAAGCGAAGAGCAGGCATGAGCTCGCTGCAAACCATCGACCTGATCCTGGTGGGTTTGGGCAACGTGCACCGTCACTTCCTGCACCTGGCGGCCACGCGCGGCGAGCTGCTGGCCCAGCGCTATGGCATGCGCCTGCGGGTGCTGGGCGTGGCGGACAGCCAGGGCGCGGCGGCTGACCCGGCTGGACTGGACCTGGCCGCGCTGCTGGCCCACAAGCGCGGCGGCGCCAGCGTGGCGACCTTTCCTGGCGGTGTTGCCGGCGCCAGCGCGCTGGACCTGCTGGCGCAACTGAAGGCTCACGTGCTCATGGAGGCCTCGCCGGTCAACCTGGCCGACGCCCAGCCCAGCCTGAGCTATCTGCTGGCAGCGCTGGAGCGGGGCCTGGACGTGGTGTTGGCCAACAAGGCGCCGCTGGCGCTGCACTATCAGCGTTTGCGCATAGCCGCGGCCGCGCACGGCGCGCGGCTGGCCTTCTCGGCCACCGTTTGCGGCGGGCTGCCGGTGGTCAACGTCGGCACGCGTGACCTGGTGGCCGCCCAGGTGCAGCGCGTGCAGGGCGTTTTCAACAGCACCAGCAACTATATCCTGAGCCAGATGGCGGCCGGCAACAGCTACGCCCAAGCCCTGGCCGAGGCGCAGCGGCGCGGCATCGCCGAGACCAACCCGACCCTGGACGTGGACGGCTGGGATACCGCCAACAAGCTGACCATCGTGGCCAATGCCGTGCTGGGATTCGACTGCACCGTGCGCAACGTGCATCCGGTGGAGGGAATCAGAGGTCTGCCAGCCGCGCCCGGCCACGAAGATGGGGCAGTCTGGCGGCTGTTGGGGGTAGCGGAACGGCGCAGCGGCGGCGGCTACGATCTCAGCGTTCGGCCGGTTGCCCTGCCGGCCACGCACCGGCTGGCCCACGTGCATGGCTGGCAGATGGGCGTCCACTTCGAGTCAGACCTGTTCGAGTCGATCTTCATCAGCATCGACGAGCGGGGCCCAACAGGCACGGCCGCGGCCATGCTGCGCGACGT
>JAKQCW010000116.1 GCA_029558955.1 Chloroflexota bacterium
GCCATGCCCATTCAAGTGCTTGCCCCTGAGGTCGCCAGCCGCATCGCCGCAGGTGAAGTTGTCGAACGCCCCGCCTCGGCCGTCAAAGAACTGGTCGAGAACAGCCTTGACGCGGGCGCCGATGAGATCCGCGTCGAGGTGCGTGAAGGGGGCCGGCGGCTGGTGCGGGTGGTGGACAACGGCCACGGCATCCCTGCCGCGGAGGCCGCGCTGGCCTTCGAGCGCCACGCCACCAGCAAGCTGCGCAGCGCCGACGACCTGGAGCACATCGCTACCCTGGGCTTCCGCGGCGAGGCGCTGGCCTCCATCGCTTCGGTGGCGCAGGTAACGCTGCTCACTCGCCACATCGGCGAAGAGGTTGGCAGTCAATTGCGGGTCGAGGGCGGGCATCTGGTCAGCCAGGAGGGCAAGGGCGCGCCCCCCGGCACGGTGGTCACGGTCGAGAACCTTTTCTACAACGTGCCAGCGCGGCTGAAATTTCTGCGCCAGCCCGCCACCGAGTCAGGCCACATCACCGACGTGGTGCAGCGCTTCGCCATGGCCTTTCCCGAGCGGCGCTTCAGCCTGGTCTCCGACGGCCGGCTGGCCTTTCAATCTACCGGCAGCGGCCGGCTGCACGATGTGCTGGTCAAGGTCTGGGGGCTGGACGCGGGGCGGCAACTGGCCGCGGTGGAGAGCGGCGCCGGCGACGCGTCGACCGCCCCGCACGTCGCCGGTTTCGCCAGCCTGCCCACCCTCAGCCGTTCCAACCGCAACCACATTCTTTTCTTCCTCAACCGGCGCGCGATCCAGGATCGCAGCCTGGCCTTCGCCGTCACCGAGGCCTATCGCAACCGGCTGATGGTGGGCCGCTACCCGGTGGCCGTGTTGATGATCGAGCTGGACCCGGCGCTGGTGGACGTCAACGTCCATCCGGCCAAGGCTGAGGTGCGCTTCCGCGAGGAGCGGGCCGTCTTCCGCGCCGTGCAGAAGGCCGTCCATGCCACGCTGGCCGAGCATGCGCCGGCGCCCGAAGTGCGCAGCGAGGGGCTGAGCTGGTCCATGCCCGGCTGGGCGGAGCGACGGGAGGCCTTGCTGGCCGCGGGTCAGTCCATGCAGCCGCCGCTGGCGCTCCCGCGGGAGCCGGCGCCGGTCAACAGCCGGCCGTGGCCTGTGGCGACCGATGGCAGCTCGCAAGAAACGCCGTGGCGCAGTGAGCCGGACGTGGCCTCGCCGCACCCTGACCCCGTTGACAGTGCGCCGGCGACCGACGTCCGCGCCGCCGATGCCGACTCGTCAGATCGTCCATCGGCCCAGGCCTTCCCCATTCTGCGCGTCGTCGGCCAGATGGGCGCGACCTACATCGTGGCCGAGGGGCCGGAGGGGATGTATCTGGTGGACCAGCACGCGGCGCATGAGCGCATCCTCTTCGAGCAGATGCTGGGCCAGCAGGCGGCCGGCGACGCGGCCCGGCAGGCGCTGCTGGAGCCGCTGGCCTTCGAGGCGGGGTCGGGCTACGCCGGTCTGCTGGCCGAGTACAGCGAGGCGCTGGCCGCGGCCGGCTTTGGCCTGGAGCCCTTCGGCGGCGACACCTGGCTGGTGCGGAGTGTGCCGGCCGTCTACAGCCGCGTCGACCCCCGCCGCGCGTTGGAAGAGACGTTGGAAGGGATCGCCGATGGCCGTGACCTGGTGGGGGAGAGCAAGGAAGCAGCGCTGGTGGCGGTGATCTGCAAGCGGGCCGCGATCAAGGGCGGGCAGGTGTTGACGCTGGAGGAGATGCGCCAGTTGGTGCGCCAGCTCGAAGCCTGTCGCGACCCCGGCTCCTGTCCCCACGGCCGGCCGACCATGCTGATGCTGAGCCGGACGCAGTTGGAGAAAGAGTTTGGCAGGCGGGGATGAGGTGCGATGATCGGTTTCACAGACAACGACCTCCAGCGACAGCTCGACCGCTACAGGCAGAATGATGACCTGACCCCTTTGTTCATGCACGGCGCTATGATGATCAACGCTAACAAACCTGATCTTTGGAAGGCAGACATTGCCCAGTCGGTTGACTACTATAACGACTGGTTTCTTCGGTTTGCGCCGCAGGCGTTTCGCGAAACGCGCATTGAGACGACCGAACGTGTATTGGCTACTTTCCGGCAAACACGTAATCTGGCTGATATCAATCCTGACATCTTGCGCGCAAATCCGGCCGCAGTCGAAACACTGAGGATGACAACAGCCCCGCCGCTCGCGCGCGATCGTTTGGTCGGGCTGGCGGGGATTTCGACGAATCTGGTCAAGAGTGCTGAGCTTCGTCAGCGCGTCCCCTACAAGATGAGTGAACAGCAACTGCGGTCTGAGTTTGAGCGGATGTCAGATGTTTTCCGGAAATTGGCGGATGTGGATATTCTGCCCTGGTTGAGCAGTGGCAACGAGCCAACCGAGGCAGAGATCTATCGCGCTGCTTCAATCGTAGCAGATCGTCTCTGTGGGGCAGTTGCCAACCCAATCATTCGAAACGCTCAGGAGCGCAGGCAGCTTTCAGCTATCAAAAATTGGCTGGACGACCGCGGTTACCGCGTGTTTGATTCAGGGCAACAGCTTTCACTTGACGCCTTCCCGCCAGGTAGATACGGGTTTCGCCTCAATGCGGCGGTCGAACATGGTACACGCCACGTGAACGTGCCGATTGATGCAGTTGTCATGCCTCATCATGGCCTGCAGGGCGAGCTACCTGTACTGATCGAGGCTAAGTCCGCTGGGGACTTCACCAATACCAACAAGAGGCGCAAGGAGGAAGCTACCAAGAATGCTCAACTACGTTTGACATACGGTGATACCGTGCGTTATATACTTTTCTTGTGCGGCTATTTTGATTCGGGCTATTTGGGGTATGAAGCCGCGGAAGGCATTGACTGGGTGTGGGAGCACAGGATCGATGACTTGTCACAGTTGGGGCTTTGATCGATGATAACGCCAGCAACGTCTCCAAACCTTCGTGACATCGAGCCGCTGCGTCTGACGTTGCAAACGCAACTGGACGCAGCCAAGACCCAGGAAGCGCGCAACCGTCTCGGCCAGTTCGCCACACCTACAGCGCTGGCAACTGATATCATGACCTGTGCTCGCGGCATGTTGCCCGACAGCGAAGTGATCCGATTCCTCGATCCGGCGTTCGGCACCGGGTCGTTCTATTCAGCCCTGACCCGGGTATTTCCGCCTGGCCGTGTCGCCCGAGCCACCGGCTTCGAGATCGACCCGCACTATGGACAACAGGCGCAGCAGCTTTGGCAAACAACCTCACTGAGGCTTGAACTCGCGGATTTCACACGTGTAACCCCGCCGACAGTCGATGATGAGCGAGTCAACCTGCTGATCTGTAACCCGCCATATGTTCGCCATCACCACATTCCTGCAGACCAGAAGGCCCGGTTGCTGGCGCTGGTTCGTCAAGAGACCGGCATCCAATTGAACGGCTTGGCCGGGCTGTATTGCTACTTTATGTTGCTGAGCCATCCCTGGATGGCCGATGGCGGTCTGGCTGGCTGGCTGATCCCGTCGGAGTTCATGGACGTCAACTATGGTCGCCAGGTCAAGCGCTATCTGCTGGAGCAGGTGACGTTGCTGCGTCTTCACCGCTTTCGCCCGGAAGACGTCCAGTTTTGTGATGCGATGGTCTCCTCGGTGGTCGTCTGGTTCAAGAAAGAGCGGCCAAGGCCTGATCATGTGGTCGAATTCAGCTTTGGTGGATCGCTGAATCAACCAACCGTCACCAAGCGGATTCCTGTTGGCAAGTTGAGCGCCAACGCAAAATGGACCGGAAACTCGACGCTTGCCGACAAAGCGGACGTGAAATCGCTGGTCGATGCGCCCTTGGAGACGACATTAAGCGATCTGTTTCAGATCAAGCGAGGCATCGCTACCGGCGCCAACGACTTCTTCGTGGTTGGCGTGGAGCAGGCCATCGACCTTGGCTTGCCACGGCAGTTTCTTACCCCGATCTTGCCAAGTCCGCGGTACCTGGAAACTGACGAAGTGCTGGCCGACGAGGAGGGCAACCCCCGGCTAAAGGTGCAGTTGTTTCTAATCAATTGCGGTTTGCCGGAAGCCAGGGTGCGCGGTGAGTATCCGACTTTGTGGCGCTATCTGCAAAGCGGCCAAGAGCGCGGCCTTCATCAACGTTACCTGGCGACCCATCGCACACCCTGGTATCTCCAGGAAACTCGGCCGGCCGCGCCGCTGCTCTGCACCTACATGGGACGACAGACACACGACAAGGCCCGGCCTTTCCGTTTTATCCTGAACCACTCGCTAGCCACTGCGCCGAACGTCTATTTGATGCTTTACCCAAGGCCATTGCTGGCAGCCGAACTAACACGAGAGCCGAATTTGCTACGGTCGATCTGGCGAATGCTCAATCAACTGCCGCCGCAAGCCTTGATCGGCGAAGGACGCGTCTACGGCGGGGGATTGCACAAGATCGAGCCGGCTGAGTTGGCAAATACGCCAGTTGATGGCATCATGCGGTTAACGCCAGCCATCTCCCAGAACCTCAGCAAGCAGTTGTCCTTGTTCAGCGTGTAGCCCCTCAGACGTAACCCGCGTAGACCTGCGCATTGACTTGAAGATAGCCGCTCGGGCCGATCTCCTGACCGAGCCCGCCATTTTCATTGACGGTTGTGTACCCAGCGCATGGATGTCTCTCATCGAACAGTGGCTTTGGAGATCGCTGATGCCAGCGGTCTGACCGATCTTGCAGCAATGGTCGGCGAGGGGCCGCTGCGCTCGTTGGATCTCTAGCTCAAGGTCGTCCGACGCCAGTGATTAGAAGCTGTTTGAAAAAGATCGAAAAGTCCGACCGCGCCGGAATCAGAGGCTGAAAGCATCTGTCTGACAGCACGAAACGGCCTCAGCCGCTGCTTCCAGGCCCTGAGGGGTCTTGGTTCTGTCAGCCGGTGGGTTTCCAACCACCGGTCCTGGGTTCGCATCTTATGACGCTTGAGCGTCTTCCACACCTTTCTTCCCAAGGAGTACCATCCGTGACCGCCACAACCAAGCCCCGACGGGCCCAGGAGGGCCCCAACTGGCGACAGATCGTCGCTCGTTACCAGAAGTCCGACGAGCGACGCGCCGTTGGGCAGATCTTCACCTCTGTCATTCCCTTCCTGGTGATGATGGTGGTGATGTACTTCAGCCTGCGCGTCTCCTACTGGCTCACCCTGCTGCTGGCCATCCCCACGGCCGGCTTCATGGTGCGCACTTTCATCGTCTTCCATGACTGTGGCCACGGCTCCTTCTTCCCCAACCGCAAGGCGAACGATGTGGTGGGTTTCATCACCGGCGTGTTGACTTTCACCCCCTACTATCGCTGGCGGCACGCCCACGCGGTACACCATGCCACGGCCGGCGATCTGGATCGCCGCGAGATGGGCGACATCTGGACCATGACCGTGGATGAGTACCTGGATGCGCCCCGCTGGCGCCGGATCGCCTACCGCATCTATCGCAACCCCCTGATGATCTTCACCGCCGGCGCCTGGCTGAGCTTTCTGGTCTTGCAGCGTTTCCCCAACCCCAAGGATGGCAAGCGCGAGCGCTACAGCATTCTGTGGACCGACCTGGCGCTGCTGCTGATCTTCGTGGCGGCCGGCTTGACCATCGGCATGGGCGATTTCCTGCGCATTCTGCTGCCCGTCTTCTTCATCGGCACCTCGGTCGGCGTCTGGCTCTTCTATGTCCAGCATCAGTTCGAGGGGGTCTATTGGGAGCGACACCAGAACTGGAGCTACGTGGACGCAGCGCTCAAGGGCAGCTCCTTCTATCAACTGCCCAAGCTCTTGCAGTGGTTCTCAGGCAACATCGGCTTCCACCACATCCACCACCTCAGCCCGCGCATCCCCAACTATTTCCTGGAACAGGCCTACACCGAGAACGATCTCTTCCACGTCAAGCCGATCACCCTGCGCTCCAGCATGCAGTCGCTGAAGTTCCGCCTCTACGACGAGGCAAACCACCGCCTGGTGGGCTTCGGCTACGTCAAGGAGGCGCGCAGGCTGCGCGCCGCGCAGGCAGTGGCAGCTCAGCCCGCGGCCTGAGCCCCGTCCTGAAATCGCACGCTGCTTGGGCCGATCTCCGTCCGGGCAGCGTGCGGTTGCGGGAACAGTCGCGCCATGACCACCAACATTCACTTCGACTTCATCGCCTCCATCTACGACCGCGTCATCGGTCCGCCTGACCCCAACCGCCTGCAGGCTCTGCTCCGGCTGCCCATGGCTGGCTGGCTGCTGGACGCCGGCGGCGGCACAGGCCGGGTCGCGGCGCAGCTTCGCCCCCTGGTCGGCCGGCTGGTGATCAGCGATCTCTCGGCGCCGATGCTGGCTCAGGCGCAGGAGAAGGGCATCGCCTGCCCGGTGCAGACCCACGTGGAGCGGTTGCCCTTCCCCGATGGCCACTTCGACCGGGTGCTGACGGTGGATGCGCTGCACCACTTCGCCGATCAGCGGCTGGCCGTGGCGGAGTTGGCGCGTGTGCTGAAACCTGGCGGCCGGCTGGTGATCGAGGAGCCCGACATTCGCCGCTTCCCGGTCAAGCTCATCGCGCTGGGCGAGAAGCTGGCCTTGATGGGCAGCCACTTCCACTCGCCGCAGCAGATCGGCTACCTGATGGCGGCCAACGGCCTGGACCCGGTGATCGAACACGATTCCTCCAACACCGCCTGGGTGATCGCCGACAAACCACTCCATCCACACCCCTAGGCCAGGCTGCCAGTCGAACCTGCGGGAACGGATCGTATCCCCATGAGTTGGCGTCGTTCGCTCTTTGTCGACCTTGTTGCGCTGATCCTGCTGGCCGCGCTGGTGCTCTTCCTGCGCCTGCCCGCCCTGCCCCTGTCGGTCATCGACTGGGACGAGAGCGTCTACCTGCTGATGGCGCGCGGCATGTTGCAGGGCCACGCGCCCTACACCCTCCTCTGGGATCACAAACCGCCCGGTCTCTACCTGCTCTTCGCCCTGGCGCAGCTTGTTTTCGGCCAGACCATCCTGGCCATGCGCCTGCTGGCCGTGATCATGGTCACCGCGACCAGCTTCCTGCTCTGGCTCTATGGCCGCGCGGTGCTGGGGAGCCGGGTCAGCGGCGCGTTGGCTGCCCTCTTCTATGCGCTCTTTTCTCTGAGCAACGGCGGGCTGGCCAGCAACGCCGAGATCATGTGGGCGCCGTTCACCGCGGCGGCGTTCTTGCTCTTGCGGACGCGCACCGATGCGCCGCTGGCCATCCGGCCCGGACGCCCGTTCACCTTCCTGGCCATCGGCCTGCTGTTGGGCGTCGCGGTCCAGATCAAGACGCTGGCCGGCATGGAGTTGTTGGCGCTGTTGGGGTTGATCGCGCTCGCGCCGTTGCTCAGCCGACGCCTTGGCCAGCCCGCGTCGGCCGGGCCGGCCCTGCTGGCGGCCGCGCTGGTGATGCTGGGCGCGCTGGCGCCGACGCTGTTGGCCGTGGGAGTCTTCGCCCGCGCCGGCCACCTGGCCGACTACGTGTCCGCCAACGTCACCGCCAACCTGATCTATGCCCGCGGCGCGCCCCCTCTGGCGTTGGCCGCGGTGTGGCAGGCGTGGTGGGCCCAGGCCCGCGGCGCCCCCTTGCTCTGGCTCAGCGCGCTGGCCGCGCTGCCCCTGGCCTGGATGGCCCGGCGACGCCAGCCGCGGGTGGCCGTGGAGTTCGCCGTGCTGGGCGTCTGGCTGCTGGGCGCTCTGGCAGCGATCTTGTTGACCGGGCGCCTCTTTCCTCACTATTTCTTGCAGGCCCTGCCGCCGCTCAGCCTGCTGGCCGCCGCGGCCATCGTCCAGGCCGCGCGGCTGGAGAGTTCCTTGCCGCGCCGCTGGCAGACGCTGTTGATCGGTTTCCTGGTCGTCATCGGTCTGACGCGTCCCCTGGTCCGGTCGGCGCGGCAAAGCGTGGCCGAGCTGCAGGCCCTGACCCGCGGCACGCCGCGCGTCGAGCTGCTGGCCGGTGTGGCGCACTACCTGCGGGAGCGGATGGCCCCTGAGGACTACCTCTACGTGGCCGATGGTCAGCCGATCCTGTACTATCTGACCGACGCGGCCATCCCGACCCGCTACATCTTGCCAGTTTGGCTGAACAACGATCTGGCCCCCATGGCCGGCATCGATCCGCCGGCCGAGCTGGAGCGCATCATGGCCCTGCGGCCGCGCTACGTCGTGTTGACTGAAGAGTCGCTGCGCGACCCCCCGTTCATGGCCCACTTGCAGCGCTATCTCACCGCCGACTACACACTAGAACGCACCATCCAGGGCATCATGCTCTATCGCCTGAAGTCTTGACCGGCGCGGGCGACTGGGATATGATAGGGGCGTGATGCGTAATGCCCTTTGTGTCTATAATAGGTGAAACAGCTTACTCGACGAATTTAGTGTACAATACACCGAACACCGAAGGAGTCAAGAAGATGTCACACAAGCAATCGGTCAAGGTTAACAACAACGGATCATTGAACGGCCATTC
>JAKQCW010000091.1 GCA_029558955.1 Chloroflexota bacterium
CAAGGGCCGGCGTGAAGACGTAATGCCCTTGCCTGAAGCAACAGGGCGAGCCATCGCCCTGTACCTGCGCGACGAGCGACCCAAGACCCAGCACCGGATGGTCTTCGCTCGGCATATGACGCCGCGCGAGCGACCCATCGGTCCGGACCTCGTGCGCAAGACCATCCGCCAAGCCTATGCGCGCGCCGGTCTTGCGCATACGCGTTCGCACCTGTTGCGCCACACGATGGCCAGCCGTCTGCTGGCCGGCGGTTCCTCGCTCAAGGAGGTGGCCGACGTACTGCGGCACCGCTCGCTGAACACGACGCTGATCTACGCCAAGCTCGACAGCAGCCGTCTCGTCGAAGTGGCCTTGCCTTGGCCCGGCACCTCCGCCGCCGCCGCCGCAGGGAGGCTGTCATGACGATAGGACTGACTGCGCTCGTGGATCGCTACCTCACTGAGCGTCGTACCCTGGGCTTCCAACTGCGCTCGGCCGCCTACAGCCTGCGCAGCTTGGCCGAGTATGTTCGGCGTACACGCCATCGCGGCCCTCTGACCCTGGAGGTCATGGCCCAGTGGGCGCGTCTGGATAGCCACGCAAGCGTCGATGCCCGGACCTGGGCGCGGCGGCTCAAGCAGTTGCGCTCCTTCACGCGCTGGATGCAGCAATTCGAGCCGGCCACAGAAGTACCCGACGACACGATCTTCGGTCGGCTGCCCGAGCGCCAGGCGCCGCACATCTACAGCCAAGAGGAAGTGCAGCAGTTGCTGGCCGCCGCGCGTCAGCTCGGCCCCAATCCCGGCCTGCGCGGCCTGGTCTACGAGACGCTGTTCGGCCTGATTGCAAGCTGCGGACTGCGCCTGTCCGAGGCGTTGTCGCTGAACCTTGGCGACGTGGACCTCAGGCGCGGCCTGCTGACGATCCGGCGTACGAAGTTCGCCAAGTCGCGCCAGGTGCCGCTGCATCCGAGCACGACCAAGGCCTTGGGCCAATACCGCTGGACACGGGACGTGGCGGGTGCCTCACGCGACGACGACGCGCCGTTCTTCATCGGCACGCGGGGCCGCCTGTTCGGCAAGCCGATGCACCGGCATCAGGTGGAGCACGTCTTTGCCACCCTGCGCAGCGACCTGGGGTGGGTCAACCGTGGTACGCACCACGCACCGCGCATCCATGATCTGAGGCACACCTTCGTGGTGAGGCGCATCCTGCTGTGGCAGCAACAGGGCATCGACGTGGACGCGGCGATGCTGTCGCTGTCGACCTACGTCGGTCACGCGATGGTGACCAACACCTACTGGTACCTGCAGGCGGTGCCGGAATTGATGGCGGTGGCCGCCAAGCGCTTCGAGTCGTGCATGCCGGAGCTCAACCATGGGTGAAGCGCGCCTCAACCGAAAGGGCTCTCCGCCAAGCTTCCCGGCGCTGGTGCAGCAATTCTTCACCGAGTACCTGGTCGCACAGCGCGCACTCAGCCCGCGTACCGTGGCCTGCTACCGCGACGCGATGACCTTGTTCCTCGGGTATGCGGCCAAGCAGCTGGGCAAGCCGCCAATCGCCATGCAACTCGGGGACATCACGCCGGAGTTGATCCTGAAGTTCCTGGCCCACCTGGAACATGAGCGGCACAACTCGGTGCGCAGTCGCAACCTGCGGCTTACCGCCTTGAGGGCGTTCCTGAAGTTCGCCGGCCGACGCGACGTGACGGCGCTGCATGCCGTCGAGCGCGCGATGGCCGTGCCGATGAAACGCTTCGAGCGGCCGCTGCTGGGTCACCTGACCCGCCCGGAGATGATTGCCGTGCTGGGACAGCCTGGTGCGGGATGGACTTCGCAGCGCGACCATCTGCTGCTGAGCCTGCTGTACAACACCGGCGCGCGCGTCTCGGAGATCGTCGGCGTGCGCGTCGTCGACGTGGTGCTGGACGGCGCGGCCTGCGTTCACCTGCATGGCAAGGGTCGCAAGGATCGCTCGGTCCCGCTGTGGAAGACCACTGCGGCGGCCATCCGCGCTTGGCTAAACGCCAACCCGCACCTGCGTGATTCGGCGGCATTGCTGCCCAATCGATCCGGGCATCCGATGACCCGCTGCAACGTGGCGCAGCGACTGGCGCTGGCGGTGGACAGGGCCAGCGCAGAACAGCCGAGCCTGAAGACCAAGCGCATCTC
>JAKQCW010000096.1 GCA_029558955.1 Chloroflexota bacterium
ATCGACGCGGTGCGCTGCGCCAAGCTGGCCATGGATCGCGGGCTGGGCGGCCCCATCAACGCCCCCTCGGCCTACTTCATGAAATCGCCGCCGCAGCAGTTCACCGACGACGAGGCGCGGCGCATGACCGAGGAGTTCATCCACGCCGGCGCCCGCCAGCCGTCGCTGGAGCAGGAGTTGGCCGAGCTGGTCAACTAACTGCTACCAGCAGTTCACGATTTTCCTGCGCATCCGAACCGGGATGTTGAGCCCTTGGCGGCTCAGCATCCCGGTTTCGTTTCCCCAGGGGATGCTTCGTCGCCTGCGGTCAGCATGACAGCCAGGAGACTCTCAACCAACGCTGGCAGGGCCCTGGTCACCTCGGGCGTCAGGCCCTGCCCCGGCTGGGTGGAGGAGATCTCGACTCCCCACAGTTCCACGTGGGCTGGCAGCCTGCCCAAAGCCGCGGCCAGCTCCAGCAGATCATGCACGCCCAGCCCGTGGGAGGATGTGCGCGCCACACCCCGCTCCTCGACACAGCCAGGCGTCCACGCGACGCGATGCCGCGTCCCCGGCGGCGCGCCGCTGCGAACGGCATCCACCACGATCAGCCGCTCGCAGTCGCCCAGCGCATCGAGCAGGCTGGCGTCAGGCTGGCGCAGCGCCAGCAGCCTGGCCGCCGGCCGGCCAGCCGCCGGCGTCATGGCCAGCCGATCGCGCAGGCAGCGCACCGCCTCGCCGCCTACGCCGTCGTCCGAGGCCCAGGGGTTGCCGATGCCGACCACCAGAATGGTCATGGCCGGCGCTGAATGTTGAGCTTGAGGAAGTGCGTCGCGCACGAGATGCACGGATCGTAGTTGCGCACCAACTGCTCGCACTGCCAGGTGGCCTCCTCGATGGGCAGATCGATCACCTGAGGCACGAAGGCCCGCAGGTCGTCCTCCATGCGCAAGAGGTTCTGGGTCGTCGGTGCGTCGATGCGCGCCTCCTGGATGAGGCCGGCGTCGTCGATGCGGTAGCGGTGATAGAGCATGCCGCGCGGCGCCTCGGTGATGTGGCAGCCGACGCCGGCCCGGGGCGGCGCGTCCACGTGCGGCGGCCGCGGCGGTCTATAGCTGGCGATGAGCTGCAAGGCCTCCTCGAAGGCGTGCACCACCTCCAACGCGCGCGCCGCGATGCTCATAAAGGGATTGTTGCTGGGGAAAACCAGGTTGTGCTCCCGCAGCGCCCGCTGGGCCGCAGGCGATAGCTGCTCCACGTTCAGGTTGACGCGCGCCAGCGGGCCCACATGATAGCTGCCGTGGCCCTGGCGATAGACGTGCAGCGCGTTGGAGTGCGCCACGTGCTCCTCGATGAAGTGGCTTTCGTATTCCTCCATGGGGATGTTCAGCCCACGAGAGCTCACCACTCGCCCTTCGTTCATGGGGAACTCGTCGGGGTGGGAAAGCGAGACGAACTCGTAGTCCACCTCAAAGGCGGGGTAGTCCAGGGTCGCGACCAGAGCCACGGTGTCCAGCGCAGCCTGCAGGCCCCACTCCAGCTCAGGCTTGAGCGCCAGCAGCTCGCGCGGGCTGGGCGCTTTGTAAAAGCCGCCCACGCAGGGCGAAATGGGATGCACCTCGCGGCCGCCGATGGCGGCCAGCAGCGCGTTGCCGATCTTCTTCATGCGCAGGGCCTGTTCCACGGCTGGCCGCAGTGCCGGATTGGCCGCCATGGCCATGGCGCTGGGATAGCCCAGGAAATCGGGCGCGTGCAGCAGGTAGATGTGCAGGACGTGGCTCTCGATCCACTCGGCGCAGTAGTAGAGACGGCGCAGGGCCCGAATCTCCGGCGTGATGGCGATGCCCAGGATCTTCTCCAGGGCATGCACCGAGCTCATCTGGTAGGCCACCGGGCAGATGCCGCAGATACGAGCGGTGATATCGGGCGCCTCGCGATAGCTGCGGCCGCGCAGAAAGGCCTCGAAGAAGCGCGGCGGTTCGAAGATGCGCAGCTCCAGGTGCTGGATCGCGCCCTTCTCCACCACGATGTCCAGCGCACCCTCGCCCTCGACGCGCGCCATGTAGTCCACCTTGATGCGTTTGACGCCGTTGGCTGTGCTGCCGCCGACGGGGGAAAGGATCGCGGGCTGGCCCGCCGGCTGCAGGGCCGGCTGGGCGCGTTCGGCCATGGCGCTCATGGGGCCACCTCCTCGTACTTGTCGCTGATCAGGCGGAAGGGGTCGGCGTAGCCGTTGAAGCTGCGGAACAGCCGCACAATGTCCGGCGCATCCAGGCCCAACTGCTCAAATTGATGGCCCAAGGCCGGGCCGTTGGGCGCCTCCATGGGGCCGTAGCAGCCATAGCAGCCCCGGGCGTAGGCCGGGCAGATCGCGCCGCAGCCTGCCTGGGTCACCGGCCCCATGCAGGCGATGCCTTGCGCCACCATGACGCAGGTCACGCCGCGCCGTTTGCACTCCACGCAGACGCTGTAGGTAGGCAAGCGGGGCAAACGTCCCACCAGCAGGGCGATGATCACCTCCAGCAACTGATGTTTGTTGATGGGGCAGCCGCGCAGCTCGAAGTCAACCTGCACGTGATCGCTGATGGGCGAGGAGGTGTCCAGCGTCTCGATATACTCCGGATGGGCGTAGACCATGCGGATGGTGTCGTCCACCTTCTGCCAATTGCGCAGCGCCTGGATGCCGCCGGCCGTGGCGCAGGCGCCGATGGCAATCAGGACCCTGGCCTGGCGTCGCACCTCCTTGATCTGGCGGAGCTGTTCAGGCGTGGAGATGGAGCCTTCCACCAGGGCGATGTCGTAGGGGCCGGGATCGGCATGGCGGCTCGCCTCCACGAAGTAGGCGATCTCCACGGCATCGGTGACGGCCAGCAGCTCATCCTCGGCGTCCAGCAGCGACAGTTGGCAGCCGTCGCACGAGGCAAACTTGAAGACAGCCAGCCGCGGCCTGGCGCGGGCGCCCGCGCCATTGGCTTTGGCGGCGCCGGTTTCTGTCGCGTTCATGCTAGAAATCCTCCACGCCGAAGAATGGCTCGATGGCTGCGTAGGAGAAGACCGGCCCCTCGCGGCAGACGAAGGCCGGTCCCAACTGGCAATGGCCACAGAAGCCCACGCCGCATTTCATGTTGCGCTCCATGGAGACGTAGATCTGCTCCTTGGGAATGCGCCGCGCCAGCGCCTCGTAGATCCCGAAGCGAATCATGATCTCAGGGCCGCAGGCCAGCACGCTGGTCTTCTTGGGGTCCAGGCGCAACTGGTAGAAGAGCATCGGCACCACGCCGACGTTGCCGCGCCAGCTTTCGTCGGCGCGATCCACCGTCAGCCGCAGGTTGATCTCCTGGCGCTCCCAGGAGTCGAACTCGTCGGTGTACAGCATGTCGCTGGGCGTGCGCGCGCCATAGAGCAGGAAGATCCGGCCGAAGTCGGCCCGGTGCTGCATCACATGGTAGAGCACCGGACGCAGCGGGGCCAGGCCGATGCCGCCTGTGACGATGCACAGATCCTGGCCGCGCAGGCGTTCCAGAGGCCAGGCCGTGCCGTAGGGGCCGCGCAGCCCGACGACATCGCCCACACGCAGACGGCCGATGGCCCGGGTCACGTTGCCGGCAAAGCGAATGGTATGGCCCAAGGGCTGCTGCGGGGCCGGGGCGGAGCTGACGGAGATGGGCACCTCGCCGATGGCCGGCAGATAGACCATGTTGAACTGGCCTGGCTGGAAGGAATAGCGTCGTTGCATCCCTTCGTCGTCGAAGACCAGACTGTAGGTCATGATGGCGTAGGCTTCCTCTTTGATCTCCACCACCCTGGCCGGATAGAGCCGCATGGGGCCGTTGCGGGCCGGGGGTGTGGCCGGCGCCGTCGTTGGTTTCATCATCTCACACCTCCGCGCGGATAGCAGCAACCTCGGCGGTGAGGTCGATCCCTACCGGGCACCAGGTGATGCAGCGGCCGCAGCCGACGCAGCCCGAGCTCCCGAACTGGTCGATCCACGACGCCAGCTTGTGAGTCAGCCATTGGCGGTAGCGCGACCGGGTGTGTGGCCGGATGTTGCCGCCATGCACGTGGGAGAAGGCCAAACTGAAGCAGGAATCCCACACCCGCAGCCGATCCGTCCTCTGTCCCGTCAGGTCGGGCTGATCCAAGACATCGCTGCAAAAACAGGTCGGACAGACCTGGGTGCAGTTGGTGCAGGAGAGACAGCGCTGGGCCACCTGGTCCCAGTGGCGATGCTCCAGGTTTTGATAGAGCAGATCGGGCAGGTCAGAGGTGTCCAGGTGGCGCCCCATGTGCTGTTCAGCCTCGGCCAGAGCCCGCCGGACGTTCTGCAGCTCGAAGGCTCCGGCAGGGCGCCAAGGCGTCTGGCTCAGCACCTGCCGGCCCAGTTCCGAGCCCACCTCGACGACGAAGATCTCCTCCAACTCCGTCAACGCCAGGTCGAAGCCGGGGCCGACGCGCGGCCCGGCGCCCATGCTGGCGCAGAAGCAGGTGTTGCCCGGCTCGGTGCAGTTGACCGCCAGCACGAAGGCCCGTTGCCGCCGCGCCCGGTAGTCGGGAACAGGGAAATGGCCGCTCAGGAACACCCGATCCTGGATGGCCATGGCCCGCAGCTCGCAGGCGCGCACGCCGATCAGCGCGTAGCGCGGGGCCGGCTCGGCATTGCCGTCGATCTCGAAGGTCTCGCCCTGCACCGTGAGCGTCAACAGCTTCTGAACCGGCGGGTACAAAAAGCGCTTCCAGGACTGGGGGGCGAGGGTGTAGCCGAAATAGGCGGTGTCGTTGCGCGGGCGCAGGCGATAGGTTGCCGCCTCCTGCTCGTCGCCCCAGCCGATCGGCAGGTCATCCACACCCTCGATCTCGTCGTAGACGATGGCCGTCTCGCCGAGAGTGGGCCCCAACAGCGTGTAACCCATCTCTTGCAGCACCTGAAAAACTCGCGCCAGGTCCTCCTTGGCGATGCTGGCAAACGCGCCGATATTTGGTGTCAGATCAGGCATGGCTCCTCCATGCCCTGCAAGAGCCTGGACGAGCACAGCGTCGCCCATGAGGCAGCTCTTTCGTCTGTAGCAGACAGACACAGGGGCTTTGTGAAAATTATAACACGAAATCACGGTGATGTCCAGAGGTTTTTCTGTAACTCAGCGGGGCCAAACGTTGGTTGAGTAGCTTTTTGAGGCGTACACCTGCGCTTGACACGATGGCGCGCAGGCAGGATAATAGGGCCTGCCCGCGCCGTCGATTGACCTCCAGTCCTCCTTCCCGGTCCCCAGAATACCCGTATGACCACCCAAACCCTGCCCGCACCCACCGCACAGCCCCCGAAGCGCGCCGTCCTCTCCTGGGCGCTCTACGATCTGGCCAACACGATCTTCTCCATGAACATCGTGTCGCTCTACTTCAGCCTGTGGGTGGTCAACGAGATGGGGGGAAGCGACGCGGACTACGGCAACGCC
>JAKQCW010000097.1 GCA_029558955.1 Chloroflexota bacterium
CAGCACCGGCGTGCGCTATGCGCTGGCGGCCAAGGAGTTCTGGGACGCCTCCAAGGCGGGCTATCTGCGGATCTACTTCCGCACGGCCAACTGATCGACCACGCGAGAAGCCGGACTTCTTCGGAGAAGTCCGGCTTCTTCAGGCCAACCCGGCTTCCTCAGAGAAGTCCGACTTCTCCGAAGAAGTCGGACTTCTTTAGACCAGCCCGGCAACTTTCGTCCTTCAGCAGCGGGTTCGGCTGCCAGTCGAACCCGCTGCCCATCCCCACAGTTCCGTAAAGGCCTGGCTGCCAGCCGGGCCCACTTCCCATCTTCGTAGGTTCGTAGGGCCTGGCTGCGGCCGGCCTGCTTCCCATCTTCACAGGCCGCCGGGGCCGGCTGTTCGTCGGCCCTGCTGTCCGCCTTCATAAGGCCTGGAGATCCGGCTGCCAGTCGGATCTTGTAGCCGATCCCTTCACGTCGCCGCCAACCGGCGGCCAGTTCTGGTCGCTGGCGGATTGTTTTCACACCGGTTCGTGTCAATCTTGGTGCTATCGATCGTTTCGAAGGAGGATCTATGGGAAACCGTCGTACCCTGAAACTGCTGCTGGCAGTTTCGCTGATTGTGTCCATGTTGGCGGCGCCGCTGGCCGTTTCTGCCAGCAGCCCGACAAAGCGTGGTCCTGACAATCCCACCGGTCGGGAGTTGCTTGATTCCCTGCGAGGTCGGCAATTTCCCGTCGAGACCGCGCCGCGCGACGAGCAGGTGATCGCCGAAGCGGCCGGCGTGCCGCTGGGCGCCACGGCCGCGGAAGCCGAGGCCATCACCGATGCCTGGCTCAAGCAGTTCACCGCCCGCAATGAAAAGGGCGGCCCCAACCCCATCGCGGCCAAGCAGCGGCTGGAGGACATCGCCGCGGCCGAGGCGCAGGGCAAGAGCCCCATGGCGGTTGGCCTTGGCGAGATCGGCGAAGCCAAGATGCTGATGATTCCGTTCGAGTTCAACGGTTCCAACACGCTGGATCGCTGTGACGGCGACGGCAACTTCATCGACCAGGTGACGGTCGAAGGCCCGTTGCACGGAACGATCCCCAATCCCGCCAACTTCGGCGACAACAACACCATCTGGACCGACGATTTCAGCATCGAGTGGTATGAGAATCTGATGTTCGGCGATGGCCCAGGCGTGGTGCGCCCTGACCTGAACGGCGGCGCCGGCGTCGACATGACGGGCGTCTCCGCCCGCCGTTGGTATGAGGAGCAGTCGGAAAATCTCTATACCATCGACGGCGACATCTACCCGGCCTGGATTCAACTGCCGAATTCGGTCGCCTACTACGGATGGGACGGGGATGAGCTGTCGCCCGATGGCATCGGCTATCCCTGCAACGGCACCCCCTCCGGCTTTGGCTTTGAGTTCGCCCGGGACACCGTGTGGGGTGTGAACGCGGTCGATCCTGACTTCGACTGGGCGCAGTACGACACCGACGGCGATCAGATCGTCGATCACCTGATGCTCATCCATGCCGGTGTGGACAACTCGGCCGGCGGCGGTGAGTTCGGCAATTTCCAGCTCTGGGCCCATTCGTGGGACATGTATTGCGACAACGACGGGGATGGCGAGCTTGAGTATGGCTGTATCGTCCAGGGCCAGGACACCCCCGACGATCCCGACGATGACATCTATGCCGCCAACTACACCCACATCCCTGAGGACGCCGATATCGGCGTGGTGGTGCATGAGTATGGCCATGACATCGGCCTGCCGGACTACTACGACACCAGCGGAGCGACGAACAACTCCAGCTCGCACTGGGATGTCATGAACAGCGGCTCGTGGAATGGCCCCTTGGGCGGCTCACACCCGGTGGCCTTCAGCCCCTGGGCGCGCTGGTTCTTCGGCTGGTCCGACCCGCTGCACGTGGACTATGACGCGACAGCTCAGGAGGTGATGATCGGACAATCTGACCCCACGCCGTCCGGCACTGAGGACACGGTCTGGGTCCACCTGCCTGACCAGATGGAAGAAGTGCCCAACCTGGCCGGCGATGGCGGCGGAATGCACGCCGTCCTGGGCAACTACCTGTTCTCCACCTTCCAGAAGGAGTTCGACCTGACCGGCGCCAGCGCGCCTGTGTTCAGCTTCGACACTTACTTCGATCTGGAAGAGGATTGGGATTACACCTATGTGCGCGCCTCCACCGACGGCGGCGCGACCTGGACCATCCTGCTCAATAACGAAGGGGTCTATGCCACCGCAAACCCCAATGGCTCCACCGCTTGGCTCGGCGTCGGCGGTCTGACCGGCATGCATGATGGACGCCTCACCTTCGACCTGACCCCCTATGCCGGCGGCAGTGTCTGGCTGCAGTTTGCCTATGTTACCGATGCGGCCACTCAGAATCCCGGCTTCTGGCTGGACAATGTCGCGCTGGACGATGGCGCAGCCAACCTGTACAGCAACGACATGGACGACGTCAGCGACTGGACCAACAACGGCGGCTGGGAGCAGGTGCCGTTCAACCTCAGCACCCCGCACTATTACATGCTGGAATGGCGCAACAGCCAGGGATCCATCGCATCTGAGGGTCACAACTGGAACTACCAGTCGGTAGCCCACAGCCAGTCTGGCTGGCTGGTCGACCGCGTGCCGAACAACACCCCCGGCCTGTTGGTCTGGTATCGCAACAACTTCTACAACAACAACAATGTCGTCGCGGGCGGCCGCGAGTTCCATGCGCCGGCGGCCGGCGCCAAGGGATCGACGCTGTTGATCGATGCGCACTACGACGGCATCCAGTACTCCGGCGGCATCTGGGATCCCAGCAACAACGAAGCCGCGCCCAAGGTCAGCAATCGTCGCGCCTCCTCCGACGGCGCGTTTACGCTGGAAACCACACCTGCCTGGATGCTTCACGACTACGGCCGGATCGTCAACCCGGTGCTGGACTTCGGCAGCCGTCCGCCCGTGCCCGCCTTCCACGACAGCATGCGCTCGGTGCCCGGCTGGTTCCTGACGCCCGCCGGCTCGGTTGGCCGCGTGTTGCGCGATTCGTCGGTGGTCGTGCCCGCCCGGGGGATCTACTCGACGCGTATCCGCGGCCTGGAGGCTGACAATGCCCACCTTGCTGTGGACGGCGACCTGACCGCCTACTGGGGCTACACGGTCGGCGGCCTGCCGCTGGGCTCCGGTAACCCCGGCGATGATCATGTCCAGTACGGCGTTCACTTCCAGGTACTCAACCGCGCGGCCGATGGCTCCTACGGCGTGGTCAAGATCTGGAATTCCATGTTCGAGTTCGACGGCTCGGTGCAGCAGGCCGGCCGCACCAACCCGGTGGTGGAAGGCACCTACATCGACGTGGATGTGATGGCCACCAACATCGGCGGCGCGGTCGCCGACGGCCTCTTCCTGGCGCCCATCGACCCTGACGCCATGTACGTGGATGGCAGCGCCGAAGGCGGCGCCTACCCACTGAACGCGGCCGCAGCGGCGCAGTTGGCGGCCGCCAGAGGGCTCACGGACCTTGCCGCCCGCGCTGAGGGCGCCGCACCCGACGAGGTGGTAGCCGTGGCGTGGAGCGGGCCGGTGCCCACCGGCGGCGAGGTCGCCTTCGGCTTCACCGTCAAGGCTATGGTGGCCAGCGGCGAGGTGCAGCACGACGTGGCGGCGTTCGATGGCGCGACCTTCATCAACGCCATCGCTGGTTCGCCGCTGACTATCGTGGACAACAGCGCCTACCCGGTCAGCCGCTCGCGGCGCTTCAACGTGGACCGTGACACCTTCATCAACGGCGCTCAGCCGGGCACGCACTACGGCGATGCCCAGGTGATGTGGGCCGGCTTCTTCAACCAGATGCGGCCGCTGGTGCACACGCCGATCAACGGCATCCCCGGCGACGCCTACGTGGACGCCGCCTACCTCTACCTCTATGTGGTGGAGGGCCGCGGC
>JAKQCW010000144.1 GCA_029558955.1 Chloroflexota bacterium
CCTGCTCCCGGCGGATCCGTGATCCGCCGGGTTTGCGCCCACAACGCCGCCGGTTCACGGAACCGGCTTGAGCAGTGAGTGAAGATCGATCTAGGCCGACGTGACCTGGTACAAGTTGGCGTAGATAACTCTTCAGTTTACCTGCTCCCGGCGGATCCGTGATCCGCCGGGTTTGCGCCCACAACGCCGCCGGTTCACGGAACCGGCTTGAGCAGTGAGTGAAGACCGATTTAGGCCGACGGTACTAGAAACAACATGGCGGCCGGGCTCGGTCAGGAGACCGGCCCGAGCAGCAAGCGGCTATCTTCGTCAGGAGCACAGCCGATACGTCATGGCGAACGTTGTTTCCGGGTTACGGGTTACGAGTTACGAGTTACGTGTTACCGAGCGCCGCCAGCAGCGCCTCGCTATCCGCCGGCCGGCCCACGCTGATGCGGATGCAGTTGTCTACGCCGGGCTTGGCGAAGTGCCGCACCAGCACGCCCTGCTGTTCCAGCGCCAGCTTGAGCTGGCGCGCGTCGCGGCCGATGACGCGGCAGAGGATGAAGTTGCTTTGGCTGTCGGGCAGGGGCTGGAGAAAGCTGAAACGGGCCAGCTCCGCGTAGAGACGGCGTCGTTCTGCCACGATGCGGGCCACGTTGTCCAGCAGATAGCCGCGGTCGGCCAGGGAGGCGATGGCGGCCTGGCTGCCGGCCGCGTTGACGTTGTAGGGCGGCTTGATCTTCCATAGCTGCTCGATGATGGCCGGCGGGAAGACGCCGTAGCCCACCCGCAATCCCCCCAGTCCGGCCCATTTGCTGAAGGTGCGCAACACGACCAGATTGGGATGCTCGGCCACCCAGTCGATGTAGGAGGCGCCAGGGCGGGCAAACTCGATGTAGGCCTCGTCCACCACCACCAGCAGCGGCAGGCGCAGCAGGCGCTCCAGATCGGCCGCCGGGAGCAGTCCACCGTCGGGGTTGTTGGGCGAGCAAAGGAAGAGCAGCTTGGGCCGGGGGTAGCCGCGCCCCCCGTCGGCCGGGTAGCCGTCGCCGGCCGTGCGCAGCCCCTCCCCACAGTCGATCGCCGCCGTCTCCAGCCAACCGAAATCGTCGTAGCCGCTGGCCGGCTCCGGCGCGGCGATCCGCTCGATGACCTCCACGTCCAGCGAGAAATCAGCGCGGCGCGGCGCGTGGATCAGACAGGCGCCGTTGACAGCCGCGCAGAAGGCGTACATGCCAAAGGTAGGCGGGCAGTCGATCAGGGCGTCGCCGGGGGAGAGCACCAGCCGGCCCAGCAGGTCGATCAACTCGTCAGCCCCGTGGCCGGCCAGGATGCGCTCGGCCGGGATGCCGGTGTACTCAGCCAGCGCCGCGCGCAGGGCGGTGCTCTGCGGGTCAGGGTAGATGTGCAGCCAGGGATAGCTGGCCATGGCCGCCAGCGCGGCCGGCGAGGGGCCATAGGGGTTCTCGTTGGCGTCCAGCTTGACGATCGCCTCCGGCGCGCGACCCAGCCGTTGGCTCACCACCTCGAAGGGATGGATCGGCGTATAGGGCTGCATGGTCGCCAGCTCAGGGCGAAATAAACGTTCGACGTCGTGGGAGAGGAAGTTGGTCATTTTTTGCCTTCGGCAGGCGCCACGGCAACGCACGCCGCTAAGCAATCGCCGTCAGATTGCTGTTGGCGATGAGGAACGAGCAGCAAGCGCGGCAGCACGTGTCTCTATCTCCAAAACTAGCTGAGGGCTAACAAGCATCTGGCCAGTTTCGACGTCCACATCGATCTGTCCGACCTCGGTGGCCTGCCATTCTCACGCAAAGCCGCCAAGAACGCCAAGAAAATCTGCCCTTTGCGGTCTTTGCGTCTTTGCGTGAGACATCAATCGTGAAGCACGGCTTTCACTCCTGAACTGCAACCCAGGCTGCTGCCAGTTCATCTCGCCAGCAGCGCGGGTATTCTAACCGAGAAAGGAAGCACTGTCAACCAGGATTTGGCCCCCTCCCCTGACCTTCCTCCTCCCCGCGCAGCCGGGCGCGGGCGGCCGCGGCGTGCGCGGTCAGCCCCTCCCCGTCGGCCAGCCGCGCGGCCGGGCCGCTGAGGCGACGGCCCTCCTCCGGTCCCAGCGCGATCAAGCTGATGCGTTTGACGAAATCGGCCACGCTCAGCGGGCTGGCAAAGCGGGCGGCGCCCTCGGTGGGCATGACATGGCTGGGCCCAGCCACGTAGTCGCCCAACACCTCGAAGCTGTGTTCGCCCACGAAGATGCCGCCGGCATTCTCGACGCTCCCCACCAACGTCCACGGGTCGGCCGTCAGCAGGCAGAGATGCTCCGGCGCATAGGCGTTGGCTAACGCCACGGCCTGCGCCAGGTCGGCGGTGACCACGATGCCGCCGCGGCCGGCCAGCGACCCGGCGGCGATCTCAGCCCGGCTCAATCCCTCGAGCTGGCGGCCCACTTCGACCTGCACCCGCTCCGCCAGCCGCCGCGAGGGGGTCAGCAGGAGGGCCGTGGCCAGCAGGTCGTGCTCGGCTTGGGCCAGCAGATCAGCCGCCAGCACGGCGGGGTTGGCCGTGTCGTCGGCGATGATCAGCGTCTCGGTGGGGCCGGGCAGGCCATCGACCCCCACCGCGCCGAAGACCTGGCGCTTGGCCAGGGTGACGAAGAGGCCGCCGGGTCCGACGATCTTGTCCACCCGTGCGATGCTTTCCGTGCCATAGGCCATGGCCGCGATGGCCTGGGCGCCGCCGACCGCGCAGACCTGCCCGACGCCGGCCACCCGCGCCGCGGCCAGCGTCAACGCCGCCACCCCGCTGTCCCCGACCGCGCCCGCCTGATCGGTCAGCCGGCCGCGGCTGGGCGGCGTGCAGACGATGATTTCTTGCACCCCGGCCACGCGCGCCGGAATGGCGCAATGCAGCAGCGACGAGGGGAGCGGCGCGCTGCCGGCCGGCACATAGATGCCCACCCGCTGCAAGGGGCGCACGATCTGGCCCAGCGTGCCGCCGGCGTCCACCTCCATCCAGGAGCCGCTGGGCTGTTTGCGGTGAAAGGCCTCCAGCCGCCGGCCGGCCAGCCGGAGCGCGTCCAGCATGGCCGGATCCAGGCTGGCCACGGCCGCGTCGATCTCGGCCTCAGGCACCACCAGCGCATCCCATGCGCTGCCGTCGATGCGCTGCGACCATTCCTGCACGGCCGCGTCGCCGCGCCGGCGCACGTCGGCCAGCACCGCGGCCACGGCCTCTTCCGGCGTCAGCCGCTGGCCGAAGATGCGTTCGATGCC
>JAKQCW010000152.1 GCA_029558955.1 Chloroflexota bacterium
CACCATCACGTCCTCGGGCATCGCCTTCTCGAGCTCGCGCAGCACCTGGCGCGGGTGCAGGTACTCGCCGCCCGAGAACGGCCTCTCCTTGGCGTTCTCTTCGATCATGTCCAGGCTGAACGGGTCGCGCTCGTGCGTCCATTCGTCGAGCTCCTTCTCCCACGCGGCTTTCTCGGCGGCGATCTTCGCCGCGCGCTCGCCCTTGGTGGCGTCGCAGTCGAGCGCACGATTCGCGAGCCGCGCCGTCAGTGCCACCGCCGCCGCCTTGGCATCACCGCAGATGCCCACCGAGATCTTCTTCACCAGCCCGAGCATCTTGTTGTCCGCGTCGATCTGGATGATCTTCGCGTTCTTGGGCCAGTAGTCCATGCCGTGCTGCGGCAGCGTACCGAACGGGCCCAGGCGCGAACCCAGCGCCACCACCACGTCGGCCTGGCTGATCAGCTTCATCGCCGCCTTCGAGCCCTGGTAGCCCAGCGGGCCGCACCACAGCGGGTGGCTCGCCGGGAACGAGTCGTTGTGCAGGTAGCTGTTGACCACCGGCGCGCCCAGGCGCTCGGCCAGCGCCTTGCACTCCTCGATCGCGTCGGCCATCACCACGCCGCCGCCCGAGATGATCACCGGGAACTTGGCCTTGGCCAGCAGCTCGGCCGCTTCATTGAGGCTTTGCTCGCCGCCCGCGCCGCGCTCCAGGCGCTGGGGCTTGGGGATCTCGCAGGTGATCTCGCCGTAGAAGTAGTCGCGCGGAATGTTCAGCTGCGTCGGGCCCATCTCGCTCATCGCCCGGTCGAAGCAGCGACCGGTGTATTCGGCCATGCGCGCCGGGTGGGTGACGTGGCCCTGGTACTTGGTGAACTCCTGGAACATCGGCAGCTGCTTGCACTCCTGGAAGCCGCCCAGCCCCATCGTCATCGTGCCCGTCTCGGGGGTGATGATCACCACCGGGCTGTGCGCCCAGTAGGCCGCGCCGATCGCGGTCACGCAGTTGCTGATGCCCGGGCCGTTCTGGCCGATCACCACGCCGTGGCGGCCCGACACCCGCGAGTAGCCGTCGGCCATGTGGCCCGCGCCCTGCTCGTGCACCACCGGGATCAGCCGGATGCCGGCCGGCGCGAAAATGTCCATCGCGTCCATGAAGGCCGAGCCCATGATGCCGAACATGTCGGTGACGCCGTTGGCCAC
>JAKQCW010000164.1 GCA_029558955.1 Chloroflexota bacterium
TGGAATTGCTGCCGGGGCAGCGGGGCTTGCGATCTGACTCCCGTTCACGAGTTCGTTGTGCAATATGATTGAAATCATATTATTCCTGCTGCGATAGGGGTATAATGCAGGATGTCTGTCGCTTTCAGGCCCGCGCGACGCCTGGTCTGCCCGGCGTCAGCCTCTCGAAAGCGCGACGATTTGCGTACAAACTGTGCGCAGACGATTTTGCCATCCTCGGCCAGCAGTGTTAAACTATCCGCACTAGCAGCAGCCAGCTTTCAGAGTCGCCTCCGGTTTCCTGCGCGTCTGGCCAGCAACCAGACAGCCGCAACCCTCGTTCCCTCGGTCCCACGTTTTCTGCTCTGCTGCTCTCGCCCTGATGGCATCATATGCGCAGGTCTCGCCCAATCGGAGATGAGACCTGCACCGCTTCTCCTGCGCCAGGAGGTGCCCCGCTCCAACCATCCCGCCCCGCCCATCTGATCGTCCATCTTTCGGTACAATGTCGTAACCAATTCCAATTCAGCGAGTCTTGCTGCATTCTGTTCAAGGAGGAATCGAATGTCTATCCTTATTGCTGAGCTCATCGGCACCATGTTGCTGGTCCTGTTGGGCGATGGCGTGGTTGCCAACGTCCTGCTGGGCAAGACCAAGGGCAACAACGCAGGCTGGATCGTGATCACCACGGCCTGGGCGTTGGCAGTGTTCGTGGGCGCCTATTCGGCTGGCGCCATGGGCAGCGGCGCGCACCTCAACCCCGCCGTCACCGTGGGCTTCTTCGTCGCCGGCAGGACGCCCGCCGCCGAAGTCCCCTTCTATCTGATCGGCGAAATGGTCGGCGCGTTCATTGGCGCAGTGCTGGTTTGGCTGCACTACTATCCGCACTGGGCAGCCACCGATGATCCTTCCCTCAAGCTGGCCGTCTTCGCCACCGCCCCCGCGATCCGCAACTCCGCCCTGAACCTGGTCTCGGAAACCATCGGCACCTTCGTGCTGCTGTTTGGCATCTTCACCATCCAGGGCGTGGTCGGTCAGACCACGGGCGAGACCTTCCCAATCAACATGGGCGCCTTGGGCTTCATCCCTGTGGCGTTCCTGGTTTGGGTGATCGGTCTGGCCCTCGGCGGCACCACGGGCTATGCCATCAACCCGGCCCGTGACCTGAGCCCCCGCATCGCGCACGCCATCCTGCCGATCCCTGGCAAGGGCAGCAGCGACTGGGGCTACTCCTGGGTTCCGGTGGTCGGCCCGATTCTCGGCGCCGTGATCGCTGCGCTCCTGGCAGGCGCGGTTCTCTAACTGAGTTCTCTTTGAGCAGCCCTGGCCGTCAGGGCTGCTCTTGGTTTCCCTTGTAGCCTTGGAGTAAGACTGGAGAAAGCGCATGAAGAAGTTGATCAACAATCCCGCTGATGTCGTCAAGGAAGAGTTGCAGGGCGTGGCGCTGGCCCACGGCGATCAGGTGCGTGTGCACTTCGATCCCGCCTATGTGGTGCGCGTCGATGCGCCGGTGGTCGGCAAGGTTGGCATCGTCTCTGGCGGCGGCAGCGGCCACGAGCCGATGCACGGCGGCTTCGTCGGCTATGGCATGTTGGACGCGGCCTGCCCCGGCGCGGTCTTCACCTCCCCCACCCCGGATCAAATGCTGGAGGCCACCAAGGCCGTCGATGGCGGCGCCGGTGTGCTGCACATCGTCAAGAACTACACCGGCGACATCCTCAACTTCGAGATGGCGGCTGAGCTGGCCATGGCCGAGGGCATCGAGGTCGAGAGCGTGGTGATCGACGACGACGTGGCTGTGCAGAACAGCCTGTGGACCGCAGGCCGCCGCGGCGTCGGCGCTACGGTGCTGGCCGAGAAGATCTGCGGCGCGGCCGCCGAGGCCGGCAAGAGCCTCAAAGAAGTGGCCGAGCTCTGCCGCAAGGTCAACGGCTGGGGCCGCAGCATGGGCATGGCGCTCACCTCCTGCACCGTGCCGCACGCCGGTCAGCCCACCTTCGAGCTGCCTGAGGACGAGATGGAGATCGGCATCGGCATCCACGGCGAGCCGGGACGCACCCGCATGGCGCTGAAAAGCGCCGACGAGATCACCGAGCTGCTGGCGCTGCCGGTCATCCAGGACCTGCCCTTCGAGAAGGGCGACAGGGTCATCGCGATGGTCAACGGCATGGGCGGCACCCCGCTGATCGAGCTCTACATCGTCTATCGCAAGCTGGCCGAGATCTGCGAGGCGCACGGCATCACCATCGCCCGCAGCCTGGTGGGCAACTACATCACCTCGTTGGAGATGGCCGGCTGCTCCATCACGCTGCTCAAGGCCGACGACGAGCTCCTGGGCTACTGGGACGCGCCGGTCAAGACCCCGGGGCTGCGCTGGGGCATGTGATTCCGGGCTACGCCTGACGTGTTACGTGACGAGTAATGCGTAACGAGTAACTCGTAACCAGAGCATTCTGAGAGGCGCCTGTGGTAACACGAGATGACATCCTCGCCTGGCTGAAATGCTATCGCCAGACGCTGGCTGAGAACAAGGACTATCTGACCCGGCTGGACTCGGCCATCGGCGACGCCGACCATGGCGCGAATATGGATCGCGGCTTTGCGGCTGTGATGGACAAACTGCCCTCGGTGGCCGAGAAAGACCTGGGCTCCATCTTCAAGACCATCGGCATGACCTTGGTTTCCACCGTCGGCGGCGCTGGCGGCCCGCTCTACGGCACCTGGTTCATGCGGGCCGGCATGGCGTTGGACGGCAAGACCGAGGTGACCAGCGCAGACCTGCTGGCAGCCTTTCAGGCCGGCCTGGCCGGCGTGCAACAGCGCGGCAAGGCCACGACCGGCGAGAAGACCATGGTTGACGCCATGTCCCCTGCCTGCGCGGCCATGCAGGCCAGCCTGACTGAAGGGGGCGACACGGCCACGGCCTTGGCCGCGGCCGCGGCCGGCGCTGAGCAGGGCATGCGGGAGACCATCCCCATGCTGGCCACCAAGGGCCGCGCCAGCTATCTCGGTGAGCGCAGTATTGGCCATCAGGACCCAGGCGCCACATCCTCCGCCATGCTCTTCCGCTGCGCCGCCGACGTGCTGGGCCGCGCGCAGTGATGCGCCGGGCCGCGCACGACGATGCGCCGGGGATTAAAATCCCCGGCTGACAGCACAAAGCGGCCTCAGCCGCTGCGGAAGCGCTCCAATCCGCCAGGCCCTGAGGGGCCTTGGCAGTTTCAGCCGGTGAATTCATTCACCGGAAGTGAATTCCATTCACCCAACGACCATTGCGACAACCGTCAGAACGATCTGACATATCTCTGAACAAAGGAGTTCGAACATGCCTAAGTATGTAGGTGCAGTCGACCAGGGCACCACCAGCACCCGCTTCATGATCTTCGACCACGAGGGCGGCGTGGTTAGCGTTCACCAGCTTGAGCACGAGCAGATCTATCCCCAGGCCGGTTGGGTCGAGCATGATGCCATGGAAGTGCTGGCCCGCACCAACGACGTGATGGAGGGGGCCCTGAAGAAGGCTGGCCTCACCGCCGGCGACCTGGCCGCGATCGGCATCACCAACCAGCGTGAGACCACGGTGGTGTGGAACAAAAACACGGGCAAGCCCTACTTCAACGCCATCGTCTGGCAGGATACCCGCACCGACAAGATCTGCAATGAGCTGGCCAAGAACGGCGGACAGGATCGCTTCCGCGCCCAGGTCGGCCTCCCTCTGGCCACCTATTTCTCCGGCCCCAAGATCAAGTGGATCCTGGAAAATGTCGAAGGGGTCCGCTCGGCGGCTGAGCGCGGCGACGCCGTCTTTGGCAACATGGATACCTGGGTGATCTGGAACATCACCGGCGGCGTCAACGGCGGCGCGCACGTGACCGACGTCTCCAACGCCAGCCGCACCATGCTGATGAACCTGGAGACCCTGGACTGGGACGATGAGATCCTGGGCATCATGGGCATCCCCCGACAGATGCTGCCGGAGATTCGCCCCTCCAGCGATCCCAAGATCTACGGCTACTGGCAGGGCGTGCCGGTCTGCGGCGACCTGGGCGACCAGCAGGCCGCCCTGGTGGGCCAGACCTGCTACGGCGCTGGCGAGGCCAAGAATACCTATGGCACTGGCTGCTTCATGCTGATCAACACCGGCGCCGAGATCGTGCCCAGCAAGAGCGGCCTGCTCACCACGTTGGGCTACAAGATGGGCGACGCCCCGGCGGTCTACTGCCTCGAAGGCTCCATCGCCATCACCGGCGCGCTGGTGCAGTGGCTGCGCGACAACATGGACTTCTTCGATTTCTCCAAGCATATCGAGGACTATGCCCGGCAGGTTCCGGACAGCGGCGGCATCTACTTCGTGCCCGCCTTCTCCGGCCTCTTCGCCCCCTACTGGCAGTCTGATGCGCGCGGCGTGATCGTCGGCCTGACCCGCTTCATCAACAAGTACCACATGTGCCGCGCCGCGTTGGAGGCCACCGCCTACCAGACCCGCGAGGTGCTCGATGCCATGGAGAAGGACTCCGGCGTCAAGCTGACCGCGCTCAAGGTCGACGGCGGCATGGTCTACAACGACACCCTGATGCAGTTCCAGTCCGACATCCTGGGCGTGCCGGTGGTGCGCCCGGTGGTGGCTGAGACCACGGCGCTGGGCGCGGCCTACGCCGCCGGCCTGGCCGTGGGCTACTGGGATAACCTGGAAGACCTGCGCCAGAACTGGCAGATCGACAAGACCTACGAGCCGAAGATGGACGAGGCCACCCGCGCCAAGCTCTACAAGGGCTGGCTCAAGGCTGTCCAGCGCTCGATGAACTGGGTCGAGGACTAAGGCCTACCCCACCAGACCCTAAGGGTTTCCCAAAACCCTTAGGGTCTGGCTAGAAGCAAAGAATCTTAGAAAAAAAGCCTGCATTTGCCTTCGCCGACTGCTTTTTGGGCCGCGAAGACGCAAAGCGCGCAAAGGAGAGCGAACGACAGCACTTTGCGTCCGTCGCGTCTGCGCGGTTCCCTTTTTTTACGCACCATGACTGACAGCCCTGCCGTTGCCTGGAAGTGCTGTTGTGCGCAGCAGCAACCCTGCGCGTCAGCCAGGACTGTCAGTCCTCGCTCTTCAACGAGGTACACACCATGAAACGCATCGAGACCGAGATCTTGGTCGTCGGCGGAGGCGCTACGGGCACGGGGATCGCCTGGGATGCGGCGCTGCGGGGCTTCAAAGTGACGCTGATCGAAAAGCGTGACCTGACCCATGGCACCACGGGGCGCTACCACGGCCTGTTGCACAGCGGCGGTCGCTATGTGGTCAAGGACCCGGTCAGCGCCACCGAGTGCATCCATGAGAACCGCATCCTGCGCAAAACCCATGCCCATTGCATCGAGAACACCAGCGGTTTTTTCGCCGTCACACCGGAGGATGAAGGGCCTTACCCCGATAAGTTCCTGGAGGGCTGCCGCGCCACCGGCGTCGACTGCGCCGAAATCTCCGTCGCCGATGCGCTGCGGCGCGAGCCGCTGCTCAACCCGCGCATCAGCCGCGTCTTCGAGGTGCCCGACGGCACAGCCGACAGCTTCCTGGCGACCCATGCCACAGTCCAGGCCGCGCGCCACGCCGGCGCACAGATCCTGACCTACCATGAACTGATGGGGCTGATCATCGAAGGGGGCGACGGCAATCGCCGGGTGGTGGGCGCCAAGGTGCGCGATGTGGCCAAAGGCATGGACGTGGAGATCCGCGCCCAGATGGTCATCAACGCCACCGGCGCCTGGGCTGGCATGGTGACGCAGATGGCCGGCGTCGCCATCAGCGTGGTGCCGGGCAAGGGAGTCATGGTGGCCATGAACCACCGGGCGCTCAACACCGTGGTCAACCGCTGCAAGATGCCGGCCGACGGCGATATCATCGTCCCCGTCCACACCGTGGCCATCATCGGCACCACCGACGAGCGCGTGACCGACCCGGAAAACCTGCGCATCGAGCCGTGGGAGGTCAACCTGATGCTGGAGGAGGGGGACAAGCTGGTGCCCAATCTGAGCAAGGCGCGGGTCGTGCGCGCCTGGGCCGGTGTGCGCCCCCTCTACCAGGAGGACTACGCCGGCGCCAGCCGCGATGCGACGCGCAAGTTTGCTCTCCTCGATCACAAGGAGCGCCACGGCATCGATGGCTTCATCACCATCACCGGCGGCAAGTGGACCACCTTCCGCCTGATGGCTGAGAAGACCGTGGACCTGGCCGCCAGCCACCTGGGCGCGCGCAAGCCATGCGTCACGGCCACCACCGCCGTGCCGGGCGCGGACCAGGGCAACTACTGGCTGGGCCATCGCCTGCACGAGATCGAGGAGCAGAAGCTGCAAGGGCAGTTGATCTGCGAATGCGAGCTGGTGACGCGGGCGATGCTGGAAAACGCCGCCAAACAGAACCCGCTGCTGACCCTGGACGACCTGCGCCGCGATGTGCGGCTGGGCATGGGCCCCTGCCAGGGCGGCTTCTGCACCTACCGCGCCGTCGGCATCATCCACGAGATGGGCAAGGCGGGGGTGTGGGAAGGGGATGCCGGTCATCAGACCCACGCGGCCGAGGAGTGGGATGTGGCCTATATTCAGTCGCCGGCGCGCAATGTGAATGGGAGCGGCTCGGTCGGAGACCGGCCACAGCAGCAGGGCGGCTCGGTCGGAGACCGGCCACAGCAGCAGGGCGGCTCGGTCGGAGACCGGCCACAGCAGCAGGGTGGCTCGGTCGGAGACCGGCCACAGCAGCAAGGTGACCGGCCACAGCAGCAGGGCGACCGGCCACAGCAACGGGCGGGACAGACGCCGCCGTTGTTCAACCCGAATCTGCTGCTGCGCGACTTCTTGCAGGAGCGCTGGAAGGGGGTGGCGCCGATCCTGTGGGGCCGGCAGCTCAAGCAGGAGCGGCTGGATGAACTGATCTATCTCAACGTGATGAACGCTGACCACCTGCCCGATGATCAACTGGCCAGCGCCATGACCGATTTCTACCTTTTCGACACCACGCCCAATGAACATGAGGTGCACCCATGAGCGATCTGTTTGTCATTGGCGCCGGCCTGAGCGGGTTGATGGCGGCCTACACCGCGGCCAGAGCCGGCCTGCGGGTGCAGGTCGTGACCAAAGGCCTGGGCTCCATGCACTGGGCAGCCGGCACGGTGGATGTCATGGGCTACACCCCCGAGGAGCTGAGCCGCCCCGTCCAGCGGCCGCTGGAGGCCATCCAGGCGCTCGCCCACTCTCACCCTGAGCATCCCTACGTGTTGCTGGGCAGCCATCAGGTGCAGGTCGCGCTGGAGGAGTTCACGGCGTTGATGGCCGAGTTGGGCCTGCCCTACGGCGGCGCGGGCGGCTTCGGCGCATTGGCCCACTCAACCAGCGGCGACAATCTGCTGCTGCCATCGGCTGTGGGCGCGCTGCGGCCAGCCTTCCTGGCCCCCAGCGCGCAGTTGGCCGGCGACATGGCCCGGCCGGAGCCGCTGCTGATCGTTGGCTTCACCGGCCTGCGCGACTTCTACCCGGAGTTGATCGCCGAGAACCTGGCCAAGCAGGGCTTCCAGGCCCGCGCGGCCTTCCTGCCGCTCAGCCTGCTGACCGAGCAGGCCGACCGCAACAACGTACACCTGGCCCAGGCGCTGGACCTGCAGGCGCGGCGCCTCAAGCTGGGCGGCGAGCTGAAGCGGCTGGCCAGGGCGGGCGAGCGCATCGGCCTGCCGGCGCTGCTGGGCCTGGACGACCACGCCGCGGCCCTGGCCGACCTGAGCGCGGCAGCCGGCGCGCCGATCTTCGAGATCCCCACCCTGCCCCCCAGCGTGCCGGGCATGCGGCTCTACAAGGCCCTGCGCGCCAGGCTGTGGCGCATGGGGGTGCGCATCGATGTGGGGCTGGAGGGCATCGGCGCCAACGTCATCGCGGCCAACGGCACAGCCGGCCGCGTGCAGTGGGTCGAGACGGCCACCACCACCAGCCGGCCGCTGAAGCATCGGGCCAAGGCCTATCTGCTGGCCACCGGCGGCATTCTGGGCGGCGGCTTCGACAGCGATCACACCGGCCGCATCTGGGAGACGGTCTTCGACCTGCCGCTGACCATTCCCCAGGCGCGTCACCAATGGTTCCGCCCCGCCTTCATGGACCCGGCCGGCCATCCGGTCTTCAACGGCGGCGTGGCGGTCAACGCGGCCATGCAGCCGGTGGGCGCCGATGGCCAGGTGCTCTACGCCAATCTGTGGGCCGCCGGCGGCGCGCTGGCCGGCGCGGATCCCATTCAACAGCACAGCCTGGAGGGCCTCGCCATCGCCACCGGCTGGGCAGCCGGCCAGGCCATCGTGCGCGCCCTGGCGCAATAGCTGGAGGATACACTCATGCCAATGCATACACAATCCTGGGAATCGGTCGGGCCATCGCTCGACGAGTGCATCAAGTGCAACATCTGCACCAGCTACTGCCCGGTGGCCGAGGTGACCGACAAGTTTCACGGCCCCAAGTACTCCGGCCCGCAGGCCCAGCGCTTCCGCGAGAATGGCCAGCCGCAGTCGCCCGACCATTCGGTGGACTACTGCTCCGGCTGTCGCGTCTGCAACGAGGTCTGCCCCACCGGCGTGCGCATCGCCGAGATCAACGCGCGGGCGCGCGCCCAGGCCGCGGCCGAGCATGGCATCCCGCTGCGCAACCGGCTGCTGGGCCGCAGCGACATGCTGGGCAAGCTGGGCATGATCGCCCCCGGCCTGGCCAACTGGGGCATGCGGCAGGGCTTTGCCCGCTCCATCGCCGAAGGGGTGTTGGGCATCTCGAAGCACGCCCAGATGCCCACCTGGAGCCGCGAGGGCACCTTCGCCTCCTGGCTGAAGCGCAGCGCGCCCAACCGGCTCAGGTCAGAGCGCAAGGTGGTCTATTATCACGGCTGCTCGACCATGTACTATGAGCCTTACGTGGGCAAGGCGGCCATGGCGGTCTTCGAGCACAACGGCTTCGAGGTCGTGGTGCCGGAGCAGGGCTGCTGCGGCCTGCCGCTGCTCAACAACGCCGAATTCCCGGCAGCTGAGAAATACCATCACCACAACCTGGAATGGCTGACCCCCTACGCGCGCCAGGGCTATCAGATCGTCGGCACCAGCACCAGTTGCACCTTGACGCTCAAGGAAGAGGCGCCCGACATGCTGGACATCCACACCCCCGAGGCGCGCGATCTGGCCCTGGCGGTGTGGGACATCTTCGAGTGGCTGCGCGAGTTGCACGCCCAAGGCCAGATGAAGACCGACTTCCAGCCCATCGACATGGTGCTGCCCTACCATCCCCCCTGCCAATACCGCGCCCACCACATCGGCTCGCCGGTGATGGACATCCTGCCGCTGATCCCTGGCCTTGACGTGCGCGAGAGCCACGCGCGCTGCTGCGGCGGCGCCGGCACCTATGTCTACAAGAAGGAAAAGTACCAGATCGCCATGGATGTGGGCCAGGAGCTCTTCACCTGGGTCGATGAACAGCGACCGGTGACCATGACTGCCTGCACCTCCGAGACCTGCCGCTGGCACATCGAGTCGGCCACCAAGCTGCCCTGCCGCCATCCCATCGAGGTGCTGGCCGCGGCCTATGGGCTGTATGATCTGGAGAAGCGGAAGCTGACGAAGGAGTAGCTGAATCTCCGCTTGGGTCGGAGCCTGCACGGCGTGTGTCATGCTGAACGGGTCGTGCAGCCGGCTGGTGAGCAGAGACGCCTGGCCGAACGGCCGATCCGCATGGCAGGACGCGCCGTCAGTGAAGCATCACGACTGCTCATGGAGCGCCGGGATGCTTCACTGACGGCGCAGCGCTCAAGTTCGTTGACCGCAAGAGCACGGTGTGTGCGCCAACGTCCGTGGCCGTTGGAGCCGTTCAGCATGACAGCGTGAGTACGGGTTGGTTTGACGCCTGCGCCTGCGCGAGCCGTTCTTGATTGGACGCATCAGTGTGCGTAGAATCTGGCGCGCATCTGGGCTGAGGCGGAGGCCGCTGTTGGCGACTGAGGCGCCAGGTGGCTGGACATCACGTGAAGGGAGTCGAACGCTTTGGAGACGGAAACCAACGATCTGCGCTACCTGGAGCTGCTGGCCCGCCAGTATCCCAGCATCCAGGCAGCTTCGACTGAAATCATCAATCTGAGTGCGATTCTGCATCTGCCCAAAGGGACCGAGCACTTCCTTTCCGATATCCACGGCGAGCACGAGCCTTTTCTGCATGTGCTGCGCAATGGGTCGGGCACGCTCTCGCGGCGCATCGAGGAGATGTTCCAGAGTACGCTGTTGGAGCAGGAACGCCGCGAGCTGGCCACGCTGATCTACTATCCCGAGCGGATGTTGAACCGCCGGCTGGGCCAGCTCAGCGGCACAGCAGCCGAGGACTGGTACCGCGTCACCCTTTTCCGCCTGGTGCAGGTCTGTCGCGTCATGTCCTCCAAGTACACCCGCTCCAAGGTGCGCAAGGCCTTGCCGCCCGCCTTCGCCTACATCATCGAAGAGCTGCTGCACGAGCAGGAGAGCATCGAGAACAAGCACGAGTACTACCAGAGCATCATCGACACCATCATCAGCACCGGCCGGGCGCGGGCCTTCATCGTGGCCATGGCCGAGCTGATTCAGCGGCTGACCATTGACCATCTGCACATCATCGGCGATGTCTACGACCGCGGCCCAGGCGCGCACATCATCATGGACACGTTGATGGCCTACCATTCGGTCGATTTTCAGTGGGGCAACCATGATATCGTCTGGATGGGCGCGGCCACCGGCAGCGAGGCCTGCATCGCCAATGTGATCCGCATCTGCCTGCGCTATGCCAACCTGGAGACGTTGGAGGGGGGCTATGGCATCAGCCTGCTGCCGCTGGCCACGCTGGCCATGGAGGTCTACGGCAACGACCCCTGCCTTCAGTTCCAGGTCAAGGTCCCGCCGTCGGGCGAGGAGTACACGCCGAACGAGCTGTTGCTGATGGCGCGCATGCAGAAGGCCATCTCCATCATTCAATTCAAGCTGGAGGCGGCCATCATCCAGCGCCGGCCGGAGTTCAAGATGGCCGATCGCCTGCTGCTGGACAAGATCGACTGGGACGCGGGCACGGTGTTGGTCGACGGCCAATCCTATCCACTCAACGACACCCTCTTCCCCACGGTGGACCCGGCCGATCCCTACGCGCTGACCGAGGAGGAACGCAGCGTGGTGCAGCGGTTGGTCTACGGCTTTCAGGACAACGAAAAGTTGCAGCAGCATGTGCGCTTCCTCTACGCGGTGGGCAGCATGTACCGGGTCTACAACGGCAACCTGCTCTACCATGGCTGCATCCCCATGGAGGAGGACGGCTCGTTTTCCTCCTTCGAGATCGACGGCGAAAGCTATCGCGGCCGCGCTTTGCTGGATCACATCGACCGGCTGGTGCGCCAGGCTTATTTCGCCACCCAGGCCGCGCAGAAACAGTACGGCCACGACATGATGTGGTATCTCTGGACGGGCGCGCAGTCCCCCCTCTTCGGCAAACAGAAGATGGCCACCTTCGAGCGCTACTTCATCGACGACAAGACGCCCCACGCCGAGAAGCGCGATCCCTACTACGACTGCCGCGATCGGCCAGAGACCGTCGGCCGCATCCTGGAGGAGTTCGGCCTGGATCCCCAGCGCTCGCACATCATCAACGGCCACGTGCCGGTCAAAGTGCGCAAGGGTGAAAATCCCGTCAAGGCTGGCGGCCGACTGCTGGTGATCGATGGCGGCTTTTCCAAGGCCTATCAGGGCCAGACCGGCATCGCCGGCTACACGCTGATCTCCAACTCCTATGGCTTGCTGCTGGCGGCCCACCAGACCTTCGAGTCGGTGGACAAGCTGCTGGATGGCGGCCGTGGGCCCCATTCCCGGACCGAAATCCTGGAGACCAACACCACGCGCATCCGCGTGCGCGACACCGACCTGGGCAAGAACATCCAGCGCCAGATCGACGACCTGCGCGCACTGCTGGACGCCTATCGCAGCGGCCTGGTCAAGGAACACTGAGTTGGCGTGTGAAGTGTGTGCTTGTGGTTGAGGTTTCGTGATGCGTGATGCGTAATGCGTAATGCGTAATGCGTAACCGGAATTGCGGGAGGCGGTTTTGAGTCATGGGGCGCGGGTTACGGGTCACGAGTTGCTCGTTACTCGTCGCTCGTCGCTCGTTACTCATTACTCGTTACTCGTCACGCATTACTCGTTACGCATTACTCGTTACGCATTACTCGTCACTCGTCACTCGTCACTCATCACTCATCACTCATTACTCGTTACGCATTACTCGTTACGCATTACTCGTTACGCATCACTCGTCACGCATCACTCGTCACGCATTACTCGTTACGCATTACTCGTTACGCATTACTCGTCACGCATTACTCGTTACGCATTACTCGTCACGCATTACTCGTCACGCATTACTCGTTACGCATTACTCGTCACTCGTCACTCCTCACACAAACACCTACCATGGCTGATTGGTTTGTTGCGCTGGGCGCCGTGCCCCAGGCTTTTCTGGCCACTTGCTTCACCTGGTTTGTCACCGCGCTGGGCGCGGCCGTGGTCTTCTTTTTCAAGACCATCAATCAGAAGCTGCTGGACGCCATGATGGGCTTCGCGGCCGGCGTCATGATTGCGGCCAGCTTCTGGTCGCTGTTGGCGCCCGCCATCGAGATGGCCGAGGCCAACGGCAAGCCCGGCTGGTTTCCGGCCGCGGTCGGCTTTTTGTTGGGCGGCGTGACGTTGGCCGGGATCGACAAGCTGCTGCCCCACCTGCACATCGGCTTTCCGCGCGAGGAGGCCGAGGGTGTGACCACCCGCTGGCGGCGCAGCGTGCTGCTGGTGTTGGCCATCACGCTGCACAACTTCCCCGAAGGGCTGGCCGTGGGGGTGGCCTTCGGCGCAGTGGCGGCCGGCGTGCCGGGCGCGACCATCGGTGCAGCCGTGGCCCTGGCCATTGGCATCGGCCTGCAGAACTTTCCCGAAGGCACGTCGGTGTCAGTGCCGCTGCGCCGCGAGGGCTTTTCCCGCTCGCGCGCCTTTCTCTATGGCCAAGCCTCGGGCCTGGTCGAGCCCATCGCCGGCGTGCTGGGTGCGCTGGCCGTCACCTACGTCACGGCGCTGCTGCCCTATGCCCTGGCCTTTGCCGCCGGCGCCATGATCTTCGTCGTCGTCGAGGAGCTGATCCCCGAATCACAGCTTGGCAAGAACACCGACATCGCCACCGCCGGCACCCTGCTGGGCTTCACCGTGATGATGGTCTTGGATGTGGCGTTAGGGTGATTGGGCGATTGCCTGACCGATCATCCGGTCATCCAATCGCCCCGAAAGGTTCTCCATGAAACTACAGCACAAACACATCGCCTTCCTGGCCGGCCCCGGCTTCGAGGATCTGGAGTTCTGGGCGGTCTACATGCGTCTGGTCGAGGAAGGCGCACGGGTGACGGTGGTCGGCCTGAAGGCGGGCGAGGTCTATGCCAGCAAGAGCGGCGGGCTGAGCGCCAAGGCTGAGGTGGCCGCGGCCGACGTGACGCCCGACCAGTTCGACGCGGTTGTCATCCCCGGCGGCTGGGCGCCCGACAAGATCCGCCGCTACGAGGCCGTGACCTCCCTGGTCAAGGGCATCCATGACCAGGGCAAGATCGTCGGCATGATCTGCCATGCCGGCCTGGTGGGCATCTCGGCGAAGATCGTCGCCGGCCGGCGCGCCGCCGGTTCCTTGGGCATCAAGGACGACCTGGTCAACGCCGGCGCCATCTGGGTCGACGCGCCCGCTCTGCGCGACGGCAACCAGGTCTGGGGCCGCGTGGTGGAGGACATCCCGGCCTTCAATCGCGAGCTGGTGAAGGCGTTGGCTGAGTGACTGTTGTAACACGTAACAAGTAACTCGTAACACGTAACCCGGAATCCGGAATCCAGAGAGCGCGTGCGCCATTCCGGGTTACGCATTACGCATTACGAGTTACGCCCCCTGAAAGAGAGCCCCTCATGGTCGGACTCGTTCTTGTCTCCCACAGCGCCGCGCTGGCTGCGGCGGTCAAGGCGTTGGCTGAGCAGCAGACCCAGGGCCGCGCGGCGATTGCCGCGGTCGGCGGCGTCGATGACCCCGATTTTCCCTATGGCACCGACGCCATGGCGATTCTGGAGGCCATCCAGTCGGTCTACAGCGACGACGGCGTGCTGGTGCTGATGGACCTGGGCAGCGCGATCATGAGCGCCGAGACCGCGTTGGAGTTCATGGACCCTGACCAGGCGGCCCGCGTGCGGCTCTGCCCGGCGCCTTTCATCGAGGGCGCCATGGCCGCGGCGGTGCAGGCCTCCATCGGCATGGCCCTGGACGCGGTGGCCGCCGAGGCGCTGGAGGCGCTGAGGCCCAAGCAGGAGAGTCTGGGCAGGGCGGAACCCGCGCCCGAAGCCGGGTATCCCTCTTTTCAGGAGGATGGCATGAGCGTCGCCGTGGGTCAGGCGACGCTGATCAACCCGGCCGGCTTGCATTTCGGCCCCGCGGTGCAGTTTGTCCAGACCGCGGCCAGCCGCCAGGCCGAGATCGAGGTGGTCAACCTGGACACCGGCGCGGGGCCGGCCAACGCCAAACGTTTCAACCAGGTGCTCTCGCTGGGGGCTGAGCAGGGCCACACCGTCGAGATTCGCGCTCAGGGCGCGGATGCCCAGGGAGCCGTGGACGCGCTGCTGGCGCTGGTCATGGGCGGCTTTGGCGAGGTGGAGGCGCCGGCGGCCGCCTTGGACCTACCCGCGCGGCAGGATGTCAGCGGCCACGGCCGGCTGGTGCTGCACGGCATCGCCGCCTCGCCTGGCGTCGCCGTCGGCGTGGCGGTGCTGTTGAGCGCCGCCGCCCCCGCTGCGCCGCGTGCCGAGGTGGACGAGCCGGCCCAGGAGTGGACGCGCTGCGAGGCTGCCATGGCGCAGGCGCGGGCCGATCTGTTGGCGCTGGCCGAGCGCATGGCGCGCGAGATGGGGCCGCAGCAGAGCCGCATCTTCCAGGCCCACGCCATGCTGCTGGCCGATGAAGACCTGCACGAGCGCCTGCACACGGCCATCTTCGAGGGGCGGGCCAACGCCGAGGCCGCGCTGAGCGATGTCTTCGGCGCTGAGGCGGCGCGGCTGCACGCCATGGCCGGTCAGCGTTTCCAGGAGCGCGCCGCTGATCTGCGCGACCTGACCAGCCGGCTGCTGCGCATCCTTGCCGGCGGCAGCGCGGCCCCCGCCATCGACCTGCCCCCACAGGCGGTGATCGTGGCCGAAGACCTGAGCCCCTCGCAGACCGCCCTGCTCGACCGCAGCCGGGTGGTCGGTTTCTGCACCGCGCTGGGCGGACCCACCGCGCACAGCGCCATTTTGGCCCGCAGCATGGGCATACCGGCCGTGGTGGGTCTGGGGGAGGCGCTGCTGGCGCAGACGCGCACCGGCATGGCGCTGGCCATCGACGGCGCGGCCGGAGCGCTGATCCTCGATCCCGACGCGGAGACAACGGCCACCTTCGCCGCGCAGCGCCAGGCCGATCTGGGCGCGCGGTCAGTCGCCTTTGCCGGCGCCCAGGCCTCCGCGCACACGGCTGACGGCCAGCGGGTGGAGGTGGTCGCCAACCTGGCCACGGCTGCCGATGCCCAGGGCGCCTTGCAGGCCGGCGCCGAGGGGGTTGGCCTGCTGCGCACCGAATTCCTCTTCCAGGAGCGTACCGAGCCCCCCAGCGAGGAGGAGCAATACGCCATCTATCGCCAGGTGGCCGAGGCCATGGCCGGCCGGCCGGTGGTGATCCGCACCCTGGATATCGGCGGCGACAAGCCGGCGCCCTACCTGCAACTGCCGGGCGAGGCCAATCCCTTCCTGGGCTGGCGGGCGATTCGCATCTCGCTGGCCATGCCTGAGTTCTTCAAGGTGCAGTTGCGGGCCATCCTGCGCGCGGCGCTGCATGGCCGGGTGCTGGTGATGTTCCCCATGATCGCCACGGTGGATGAGGTGGCCCGGGCGCAGACGCTGCTGACCCAGGCCGCTGCGGAGCTGGCCGCCCAGGGCATTCCCCACGCGCCGTCGATCCCGGCCGGCATCATGGTGGAGGTGCCCAGCGCGGCGCTGATCGCCGATCAACTGGCGCCGCTGGTCGATTTCTTCAGCATCGGCACCAACGACCTGGTTCAGTACACCTTTGCGGCCGATCGGGGCAACGCGCGCGTGGCCAGGCTGGGCGACCCGCTGCACCCGGCCCTGTTGCGCCAGATCAGCCGTGTGGTCGATGTCGCGCACGTGGCCGGCAAGTGGGTGGGGCTCTGCGGCGAGCTGGCCGGCCGGCCGGAGGGCATCCCCATCCTGCTAGGGCTGGGACTGGACGAGTTCAGCATGGCCGCGGCCAGCATTCCGGCCGCCAAGGCGCTGCTGGCCCGGCTGACCGTGCCCGACGCGCAGCGTCTGGCGCAGCGCGTGCTCAACCTGCCCGATGCCGCGGCCGTCGAGGCCGAGGTGCGGCGGTTCGTCGAGCAGCTCACCCTCAATACACCCACGGCGCCAGCTTTTTGACCCGCCGCTGATATGCTTCATATCCCGGATAGGCCTCCCGCAGCCACCGCTCCTCCCGCCGCGATTTCAGATCGAAGAAGATGAAGAGCGCCACGGCCAGGCCGATGCCCAGCAGGTTGGCGCGGTAAAGCGCCCAGCCCAGCGTGCCGAAGATCAGCCCGGCGTAGATGGGGTGGCGCACGACGCGATAAGGTCCATGCGTCACCAGCTCGCCCCCCGCGACGGGCCGGGGAAAGGGGGTCAGGTTGCGGCCCAGGGCCAGCATGCCCCAGGCGCCCAGGATGCCGCCGGCGGCCAGAATGGCCAGCCCCACCCAGCGCAGCCAGGCCGGGCAGCCAAAACAGGTCGCCTGCGGCGCCAGGAAGATCACCGCAAACAGCGCCATCTGCAAGATAAACCAGCCTTCACCGCGTTTGCCCATGAGCCGACCGCCTTTCGGGAGGGGATAGCCGCGCGCCGCCGCGTTCAATTGAGGCCGGGCGGACCCGGCTAAAGCCTCGACTCCGCGCCGCCGATCAGGAGTCGAGGCTTCAGCCGGTTCGGGGTGCGCGGTTTGCGTGCGGGCGGACCCGGCTAAAGCCTCGACTCCGCGCCGCCAAGCAGGAGTCGAGGCTTCAGCCGGGTCGGGGTGCGCGGTTGGTGTGGGGCGAACCCGGCTAAAGCCTCGACTCCGCGCCGCCAAGCAGGAGTCGAGGCTTCAGCCGGTTCGGGGTGCGCGGTTGGTGTGGGGCGGACCCGGCTAAAGCCTCGACTCCGCGCCGCCAATCAGGAGTCGAGGCTTCAGCCGGGTCCGCCCGATGACTTGACGCGCCAGCCTTGATAAGTACAATTGTTCTACGAGCTAACGGCGCGCGTCTCTGACGTCGCCTGACACGCCATCCGTAACCCAGCAGCCGCCTGCGCCATTCCGGTTACGCAGTACGCAGTACGCATTACGCATTCCATCCCACCCGGAGCCCCCATGACCAAAATCAAAATCCGCTACGTCTGTCAGAACTGCGGCAGCGCCCAGGCCAAATGGATGGGCAAGTGCCCTGACTGCGGCGAATGGAACACGCTGGTCGAGAAGCAGGTGGTGGAGCCGCCGGCCGGCCGCGCCGCCGCCCGCACCTTCGTGCCGGTGGAGGGCGGGGGCGCGCCGCAGCCGCTCACCCAGATCTCGGTCGATGGCCTGGACCGCGTGCCGGTGGAAGGAAGCGAGCTGAGCCGGGTGCTGGGCGGCGGCATCGTGCCCGGCTCAGTGGTGCTGGTCAGCGGCGATCCGGGCATCGGCAAGTCGACGCTGCTGCTGCAATTGGCGGCCAGCATGGCCCGCACGGCCGGCCGCGTGCTCTACGTCAGCGCCGAGGAGAGCGCCCGTCAGCTCAAATTGAGGGCCAGCCGCCTGGGCATCCACGAGGACAACCTCTACGTCCACGCCGAGACGCACCTCGAATCGATCTTGCAGCATGTGGGCGACATCGGGCCGCGGCTGATGGTGGTCGATTCGATCCAGGCCATCCACAGCGACACAGTGGCCTCCACGGCCGGCAGCGTCACCCAGGTGCGCGAGTGTGCGGCCCAGTTGTTGCGCATGGCCAAAGGCCAGGGAGTGCCCGTTTTCCTGGTGGGTCACGTCACCAAGGAGGGCAACATCGCCGGCCCGCGGGTGCTGGAGCATATGGTGGACACGGTGCTCTACCTGGAAGGGGAACGCTTCCAGACCTACCGCCTGCTGCGCAGCGTCAAGAACCGCTTCGGCTCCACCGACGAGGTGGGGGTCTTCGAGATGGTGGAGGCGGGGCTGCGGGAGGTGACCAACCCTTCGGAGGCCTTCCTGGCCGAACGCCTGCCCAACGCGGCCGGCTCGGCCATTGCCGTGACCATGGAAGGCACACGGCCGCTGCTGGTGGAGGTGCAGGCGCTGGCCTCGACCACCAGCTTCCCGCAGCCGCGGCGCACGGCCAACGGCGTGGACTTCAACCGGCTGCTGCTGTTGACGGCCGTGCTGGCCAAGCGGGCCGGCTTCCGGCTGAGCGACCAGGATGTGTTCGTCAATGTGGTGGGCGGCCTGCGCATCAACGAGCCGGCCGCGGATCTGGCCGTGGCGGTGGCCATCGCCAGCAGCCTCAAGAACCTGCCCGTGCCGGCCGACCTGGCCGTGGTGGGGGAGGTGGGGCTGAGCGGCGAGCTGCGCAGCGTCAGCCAGTTGCCGCGACGCTTGAACGAGGCCGCCAAGCTGGGCTTCACCCGCTGCATCGCGCCGCGCAGCCGCACGCCGATCAGCGCGCCCGATGGCATCGAAGTCATCGGCGTGCGCACCCTGCACCAGGCGCTGGAGGTGGCGTTGAGCCAGGGATA
>JAKQCW010000169.1 GCA_029558955.1 Chloroflexota bacterium
GCGGCTGGATGTGACCGAGGCCGTGACCGACATGCTGCGCGGCTCCACGGATCAGGGCTTCATCCTGACCAACGACGACAGCACCGGCGTGCGCTATGCGCTGGCGGCCAAGGAGTTCTGGGACGCCTCCAAGGCGGGCTACCTGCGGATCTACTTCCGCACGGCCAACTGATCGACCACGCGAGAAGTCGGACTTCTTCAGAGAAGTCCGACTTCTTCCCCGTGACCAACTGATCAACCGAGTGAGAAGTCGGACTTCTTCGGAGAAGTCCGACTTCTTCATTTCGACCAACTGATCGACCGCGCCAGAAGCTGGGCTTCCCCATTGCGCTTCCAAATATGCTTGGCCGCCATGCCGGAGTCGAGCCTTCAGGCGGGCCAGCGCGCCGACTCACGGCGACCAGAACCGGCTAAAGCCTCGACTCCGCGCCGTTTCTGCGACCAGAACCGGCTAAAGCCTCGACTCCGCGCCGTTGCTGCGACCAGAACCGGCTAAAGCCTCGACTCCGCGCCGTTGCTGCGACCAGAACCGGTTAAAGCCTCGACTCCGCGCCGTTTCTGGAATTGCTGGGCCCTCAGGGCCAGGCCCGTAACCCCGCAAGCGCCAAGCAGGGGTCTCAACCCGCCAACAAAAAATAAACGGCGGGGTGAGCCTGAGCTCACCCCGCCGCATGACAGGAGTCGCAAGTTCGCAGCGGAGCAATCGCCTAGGCGGCCGCCGCTGCCTTGGCCTGCTCGCGCGCCCGCTTGGCAGCCCACTGCTCCCAGGTCACCAGCAACGGCGTGGCGTTGAAGATCGAGGAGTAGGAGCCGCTGATCATGCCCACCAGCAGAACGGCGACGAAGGGCTTGATGGTGTCGCCGCCGAAGAGCAGGATGGCCACCATGATGAAGAAGGCGTTGAGCTGTGTGGTCAGCGATCGGCCCATGGTCTCCAGCAGGCTGCGGTTGGTGATGGTCTCGAAGTCCTCGCCCATGTGCCGCCGGCTGTTCTCACGGATACGGTCGAAGACGACGATGGTGTCCTGCACGCTGAAGCCCAGCACGGTCAGCAGCGCGGTCAGGAAGAGCGCGTCCACCTCGTAGCCGGCCACGATACCCAGCAAGGAGGCAAAGCCGGCCGTCACCACGATGTCGTGCAGCATGGCCACGACCGCGCTGACGCCGTAGCGCAGCGGGTGCGACACGTTGCGGAAGGCGAAGACGATCCAGCCGACGATGGCGATCGAGGCAAAGAGGACGGCGAAGAGGGCCGAACGGGTGACCTCGCTGCCCACCGAGGGGCCAACGTTGCGGTATTGCAGCGTTTCGATGCCGCCGAAGCGATCGCTCAGCTCCTGTTCGATCTCAGCCTTCATCTCCGGCGTCACTTCCTTCAGGCGCGCCTGCAGGCGGTTGCCCTCGTCGCCGAGGGTGGTCACCGCCGTGTCGCCCAGGCCGCGCCCCACGAAGATGTCGCGCACGTCGCCCGGCAGAGCCTCCTGACCGAGGATGAACTCCCAGTAGACGCCGCCGGTGAAGTCGATGCTCAGGCGGAAGGGAGTGCCGACGGTGGCCACCGAATAGGCCATCAGCAAGATGCTGACGCTGAGCAGAACCGCCGAAAGAAGATAGAATATCTTGCGCTGTTGGACGATGTTGTACATGGGCTACACTCCCAGGAGCTTCGGCTTGGCCAGCGCCGACGTGTCTGCGCTGCGGCGCTGGTAGACCAGGCGCATCAGCACCCGGGTGGCGAAGACGGCGGTGAACATGCTGACCAAAACGCCGATGGCCAGGGTGATGGCGAAGCCGCGCACGCTGCTGGCGCCGAAGGCGCTGCCGAAATAGATCAGGATCGCGGCCGTGATCAAGGTCGACAGGTTGGAGTCGAAGATCGATGTCCAGGCGCGGTTGAAGCCCGCGTCCACTGCGACCCGCAGCGGCTTGCCGGCGCGGATCTCTTCCTTCATGCGCTCGAAGATCAGCACGTTGGCATCCACGGCCGTGCCGGTGGCCAGCAGGAAGCCGGCGATGCCGGGAAGGGTCAACGTCACCGGCAGCAGCTTGAAGATCGCCAGGTTGATCAGCACGAAGAGAATCAGCGCCACGTCGGCCAGGGCGCCCGGCACCCGGTAGTAGACCACCATGAAGAGCAGCACCACCAAGACGCCGATGACGCCCGCGGTGATGCTCTTGTCGACGGAGTCGGCGCCCAGGGTGGCGCCCACGCTGCGGGTATCGACCACGTTCAAGGCCACCGGCAGCGCGCCGTACTGCATCTGCACCGCCAGGCTGTTGGCTTCCTCAAGGGTGAACTGGCCGCTGATCTCGCCGCTGCCGTCGATCACCGCGCGGATGGTGGGGGCCGAGAGCACCACCTTGTCCATGACGATGGCCACCACGTTGCCGATGTTCTGGTTGGTGTAGTCGCGGAAGATCTGCCGGCCGCTGTCGCCCAGTTCGAAGACGATCAAGGGGGAGTTGGTCAAGCTGTCGAAGCCCACCTTGGCCGTGCGCAGGTCAGCGCCGGTCATGATGGTGGTGAAAGGCTCGCCCGTTTCAGGGTTGAGCAGGCCTTGCGTGGTGGTGACGCCGGCCGTGGCCGATGGGCCGCCGCCGAAGCTGGTTTCGATGCGCGTGCCGGCTGGCACGAACTGCTGCCCCATGGCGACGAATTCCAGCAGGCCGGTGCCGCGCAGGGTGGCGATGGCCTGATCGGGGTCATCGATGCCGGGCAGCTCGACGATGATGCGATTGGCGCCCTGGCGCTGCACCAATGGCTCGCTGACGCCCAGCGCGTTGACGCGGTTTTCGACGATGACCTTGGCCGCTTCCATGGGATCCCGGTCGGCGGTGGTCTGCGCCGCCAGGGCGGTCGGGTCAGCCTCCAGCAGCACCTGCAAGCCCCCTTGCAGATCCAGCCCCTGCTTCAGCTCCAGGTCGCGAAACTCGCGCGGCTGCCAAAAGGCGATGTTGTTGAACCAGGACGGGTGCTGGACCGGCAGCGCGATCACCAGCGCCAGGATGGCCACGACGACGACGATGATCAGCGACCAAAGATGGCTTCGTTGCATACCTAACTCCTACAGTTGCCCAAAGGAACGCCGTCGCACCCCTCCCTGACACAACACAACCAGCGCTCACAGGTGCGGCTGGTTGTCATGCGAACAAGGAAGTAAGCGTCGCCGGCCTTTGCGCAGCGACAAGATCTGGCAGTCTCACAAAGAGACCATAAGAAAACCGGCGAGCTTGGCCTTCACCGGTCTTGCGCCTGCGATTATAGCGCAGCGCCCGCGCGCTGTCAATAATCGTCAATTCAGAATTCCACGGGGAGTCGCGGCTTTAGCCGGCCACAGGCCCCCCGCCGCGGCTCAGGCCACGCGCCTCCAGGAAGGCGATCACCTGGGCCAGCACCTCCTGCGGGCTGGCCTGGTCGGTGGCCACGATCAGATCGGCGTGCTGGCGGGCATGGGCCAGGCGGCGCTGCTGGGTGGCCAGCAGGTCGGCGCTCCAGTCGCTGCGCTCCACCCGCGCCCGCACCGTCTCCAGCGACACCTCCAACAGGATCAGACAGGCGGGAGGGTGGATGCGCTGCCACATGGCGGGAACCTCCGAGTGCTCCTGGCTGCACGGGCGGGCGGCATAGCCAGCAGCCCGCAGGCCGGCCGCCAGGGTGGACTTGCCCGACTTGCACGGCCCCACCACCTTGATGATCGCTGCTGCGCCCGGACTGGCCGGCTCTCCATCGCTTGTCATAGGCCTCGCTCACACCGGAAAATTGACCACCATGCGGCGCACCTGGCCAGGTTGCGCCGGGCTGCGGATGCCCAAGACCACCAGAGTCATGTCATCGGCCGGCCGGCCCTGGTCCAGCGCGATGGCTTCGTGCAGCAGGGTGTCGGCCAGCCGCTGCGGGCTGTCGTCGCCCTCGGCCAGAAGCTGGCTGGTGCGGGCGGCGAGGCTGAAACGCTGGCCGGTGCGCTCGCCGGCCGTCCAGACGCCATCGGTGAAGATCAGCGCCGTGAGGCCGGCCTCCAAGGCCAGCTCGCTGATCACCGGCTTGGTGCGGGCGTGGATGCCGATGGCCTCGCTGGGATCGCTCAACACCAGCCAGCCGTCGGGCGAGGTGTGGCCAACCCAGGCCGGGTTGCAGACCAATACGGGGCAGTGGCTGTTGCGCGAGAGCACCAGGGTGCGGCTGTCCAGGTCGATGGAGGCCAGGTTGAGCGTGGCCGACACCTGGCCGCCGCGCAGGGTGCGCAGATAGTCGTGGGTTGCCCGTGCAGCCGCGCCATCGCGCACCCCGTCAGCCAGCAGGGCCACCGCCTTGCGCACCACCACGTTGCTGATGCTCTTGGCGCTTTTGCCGCTGCGCTGGCCATCGGCGACTACCACCGACAGGCCGCCGTGCGGCCGTTCGATCACCTCGACGCTGTCGCCGCTCTCGCTGGTGGCATATTTGCCCACCTTGGCCACGGCGACGATCACCTGCAAACCAATTGGCGCCACAACCACAGTCTGTTCTGATCTCGCTTTCTGCCCAGCCTGATGCTGCGTCAGTTGTTGGCCGGCGTCGTAGGCGTTGCTGTCGGCGTCCAGGTCCAGGTGGGCGTGGGGGTGATGGTGGGCGTGGCCGTGTACGTGCCGGTGGGCAGCGGCGTCGGCGTCGGCAAGATCACCAGCACCCGGAAGGTGTTGCTGTAGGACTGGAAGGGAGGGCTGGCGCACGACGGGCAGGAACCTGATACGTTGATCACCGCCTCATCGCCGTCCACCAGCACCGAGGGCACGCGGAAGTTGATGGACACCGTGTCGCGCGCGCCCGCGGCCAGCGTCTTGGCCGGCGGCGCGTTGCCGAACTCGCAGTCCGCCGCCCAGCAGAAGAAGACGCCCCAGCCGATGGGGATGGTCTCGGTCTTGGTCAACTGATACTCGGCCGGCCGGTTGCCCACGTTGCGGATCTGAATCTGGAAGAGGGTGCAGCCGCTGCCGGTGCGACAACTGCCGTCCTGGCCGCTGATCGAGGTGATGACCAGGTCCTGGGCGAAGACCACGTTGACAAAGGGCGTCGATGTAGGGGTCGGCGTGGTGGTAGCGGTGGCCGTGGGCGACGGCACCGAAACCGTCACCACCTGGCTCAGCTCCCGCACCGTGTTGTCGCGCATGATCATGCGCAGCACGTAGGTGGTGGTGACCGACGGCCGCACCACCATGGTACCGGTCGGCCCGGAGATCGCCTGGCCGTTGATGAACATGTCCTTGATGCCGGTCACATTCCAGGAAAGGGTGGAGGTCTGGCCGAATTCGATGCTCAGCGGCGTGGCGGTGAAGGTGGCGTTGAACGGCTCTGCCGTGCCGGTGACCGTAACCAGCGGCATCGGCGTCCAGGTGGGTGTCGACGTCGGCTGGGCGACGTAGGGGGTATTGGTCGGAAAGAAGGTCGCGGTGTCACGCGGCGTCGGCGACTGGAAAATCTCAGCCGGCGTCCAGGTCGGCGTGGCCGTGTCCTGCTGCACAGGAGGGGTATCGTAGGTGAATGGCTCGGTGGGCGAGGGGGTGGCCGTGGGCAAGGCGAGGGCCGTGCCGGTGGCGGCCGCGTCGCTGGTGGCGATCGCCTCCAGCGGGTTGGGGGTCGGGGTCGTCACCACCACCACCACACCGCCTGGCCCGGTCGGCGCAGGCGTGCCAGCGCCGCCCCCCTCCACCAGCGCCGTGCCGGTGGGCTGCAGGGCCAGTTGGCTTGACAGCGCCCGCACCCCCAGCCAGCCCGCGCTGAGCAGGCCGCAGGCCATCAGCGTCGCCAACAGCGTGCCCGCGGCCAGGAGCAGGGGCCACACCGGCCGGCGCGCCCGGCCATCGGCCGCGGTCGTCAGCAACGGCGGCGGCGGAGGCGGGGGCAGGTTGTAGCCGGAATCGCTCCATTCGCTGTCGCCGGCCGCGGTCTGCGGCCAGTCCACCTCATCTTCAGCCCCGCTCAGATCGCCCGGATCGTCCTCGGCCCCTTCGGTCCAGTTCAACGACACATCGTCGCTGGCGGTCGGGTCGGCAAATGCCGCGGCCGCGGCCACGCCGGCCACATCCTGCGCCTCCTGGGCCTGCAAGAGGGCCTGGCGCGACTGATACCGGGGGCAGCGCTCCTTGTGTCCGCCCAGGCAGAAGAAGGTCTGTTCATTGAGCGGAATGGTCTGCGGCGACCGGGACGCGTAGCAGCGGTTCTCGTAGCTGGGATAGGTCAGATACGCGCCCTGGTCATCGACCAGGCCCAGGAGTGGGCAGACGCCAGCATCAGTTTCCATGGGCAACTCCTCGTTCTCCGCGGGTTTCATCGTCGAGCAACTGGCGAGCATAGGCCAGCGCCTCTGCCCGACTGGCCACCTCGCCCGCCGCCTGCGCCTCGATCACCCCCTCCAGCAACTGGCCTATCAGGGGGCCGGGACGCAGCGTCAGGGCGGCCATCAAATCCTTGCCATCGACCAGCGGCGCCGGCCAGATGGTTTCCTGCTGATGGGTGAAATAGGCATCGATCAACGCGGTCGCCAGGTCGATCTGGCGCTGCCAGTCGGCCAGTTGCAGGCCGGGGCCGGCTGTCGCCCGCACATCGGCCAGGCTGAGCAGGGCCGTATCGACGCCGGCCGCGCCCAGAGCGCGGAAATAGCGGTGGATCGCGCGCCGGCTGGGCTGGCCGGCCGCCGCCAGATGGTGCGGCCGCATGTGGCCCGCGACGATGGCTGTCACCCAGCGCACCTCGGCCTCGCTGAAGCGCAGCCGGCGCAGCGCGTCGCGCGTCAGGGTCGCGCTGACATCTTCATGGCCGAGAAAACGGGTTCTCTGGGCGTCGGCCGTCACGGTGCGGGTGGCGGGCTTGCCCCAGTCATGGCAGAGCGCCGCCCAACGCAGCGCGCCGCGCCGGTCGCCCACGAAGACGCCGACCGCTTCGGCCAGGTGCTGGGCCAGCGCCGACCGATGGGGCGCCAGCATCTGGCAGACCGCCACATCCAGGGCGTCGGCGGGAGCATCCCGGCCGGCGATCCAGCCGGTCAGCCAGGCCGCATAGCCCAAAACCCGGTTGGTGTGGTCGAACACATCCCAAAAGTGCGGCGCCGACTGCTGCACACCGATCAGCGCCGCAGTTTCAGGCAGCACCGGGGCCAGCAGGCCCAACTGGCTGAGCAGGTTCAGCCAACGGTTGGGGGTGGGCGCCGCCAGGATGCGCACCAGCTCATCCCGCACGCGCTCGTGGGTACAGGTGGAAAGCAGGGGCGCGTGACGGCGGATCTGCCGGCCGGTGTCCTGTTCCAGACGTATTCCCCAGGGAGACAGTTCCGCCAGCAGGCGCACGGCGCGCAGGGAGCGCACCGGATCATCGGGCAAGGCCTGGGCGGAGGTAACGCGCAACAGGCGCGCCTCCAGATCAGCCAGGCCGCCGACCACATCGATGATGTGCCCCGCGCCGCCGGCCACCTCGACCGCCAGCGCGTTGATGGTGAAATCGCGCGCGGCCAGGTCGTCGGCCAGGGTTGGCCCGCGCCAGGCGGCCACATCCACCACCAGCCTCTGGCCATCCGGGGCGGTGAGCAGGGCGCGGCCGGTGTCGCGCGCCTCATCCAGCGCCACGAAGGCGCCCTGCATGGCGTTGGCCGCGGCGCGCGCCAGCGCCAACGCGCCGGACGGGACCACCAGGTCCAGGTCACGCAGCATCCGACCCAGCAGCAGGTCGCGCACCGAGCCGCCCACCAAAACCACCGGTAGGCCCAGGCTGTGCAGACGCTGCAAGACCTGGCCGGGGAATGTGCCGTCCAGGGCGCTCAAATCGAGGGTGGGACTGCTGGGGATGAAGGACATCGGGAAAGACTCATCAAGAGCCGCCCATCACGCGTCTGGCGTGACCTGCGGCGGCAGCGCCTGGGATGGGGCGCTCTCAGGCGCCCAAAGGGTCGCACGGATGCGTTCACGGGGACGGCTGCGGCGAGCCGCCATCTGCGCGGCCTCGGCCGTCGCCCCGACCCCGGCCACCTCGTCGCCCACCAAGGCCACCCAACAGCCGGCGTAGGCTGACAGGTCAGGCAAGGGAGCGGGCGGCTGACCACCCGACAGAGAGGGTTGGGGTGAATCTGTCATGGGGAGAATACGCTTTTTGGGCGCTCTTGTCAAATCGAAATTCGGCGTCGAGGTGTCCCGCCCCAGAGGAGTTGCGCCCACTGGCGCGCGGATGGGCAGCAAGCGGCCGCGCCACAGAGAAAAAAGGCCGGGTCTCCCGCGGGAGACCCGGCCTCCGAAGCCTGGCTAGGTCAGCGGCCGATGTTGGCGGCCACCAGCTCGGCGATGTCGGTGGGCTGCTTGGCCATGCGCACGCCCGCGGCCTCCAGCACCTGCACCTTCTCTGCTGCGGTGCCCTTGCCGCCGGAGATGATCGCGCCGGCGTGGCCCATGCGCTTGCCTGGGGGCGCGGTCTGGCCGGCGATGAAGCCGGTGACCGGCTTGGACATCTGCTCGCGGATGAAGGCTGCGGCCTCCTCCTCGTCAGTGCCGCCGATCTCGCCGATCATCACCACCTGCTCGGTCTCCGGGTCCTCCTCGAAGAGCCGCAGAATGTCGATGAAGGTGGAGCCGATGATGGGGTCGCCGCCGATGCCCACGGCAGTGGATTGGCCGATGCCGCGCGCGGTCAGTGCGGCCACCACCTCGTAGGTCAGGGTGCCGCTGCGGCTGACCACCCCCACGTTGCCGGGGATGTGGATGTGGCCGGGCATGATGCCGACCTTGGCCTGGCCGGGGGTGATCAATCCGGGGCAGTTGGGGCCGATCAGCCGGGAATCGGATTGATCGACGTAGGCCCGCACCTTGACCATGTCCAGGGTGGGGATGCCCTCGGTGATGCAGATCACCAGCTCGATGCCGGCGTCCACCGCTTCCATGATGGCGTCGGGGGAGAAGGCGGCCGGCACGTAGATGATGGAGGTGTTGGCCTCGGTGGCGCGCACGGCGTCGCGCACGCTGTCGAAGACCGGCACCCCCACCGACCATTGTCCCCCCTTGCCGGGGGTAACGCCGCCCACCACGTTGGTGCCGTAGGCGATCATCTGCTCGGCGTGGAACATGCCCTCGCGGCCGGTGATGCCCTGAACGATCAGGCGGGTGTTCTTGTTGACCAGAATGCTCATGGTTGCCTCTCTCGTGCTCAGGACTTCGACGCGGCGACGGCCTTCTGGGCCGCCTCGGCCAGGGTGGTGGCGGGATCCATCTTGGCGTCGGCCAGGATGGCGCGCCCCTCTGCCTCGTTGGTGCCCACCAGGCGCACCACCATCGGCACAGCGGCGCCGACCTCGTCCAGGGCGGCCACGATGCCGCGCGCCACTTCGTCGCAGCGGGTGATGCCGCCGAAGATGTTGATCAGCACGGTCTTGACGTTCTGGTCGGAGAGGATGATGCGCAGCGCGGCCGCCACCCGCTCGGCTGTGGCGCCGCCGCCGATGTCCAGGAAATTGGCCGGCGCGCCGCCGTAGAGCTTGATCATGTCCATGGTGGCCATGCTCAGGCCGGCGCCGTTGACCATGCAGCCGATGTTGCCGTCCAGCTTGACGTAGCTCAGGTCGAAGCGCCGCGCCTCCACCTCGTAGGGGTCTTCCTCGGAGGGGTCGCGCAGGTCGGCCAGCGCCTTGTGCCGGTAGAGGGCGTTGTCGTCGATGGACATCTTGCCGTCCACCGCCAGCAGCTTGCCGTCGCCGGTAACCACCAGCGGGTTGATCTCGGCCAGCGAGGCGTCGTTCTCGACGAAGGCGGTATAGAGGCCGCTGGCGATCTGGCCGAAGCTGCGGGTCAGCTCCTTGGGAATGCCCAGCGCCGTGGCCAGGTCCATGGCCTGATAGGAACGAAAGCCGATGCAGGGATCGATGGCGACCTTGACGATCTTGTCGGGCATGGTGGCGGCCACCTCTTCGATGTCGACGCCGCCCTCGCTGGAGCCCATCATCACCACCCGCCGCCGGGCGCGGTCGATGACCAGCCCCAGATAGATCTCATCTTTGATGTCGGCGGCTTCGTCCACCAGCACCCGCTTGACGGTCAGGCCCTTGATGTCCATGCCGAGAATAGCCTTGGCCTTCTCTTCGGCGTCGTCCTTGTCGACGGCCAGCTTGATGCCGCCGGCCTTGCCGCGGCCGCCCACCAGCACCTGAGACTTGACGACCACCTTGCCGCCCAGCTTGCCGGCGATCTCGCGCGCTTCGGTTGGCGTGCTTGCCACCTCGCCCCGAGGGATCGGAATCCCGTACTGGGCGAAAATACGCTTGGATTGGTATTCGTGGAGATTCAAAGTGCCCTCCTGTGGCAATCTCTCTCACATCGGGGACGGGGATGCACTGTGCTGCTGGCAAGCGGCGCCCCGTTGCGCCGCCTGCCAGACTGCGCTGATTATACCATGCCCGCCAGCAAGGGGCAAAGCAGACCAACGCTTCGTGCAAAAGGGAACAGCTCCTCAGCTCTGCCAGGCGCTGGCCACTTTCTGCACGTCGATGATGTTCACCACGCCGTTGCAGTCCACGTCGAAGTCGGGCACGAAGTCGGCGCGCCGCCAGTCGCCGGCGACCAGTTGGATATCCAGCACGGTGACCTGGCCATCGCCGTTGAGATCATAGTTGCCTGTCACGCAGGTCGCGGGACGGAGCTTGAGCAGATAGACCTCGCCGGAATTGGACACGCCGGGGTTGTTGTCGTCGACCATGTAGACGTTGCCGATGGCATCCTGGCCAAAGGAGGTCGGCCGGCTCATGTTCAGCCCGCTGGGCGGCGCCAGGGTGTGATCGCTGCGCGTCCAGATGCTGCCGTTGTAGGTGAGCATGCGCAGTTGGTTGGCGACGCAGTAGTCGGCAAAGAGATAGCGGCCAAAATAGCTGCTGTTGGGAGAGCCGCGATAGACATAGCCGCCGGTAAGGGAGCAGTCGCCGGCGGCGTGCGAGTATTCGTAGATCGGATCATCCAGCACACCCAGGTCGCTCGGGCAGTTTCCGGAGGTGTCGAAGACATGCGTCCCCTCCTTGCAGCGCCAGCCCCAGTTGCGGCCGCCCGGATCGCCGGCCGGTTCCAGGTCGATCTCCTCCCAACTGCCCTGGCCCACGTCGCCGATCCACAGGTCGCCTGTCAGCCGGTCGAAGCTGTAGCGCCAAGGGTTGCGCACGCCCAGCGCCCAGATCTCATCCAGCGGGAGGCTGGTGCCGACGAAGGGGTTGCTGGCAGGGATGGTATAGGGCAGGCTGTCCACGTCGATGCGCAGCATCTTGCCCAGCAACACGCCGGGGTTCTGCGACCGGTCCCCTGGATCGCCGCCGCTGCCGCCGTCGCCCAGGCCGATGACCAGGTAGCCGTCGGGGCCGAACTGAAGCTGCCCGCCGTTGTGGTTGGAGTAGGGCTGGTCCACGGTCAGCACCACCTGGGCGCTGGCCGGGTTGGCCTGGTTGGGGTCGCCGGCGCTCACCGTGTAGCGGGCGATCACCGTATCCCCGCTGTTGTCGGTGTAGTTGAGGAAGAAGTATCCGTTGCTGGCATAGTCAGGATGAAAGGCCAGGCCCAGCAGACCCTGCTCGTTGCCGCTGCTGCCGACCAAGGGGTCGATGTTCAGAAAAGGGGTGGCCAGCAGGGTGTAGACGCCGTTGACGATGGTGACGATGCGCACGTAGCCTGTCTTCTCCACCACGAAGATGCGCCCGCGGTCGCCGGGCGGCGCGGTCACATCCACCGGCCGGGCCAGGCCTGAGGCGACGAGCTGAAGCTGGATGGTGTCCTGCGGCGCGGCGGCCTGAGGATGGGAGCTGGCCAGCGCGGGCCTGGCGACGGCGCTGGAAAGCAGGGGGGCCGCCAGCAGCGCGGCCAGAAACAGAGAGACCAAAACCGGGAATCGTTGTTTACGCACGTTGCACCTCATCTCACAATATTCAAGGATAGATCGAAGATCCTGAACCAGTCCAGGACGCCTCGACCAGTCGCGGGTTACTTGCAGATCAGCATGGGCTGGCGACACTCGCGCAGCAGGTGATCGACCGCGCTGCCCAGCATCGCCTCCCACATGGGGCTGTAGCCGTAGCCGCCCATGATCAGCAGATCGGCCTGCTCATCGGACGCGGCCTGCAGGATGGCCGGGGCCACCGGGCCGTGGACTTCCAGATAGCGCGCCTCGACCGCGTGCGTCTCCAGGTAGGCCCGGGCCGCGTCCAGGGTCGCGGCGCCGGCGCGGCCCGGCTCGACCACCGTCACCACAGCCAGAGGAATGCCCCACCGTCCCGCCAGGTAGGCGGCGATGAAGAGCGCCTCACGCGCCCGCGGGCTGCCGTCATAGGCCAGCAGCGCCCGGCTGAGCGGCGAGGCGGCCGGCACGGCCAGCACCGGCCGCGAGCAGTGATGCACCAGGGAGCGAAAGCCGGACTGCAGCTTGCCGGGCAGGCTGCGGGTGGGGGGAAAGGAGAGGTTGGCCACCACCAGATCGGTCCAGCGCGCCCGCTGGCAGATGGTGCGCGCCACAGGGCCAACCTCGATCACCAACTGCCCCGCGACGCCGGCCGCCTGGCAACGCCGGTCGAACTCCTCCTGCACCCGGCTGGCCCGCTGCCGATCGCTCTCGCCGCGCGAGCGAGTCAGGTGGAAGCCATGCAGGGCCGAGCCTTCGCGCTGCGCCACCACCAGGGCTTGATCCAGCGCCAGCCAGCCGCGCTGGCTGCCGCTGATGGGCACCAGGATGTCGGGGAAAAGACGCTCAGCGGCCAGATCCAACGGCGCCGGCGCGTTGCCGGCCGGCGCCGGCGCCTGCTGCTCGCCATCAGCACGGCGGCGCGGGGCCAGCTCCCCCGCGACCCGTTCCGGCGTCACTGCCCAGCCGATCTCCTCCTCCACCGCTTCCTGACGATCCAGCACCCAGATGAACAGGTCGGTCTCGGTGCGGCCGGGGAAGATGGAAAGCAGGTCGCGCTCGCGGATGACCTGAACCACCGGCAGGTAGACGGCGTCGTACCAGGCCGCGGCGGCGTCCGCTTCGGTGGGCTCACACCCCCCGCGCAGGGCCAGCCGCCGCCGAAAGGCGTCGATCTGCTCCTCCAACTTGCGGTATTGGCCAGGCGCGGTCACCAGCAGGTCCAGGCCGGGGCGACTCTGGGCCAACGCGGTGGCGTCGAGGAACCGGGCATAGCGCGTCTTGATGATCAGCTCGTCCGGCGCGACTTCGGCGCTGAGGGGCACGCGGCTGTGCACCTCGGTGACGTAGGCCTGGATCGTCTCGGCGCCAAGCTGACGGGCCACCGAGACGCGGTGGTTGCCATCCAGCACGAAGTAGACATCCCCCAGTTGGTAGACCTCGATGGGAGAGACGCCGCCGCGGTAGAGCGCCCTGAGCTTGACGTTGGCCCAGCGCTGTTTGTTGCTCTCCAGGCGCGGCAGGAAGGAGCGGGTGAAATCGCGGTAGCGGCCGACGCTGCCCACGATGGCGTCCAGCGGGATCTCCTGCAGGCCGCGGCTGATGCTCTCGTCAGGCAGCACCAGATCTTGCACCTCCTCGTAGGAGAGCAGATCATCGGACTTGCCCGTCAGGCGCGCTTTCAGGTCTTCCAGAGCTGCCCGCCTGCGGGCCTCCTGAAAATCACGCAGCACTGCCGAATAGACCAGATCGTTGGAATCCATGATGGAAACGGGGGTAGGGGGCTTCAGCGAATGGGGGCTTCAGCGGATGGGCGTTTCAGCGAATGGAATTCGCCGCCTGACAATACCAAGCGGCCTCAGCCGCTGGGAACGCCAGGCCCTGAGGGGCCTTCGTGCTGTCAGCCGGGGATTTCCAATCCCTGGCTCAAGAAAGAACGAGCCTGTGCTGGATTATCCCCACCTGCGATGGTTGGTCAAGTTCAGCGGGCAAGGGGTTGAAATCCGCGCTGAACTCTGCTATACTGAGGGCAGCATCACACAAGGAGGTCGCTATGGCAGTCATCACCATTTCCCGCCACTACGGCAGCGGAGGTCGAGCCATTGCAGCGCGCGTCTGCGAGCTGCTGGACTATCGTTATCTTGACAAGCACTTGCTCGTCAAGGCCGCCTTGGAGACTGGCCTGTCCCCCAGCGAGATGCTGGAATTTCGTGAGGAGAGCCCCAAGGCCCGCAATTTCATCGAACGATTGCTGATGCCCGGCCCGCCGGCCGCGGCCGAAATCGCGCTGCGCACGCCGGCCGATGGCGAGCCGGAGACCACGACGCTGGAGATGCTCGACACGGAGAAGTGCCGCGCCCTGGTGCTCAGAGCCATTCACGCCGAATATCAGAACGGCAACGCGGTGATCGTCGGGCGCGGCGGCCAGGCTGTGCTGCAAGGATTGCCCGGCGCGATGCACGTGCTGGTGCAGGCCTCTATGCCCACCCGCATTCTGCGCATCCAGCAGATGGATGGCCTGGGCATGGAACAGGCCTACCACAGCGCGCTGGACCACGACCGGGTAACGACGCGCTACCTGGATCGGGTGTTCGGCGTGCGCTGGGACGATCCCATGCTCTACCACGTGCAGCTCAACACGACCGCGCTGAGCGTCGAGCAGGCGGCCCAGATCATCGCCCACGCGGCGCGGGTGGTCTGTCCGCCGTCGTGAGCCGCATGTCGGCCTTGGATCGGTGCATCGGCCAGAGCCGTTGCGAAGCGTCAGGCGTCCCGCCGGCTGAGCCCATGGGCCAGGGCCGGACGGGACGCCCTTGCGATCAGCTATCGCGGCGGCAGCCGGTCACTTGACGCTCCCCCGGCGTTGCCGGCGGCGCCAGGCCCAGGGCAGCAATACCATGCCCACGCCGAAGAGGGGAGCGCCGCACAGCGGCGCCTGGCCGACCGGCTGGGCGGCAGGCGCATCGGCCGCAGGCGTGGGCGCATCGGCCGCAGGCGTGGGCGTATCGCCGCTGGGCGCTGAGGCGGTCGGGGTGCGCGTCGGCGCAGTCTCCAACGCCAGGGGGGCGACTGTCTCCGCGGCGACCGGCGTCGGGAGGGCCGCGCCGCTGTCGGTGATCACATAGGCCACGCCATCCAGCGTCACGATCAGATTGGGGCTGACCGCCAGATAGGCTGCCCACTCCGGGTGTTGCGCCAGCAGGGCGAAATAGCTGTCGCCGCCGAACGGCATCTCCTGCCGGGGCTGGTCGGCGCGGTAGGCGGTGTCCACCCACAGGCCGGCCTGGTAGGCAAAGGTCTTGTCCAGCGCGCTGCGCAGGCCGCTGGCCCCCTCGCCGGCCCCCGGCAGATCGGCTGAACGCAGCGCCTCGCGCGCCAGGCTCTCCTGCACCGCAGCCTCGCCCGCACTGGCTGCGGCCGGCGCGGCGGCCAGCACCTGGGCCGCGTCCGCGCCCACCTGTTTCTCCACCTCGACCACAACGGGCGGCGTGCCGGTGGGCATGGGCCGCAAGCCGCCAGAGTCGCGGTCGGGAACCGGCTCCGGCACGAAGAAGGAGGTGTAAGGGGTGACGATGCCGTAGGTGGTGCTCAGGTGCACGATCTCGTCGATCAGCTCCTGGTTGGGGCCGTTTAGCCGCACCTGGTTGATGAGGTGGCCAACTTTGCGCGTCGCCCACAGCCGGGCGATGAAGGCCTCGCCGCCGTCGCCGCGCAGGCTGAGATCGTCGAAGGTGAAGCGCTTCTCCTGGCCGTTGACCATGCCGGTCAGCGTGACGGTCGCCGGCCCGGCGTCGCGGTAGCGTCCCACCAGCACCAACTGGCTGCCCGAGAAGAGGTCGGGCAACGGGTAGGGGTAGAGCTCCTCCACCTGGCCAGGGCTCAACTCCAGCGTCAGCCCGGTCAGCACCGGGGTGGCGATCTTCTGGTAGAAGTCGGACACCGCCTCGTCGATGGCCTGATGGGGCTGCACATAGGCGCTGGCCCCGCGGTTCTCCTGGCTGATGGTGTCCAGCAGCACGGTGTCCACGTCGTAGCCCACGCCGAAGGAGAAGAGCTGCACGTTGGGGCCGATGGCCTGGCGCACGTTGTCCATGATGCGCCGCGGCTCGGTTTCGCCCACGGTGGGCAGGCCGTCGGTCAGAAAGACCACCACGGTGGGGCGCTGTGGATCCACCTGGGCCAGCGTCTCCAGCAGGGCGCGGTTGATGTCGGTGCTGCCGCCGGCCTCCAGCCCATCGACGTAGAGGCGGGCCGCCTCAGCCTGGCTGGCTGGCTGTAGGCCGCGGGCAAACTGACGCACGCCGGTGCTGAAGCTGACCACGTTGAAGCGGTCGCCAGGGTTGAGGTTTTGCAGGATGGCGTCCAGCGCCTTGCGCGCCTGCACGATCTTCTCCCCCTCCATCGAGCCGCTGGTGTCCAGCACCAGCAGCAGGTCACGGTTCACCACCTGGTTGGGGTCCATCTCCACCTGCGGCGCGGCCAGCAGCAGAAAATAGCCATCCTCGCCGGCCGGCTTGTAGCTCAACAGGCTGACGCCGACCTCCCCCTCATCCACGCTCCAATAAAGATCGAAGTCGCTGCTGGGGCGCACGTTGCTGGCCTCATAGCCCACCAGCGCGTGGTTGTCGCTCTCCCGCGTCACCGCCACGGGATGGGTGGGGGAGTAGATGGCCTTCAGCGGCGCGCTGGAGCGAAGATCGACGCTGATGGCCAGGTTTTGAATCGGCTGGGCAAAGCGCGAGCTGCTGCCTTCGATCAGCAGCGGCTGGGCATTGAGCGGATAGCGGTAGCGGGTCAAGCCCCCCTCGCTGGGCAACACCTGGCTGTAGCTGAGCTGAATGGAACGGACGCCGCCGGGCGGGATGGGAAAGATGCTGGCCTGGAAGAGGTCGCGCCCCACATATTCCAGCAGCGCGGGATCGCGCTGCTGGCGCACGATGTTCTCGTAGAGGGCGCGCGCCTCCCGGCTGGGCATGATGCGCCCCTCCACCGTCTGGCCATCCACCACCATGTTGAACTCGGTGATGGCCGCCTGCTCCGGGATGGGGAAGAAGTAGGTCCCCTCCAGCGCGACCGGGCCAGGGTTGAAGAAGGTCTGCTCGACATGGGTGACGGCGATCTGGTCTTCCACCACGGCCGACACCCGATAGTCCTGGATCACCACGCCGCTCGCCACAATCGGCGGCAGGATCGGCATGTCCGGCGGAGGCGTCACGATCGGTTCAACATGCGGCGGAATGAGCGGCGGGACGGGCGTTTGGGCGAACGCCAGCCCCGGCGCGGCTATGGCCAACACCAGCACCAACAAACCAAAGAGTCGCAGTCTCATGGGATTCCTCCTGAAATGTCGCATGGATCAAACACCGTCTTCACATGCGCATTACACGAATCCCGCCCGCGGCTGGTTCAGTCGCAGAGAGGCAATTTGCTGCCAGATCGGCTGAGATCGCGCCCCGCACAGGATACGCGGGGACCAACAATTCCAAATGTTGCGCGGAGTCGAGGCTTTAGCCGGGTCTGGCCGGCGTGAGTCGGGCGCGCTGACCCGCCTGAAGGCTCGACTCCAGCGTGGCAGCCACCATATTGGGAATTGCTGCGCGGGGGCTGTCCAGGTTGCCGACGCCCCTGGGCAGTGCTATACTGACAGTCGCCCATGGACGCCATCCAGCACATCGTTCTCTCTCCCCACTACGACGACGCCGCGCTCTCCTGCGGCGGCCTGATCGCACAGCTCAGCGCAGCGGGCGAGCCGGTGGTGATCGCGACCCTTTTCGGCGGCAAGCCGGACCCCGAACGTCTCTCCCCCTTCGCCCAGCAGATCCACGGCCGGCCGCTGGCCGGCGCCGATCCCATCGATCAGCGCCGGGCGGAGGAAGCGGCCGCGCTGGCCATTCTGGCCGCGCAGGGCCGCCCCGGCGACTGGCTGGACTGCATCTACCGCCAGGATGCCAGCCAGCGCCGCTGGCTCTATCCAGATGAGGCCGCGCTGTTCGGCGCGGTCGATCGGGCCGACGACGGGCTGACCGAGGAGCTGGCCCATTGCCTGGCCGCGCTGGCGCCCGCGCCGGCGCAGTGCCAGTTGATTGCGCCGCTGGCCATCGGCAACCACGTGGACCATCAGATCGTCCGGCGCAGCGCGGAGCTGCTGCACCAGCACGGCTACCAGGTGTGGTTCTACGAGGACTATCCTTACATCGCGCGCGACCGGGACGGCTTGCGCGCCAGCCTGGGCGAGCCGGACCGCTGGCAGGCGCGCGTGATCTCCCTCAGCCCGGCCGAGGTAGAGCGCAAGGTCGAGGCCGTGCTGGCCTATCCCAGCCAACTGGAGGTGCTTTTCCCAGGCCAGGGGCCGGCGCAGCAGCGCGTCAGCCTTGCACTGAGGCGCCAGGCCGGGGAGACGGGGCAGGGCCAGCCGGCCGAACGGCTGTGGCGCAGGCGCTACTGAGTTTGCATTTACCTGACACCGGGGTATAATGACGCCGCAACCGAATATGTGCTGCCAGCAATCGACCCGGCGTCTGAATCAAGACGCCGGGCTTTGTTCGGTATGCATGTAGCTACGTCAAGAGAGATCACGCACCATCATGAATAGAAGAGGCCGCCAAGGGTAGTCATGGCAAACGGGAAACAACCACCAATCTATTTCACCGAAGAAGGACTGCGCGCGCTGCGCGAGGAGCTTGAATATCTGCGCACCGAGGGCCGCGAGCAGGTTGCCCGGCGCATCGGCGAGGCCAAGGCTGACGGCGACATCTCCGAGAACGCCGGCTACGACGAGGCTAAGAACCAGCAGGCGTTTCTGGAGGGCCGCATCCTGGAGCTGGAGCAACGGCTGAAGCGGGCGGTTCTGATCCAGAACCACGATACCCCGGCCGACCGCGTCGACCTGGGCCGTTCGGTGACCATCCGCGAGGTCGGCTTCGACGACGAGGAGACCTATTTCATCGTCGGCTCGGCCGAGGCCAACCCGGCCAACGGACGCATCTCCAACGAGTCGCCCATGGGCAGGTCGCTGATGGGCAAAGGGATCGGCGCCCGCGTGCTGGTGGACACCCCCGGCGGCGAACTGGAATTCGAGATCGTTCAGATAGCGTAGGAGACCTATGACAGAAACCAGCAATGAGCGCGATCTGGTGCGCCTGGCCAAGGTGGAGGAGCTGCGCGGCGCGGGCATCGACCCCTACCCGCCGCGGCTCGACCAGCCCCGCACCCACACAGCGGCCGAGGCCAGCGCGGCCTTCGAGCAGGCCGAGGCCGACGCCTCTGACAGCCCGGTGCAGGTCCATCTGGCCGGCCGGATGCTCAGCCGGCGCATCATGGGCAAGGTCGGCTTCGCCCATATCGAAGATGGCAGCGGCCGGCTTCAGATCTTCGTGCGCAAGGATGTGGTGGGCGAAGCTGCCTATGACCAGCTCTTCAAGAAGCTGCTGGATCTGGGCGATTTCATCGCGGTCGGCGGCCGCATGGTGCGCACCAAGACCGGCGAGGTTTCCTGCGAGGCGGAAAGCATCCAGTTGCTAGCCAAGAGCCTGGAGCCGATGCCCGACAAGTGGCATGGCCTGAAGGATGTGGAAACGCGCTATCGTCGCCGTTATGTCGATCTGATGGTCAACCCAGAGGTGCGCGAGGTCTTCGTGACGCGCGCCCGCATGGTGCAGGCGATCCGCGAATACCTGGACGGGGAGGGCTTCATTGAGGTGGAGACGCCGGTCTTGCAGCCGATCTACGGCGGCGCGGCCGCGCGGCCCTTCACCACCTTCCACAACCAGCTCAAGCAGGAGCTCTACCTGCGCATCAGCTTCGAGCTTTACCTGAAGCGACTGCTGGTGGGGGGCATGGAACGCGTCTATGAGATCGGCCGCGACTTCCGCAACGAGGGGGTCAGCTTCAAGCACAACCCCGAGTTCACCCAGTTGGAATGGTACGAGGCCTACGCCGATTACCATGTGGTGATGGAGCGGGTCGAGGCCATGCTGGCCCATGTCGCCCGGCGTCTGACCGGCGGCACGGTGATCAGCTACCAGGGACGGGAGATCGACCTGGCGCCGCCGTGGCGTCGGGTCACGCTGCGGGACGCGATCATCGAATACGCCGATATCGACTACACGCAATACCCCACTGCGCAGGCGTTGGCCGACGCGATGCGCGCCATGGGGCACCGACCGGAGAGCACCAGCAACCGCGGCAAGCTGATCGATTCGCTGCTGAGCAACTATGTGGAGCCCAACCTGGTGCAGCCGGCCTTCGTCACCGAGTATCCCATCGAGATCAGCCCGCTGGCCAAGAAGAAGGCGGGCGACCCCAGCACGGTGGAGCGCTTCGAGTACTTCATCGCCGGCATGGAGATGGGCAACGCCTTCACCGAGCTGAACGATCCGCTGGATCAACGGGCGCGCATGGAGTGGATGCAGCAGCTCTACGGCGCTGATGACGAGGAGCGCCACCCGGTGGACGAGGACTATCTGCTGGCCATGAGCTACGGCATGCCTCCCAATGGCGGCTTCGGCACCGGCGTGGACCGGCTGGCCATGCTCTTCTGCGACAAGGCCAGCATCCGCGACGTGCTGCTCTTCCCCCACCTGCGCAGCCTGGAGCGCGGCGAAGCCGCCTGAGGGCTGGGACGCCTGAGTGCTGGGACGCGGATGAACGCTGATTGACGCTGATCAGAAGGCGATTGGTCGATTTTTCCTCTGATCCGCGTTCATCTGCGTTCATCTGCGTTCATCTGCGTCCCAGCAATAATCTCCCCTCTGATCCGCGTTGGTCTGCGTTCATCTGCGTCCCAGCAAAAATCTCCCCTCTGATCCGCGTTGGTCTGCGTTCATCTGCGTCCCAGCAAAAATCTCCCCTCTGATCCGCGTTGGTCTGCGTTCATCTGCATCCCAACTGGCTACCCTACGACCAGGTTGTAGACCTCGGCTCGCGGCCAGCCGCTCAGGCGCGCCAGCACGCGTGCGACGCTTGACGGCGCCATCCCCTCGTCTGCCAACAGTTGAATCGCTTCCCGCACCCGCGCCTCCGGCCAGCGGTCCTGGTCGCGCCGGCGTCCCGTGCCCGCCACCACCAGCGTGATCTCGCCGCGCGGCGGCGTCGCCGCATAGTGCGCCAACGCCTGCGAGACCGGCCCGCGCCAGATCTCCTCGAAGCGCTTGGTCAGCTCGCGCGCCACCGCCACCTGCCGATCGCCCTGCACCGCCAGCAGGTCCTCCAGCGCGTCCAGCAGCCGGTGCGGCGCCTCGAACGCGACCCAGGCGCCCGGCTCGTCGGCCAGCTCAGCCAGCATGCTGCGGCGCTCGCCGGCCTTGCGCGGCAGAAAGCCCACGAACAGGAAGCGGTCGGTGGGCAGGCCTGAGGCGGCCAGCGCGGTGGTGATGGCCGAGGGCCCGGGAAGCGCCTGCACCGTGTGGCCAGCGGCCAGGGCCGCCTGCACCAGCTCGTAGCCCGGATCGGAGAGTCCAGGCATGCCCGCGTCGGAGACCAGCGCCACATCCTGGCCGGCCGCCAGCGTCTCCAGCACGCGGCCCTGGCGACTGGCCTTCTGGCGCTGATAGGCGTCGGTGTAGGTGGTCAGCGGCGTGGCGATGGCGAAATGGCTGAGCAACTGGCGGGTCACGCGCGTGTCCTCGGCCGCGATCAGCGCCACCTCCCCCAACACGCGCAGCGCCCGCTGGCTGATATCTTCCAGGTTGCCGATAGGAGTGGCGATCAGGTAGAGGGTGGACATGGAGAAAGGGTTTGGCTCATCTGCCGAGGCCTGCCCGTGCTCAGCCCTGGGCGCGTTTGCCAGAATTAGCACATCTGTGCTATCATGGCGTTATGTCCACACTGCGGGTCAACTTTCGACTGCCCCTGCCCCCCAGCATCAACCAGCAGTACGCCACGGTCGATGGCCGGCGGGTGCTGAGCCAGCAGTCGCGCGCCTACAAGAAGACAGTGTTGCGGCAGATGCAGCAACTGCGCCGCAGCGGGACCATCAGCGATGCCTTCGTGGCCCAGGCCCAGGCCGGCTATCTGGCGCTCTTCATCGACTTCTACTTCGAGACGCCGCTGCGCCGTGACCTGGACGGCGGGCTGAAGATCGCGCAGGATGCCATCTGCGCCGGCCTGGAGACCGACGACCGCCGCGTGGTGGACATTCACCTGGTCAAGCGCACCGACCGGGAGAGCCCCCGCATCGAGGTGGAGCTGGAGGCGCTGCCAGGCTGGCAATTCGCGTGACGCGTCGCACTCAATCGAGGCTTTCGACTATCCGAAAAACGTCGCCAGTGCCCCATTCCTGGCGGATTATCAGCAGGGGCAGGATGTCGTTGGCGTCGCGTTGCGCCTGTTCCAGCGCCAAGCCCAGCGCCGCGCTGTCGTAGCCAGGGTAGAAGCCCAGCCGGCCCAGCAGGTTCTGCTGGCGCAGGATCTCCACCCGCGCCGCGCGCGTGTCGTCAGCATCGCTCAGCGCGCCCGCCTGGTCCCGGTAAAGGGCAAACAGGTTGTCGTAGGCCGCGCGCAGGTCGGCCGCGATCTGGTCGCGCGCCTGGCTCCACTCGGGTGCAATGGTGTAGCCCAGCGCGCCGCTGGCTACCATGTTCTTCAACGCCAGCCACTGGGCCTGATCCAGCGCCACCGCCGCCTTCTCCGGCAGCTCCACAGCCGCCCGGTCGCGCGCCGGCAGAAGCTCTCGCCGCAGGCGATCCTCCTCCAGCAAGGCCCCGGCCAACTGCGAGCGCGCCCCCTCCACCGCGGCCGGATCGCCGCTGTCCCAAGCATTCAGAAAGACGTAAACCTGGCGCTGGCGCGTCTCGATGGCCCGCTGCAACTCCTCTGGCGTGGGCACGGGGCTGACGAACTGCGGCAAAAAGGGGCCGCGCACATATTTGCCGGTGGGCGTGCCGCGCGGCTCCCGCACCAACTGATCCAGGGTCTCCGCCTGCGCCTCCTGGCCCAGCTCCCGGTAGAGCGCTTGCAGCTGGCGGGCCACATCCTGGCGCTGCACCGGGGCCATCAACGGGCTGAAACGCGCCAACACCTCGGCCTGCTGCATGGCGGGCTGCGCGGCCTCGGCCAGTCCCAGGCGCACGAAGCCGCGGGCTGCGTCCAGCGACACCTGGGCGCGCATCGGGTCCGCCAGGGCGGGGCTCAGCGCGGCGATATCCAGCATCTGCTGGTAGGAGAGCGCGGCCATCTCCGGCGCAGGGATCTGCTCGAAGGCCCGGCCGACCATCTGTGCGCTGCCGCTGCGCTCGGCGTCGCCGCCGCGGGCATTGGCCGTCAGCATGGCATAGGCCGTATCTGGCTCGTTGGCCTGCAGCGCCTGTTGCACCAGAAGGCCGGCGGGCGGGTCCAGCAGCGCCAGCACGCCCAGATCAGGCCGCACGCGGCCGGGATCGATCGCGGTCTGCGGGTCTTGCCAGCTCCACTGGGTGCTGCGGTTGTTGCGCAGGTAGAAGTAGCCGCCGATGGCGACCAGGCCGATCAGCAGGGTGAAGACCAGCAGGGTGGCCAACAGCGCGATCAGCCCTTTGCGGCGCTTGTCCGGACGCGACTGGCTGGCCGCGGCCGGCGCGGGGAAGTGGTGGGTTGTCATGGGGGCGCAGTATACCACCGCCTCCCCAGGCTTGTCTAACCGGCGCCTGCCGGGTACAATGCGGCCCATGCCTGACGCGCCCGATCCGAAGTTGACCGACGAAACCAGGCCAGCCCTGCCGCCGACCGATTACCGCGCCCGGCGGCGCAAGGATGACCGGACGCTGTTTGTGGCTGTGATCGCCCTGCTGTTGATCGTTGGCGGCGGCCTGATCTTCGTGATCTACGGCGCGGGCGCGTTGATCACCGGGCTGGCCTGTCTGTTGGCAGGCGCGGGCCTGTTGGCGCTGCTCTGGCTGATCATGAGCGGCATCGAACGCTGGGCTAACCGGTGAGCAAGCGCCATTCCGCACAAGCCCTGCTGGCTTTGGCGAATTCCGTCCTGTGTGCTAGAATGCCCCTTCGACATTGAATACACCAAGGAACTCGTTTTGTATTGCCTCCCCGCAATTATCTCCTTTGAGACAATTGAACCCGCATCGCTGACCTGATGAGTCGGCGGTGGAAACCCTGACCCGCATGCCTGGGCGCTGGACGATTGATTTCGCCGCAGCCGTGCCATCCGTGTGGTTGTGACGCGCACACCGGGCAAGTAAGGAGTATCGAAGAACGTATGAGCACTGCATCAACCCCGATGAAGGAAGGCCGCTCGCTCACCGTGATCCTGGGCGTGGCGCTGGTGGTATTGATCATCGCCGCGCTGCTGCTGCCCCCCATCTCCCTGCCGCAGAAGATCTCCGCGGCCGGCATGGACAGCATCGCGGCGGCCACCGACAGCGATGTCAGCGACCCAGACGGCACCCGCGTGGCCTTCCCGGCCTACGGCGTGCCCGATGCCTTCAAGGCCAAGCTGACCAGCCTGCCCAGAGAGCAGTTTCTGACCGGCCAGGGCGGCGAAGACGCGGCCGCAGCGGCCAACGCGTTGGCCAGCCTGCCCCTGAACCCGCGCAGCCCCCTGTATCAAATCGAGACCAAGGGCGGCCAGCCGACGGCCTCCATCATCACCATGGAGATCCCCAACGACAGCCTGCCCTATGAGACGCTGGACCTGTACGAATGGACCGGCAGCGAATGGCGTTTTCTGCCCAACCAGGAGATGGTGGACGCGGCCAGCGGCCGCGAGTTGATCGTCTCTGAGCTGGACGGCGCGTCCATGCACCTGGCGCCCAACGCCTTCATGGTCATGCAGACCATCGCCAACCCGCCCACCGCGTCGGTGGTGGCGCCGGCCGGCCAACAACTGCCCGATGCCGGACGCGATGCCGTGACGCAGGTGACGCCCTATGGCTTCACCCTGGCCGGCGATGGCTCGCTGCAAGGCGATATCGCGGCCATGGCCAGCGCCAGCGGCTCCTACGGCGTCACGCCGGTGCTGCGCAACTGGGGCGACGACGGCGTGGTGCGCACCGACCTGCTGGACAACCTGCTGATCAGCGAAGAGATCATGAACAACCACCTCAACGCCGTCGAGGCGCTGGTGGTGGCCAACAACCTGCCCGGCGTGGAGCTCGACTACCGCGGGCTGGACCCGACGCTGAGCGGCCAGTTCACCGACTTCGTCGCCAAGCTGGCCGAGCGCATGCACGCGGCCGGCCGCACGGTGGCGCTGCGGGTTGAGACGCCAACCCAGATCGCCGAAGACCGCTGGAACACCGGCGGCTATGACTGGCGCGCGCTGGGCCAGGTGGTGGATACCTTCCGCATCCCCGCGCCCATCGATCCCACGGCCTATGCCGAGGGCGGCCAGGTGGAGCAGTTGCTGAGCTGGGCCGTGGGCGAGGTCTCCCGCCACAAGATCGACCTGGTGCTGCCGGCGCGCAGCGTGGAGAAGGCCGGCCCCTACATGATCTCCATGGGCTATGACGAGGCGCTGACCCCGCTGTTGGGCGAGGGCCGCACCGACTCGACCGTGCTGGTGCCCGGCGAACCGGTGGACGTCAGCCTTTTCAACGACCGCGTCATCGGCGAGCTGCGCTTCGACGAAGCCGTCGGCATGTTCACCTACGACTATCGCGACGACGTCGGCTACCAGCGCACCGTCTGGATCGAGAACGCGGCCAGCATCGCCCGCAAGCTGGCGCTGATCGGCCAGTACAACCTGCAAGGCGTGACGCTGGAAGCGCTGCTGGAGCCCAGCTTCGACCCGGACATCTGGAGCGTGGTGCGCGAGTTCCTGGCCGGCCAGCAGGCCAACCGCAGCAGCAACTTCAACGTGGTGTGGACGGTGACCCATCCCGACGGCACCGTGACTCAGGAAGAGCGGCCGCTGAATGCGGCCGCGTTCAGCCTGACCCCGCCCCAGGCCGAGGGTGAGCTGAAGATCAGCGCCAACATCGCGGACAATGGCAAGCTGCTGGCCAGCGGGCCGGCGCTGGCCCTGGCGCTGGCCACCGCCACCCCCACCCCTGAACCGACGCCGGACGCCACCCCCACGCCGGCCCCCACCCCCACCCCCGACTTCGCCTCGGTGACGACCGACGCCACGGTCAATCTGCGCAGCGGCCCCGGCACAGGCTTCGGCACGGTCGGACAGCTTCCGGCCGGCAGCATGGCGCGTATCGTCGGCAAGAACGAGGACGGCTCCTGGTGGGAGATCGAAGGAAGCAACGGCCTGACCGCCTGGGTGGTGGCCCGCCTGGTGCGCACCGTCGGCCCGGCTGATCAGGTGGCCGTTTCGCAGAATATCCCGGCAGCACCGCAAGCTGTCGCCGCCGCTGCTGCACCGGCGGCCGCGGCGCCGGCCGCTGCTGCCCCGGTGGCCTCAGCCCCTGCGCCCAAGCCGACCGGCGGCGGCTCCTTCGGCTATGGCATCCAGGTCGCTCCGTGGGACCTGGGCACGGTGGTGAACCAGGTCAACCAGCTTGGCTTCAACTGGGTCAAGGTGCAGGTGCCGTGGAAGGACGTCGAGGGCAGCCAGGGTAATTTCGGCTGGGGCGGCATCGATGACATGGTCAACACCTTCAAGGCGGGCGGCCTGAACGTGCTGCTCTCCGTGCCCAAGGCGCCGGCCTGGGCCAGACCGGCGGGCGCCGATCTGAGCGTGGAAGGCCCGCCGGCCGATCCGGCCACCTTCGCCAATTTCCTGGGCCAGATGGCGGGCCGTTACTGCGGCACGGTCAATGCCATCGAGGTGTGGAACGAACAGAACCTGCACTACGAATGGGGCAACCAGCCGCTGGATCCGGCCGGCTACATGGCCATGCTCAAGCCGGCCTACCGGGCGATCAAGGCGGCATGCCCTTCCACCAAGGTGATCAGCGGCGCGCTGACCCCCACCGGCGCACCGGCGCCGTGGGCCATGGATGACTTCGCCTACCTGGAGGCCATGTACCAGCACGGCCTGAAGGACCATGCCGACGGCATCGGCGCTCACCCCAGCGGCTTCAATGTCTCGCCCGATATCGGCGGCGGCCAGGCGGCGTGTGAGTTCATCTCGCAGCAAGGCTCTTCCTATCGCGGCCCCTGCGAAAGCCCGCATCACTCGTGGAGCTTCCGCAACACCATGGAAGGCTACCGCAACATCATGGCCAAGTACGGCGACACCAACAAGCTGATCTGGCCCACCGAATTCGGCTGGGCCAGCGGTTGGACCGGCGCGCCGGGCTATGAATATGCCAACGACAACACGGCGGAGGAGCAGGCGCAGTGGACCGTGCGCGCCTACCAACTGATGAAGAGCTGGGGCTGGGTCGGCCCCGCCTTCCTGTGGAACCTGAACTACGGCGTGACCAATCCAGGGACCGAGCTGGCCCAGTGGGGCATCGTCGGTCGCCCGATCTTCAGCGCACTGGCTGGCATGGCCAAGTAAGCCACGTCGCCATCCTTTGTGAAGTCCCTGGCCGCCCACGCCCCTCCGGCGCCCGGCTGGGGACTTCCTGTTATCTGAACACAGGAGAGATCCCCGATGACTACCCGCAGCACTATGCACCCCACCCCATTGCGCCGCATCCTGCTGGCAGCCCTCGCCCTGCTCCTGGCGGCGGCCGTTGCGCTGCCCAGCGCTGCGCTGGCGGCCGAGAGCTCTGTCTACTCACAGCAGGAGGGAGGAGCCAGGGTCAGCGTGTCGCAGACCATCAACCTGCGCTCCGGCCCTGGCACGGTCTTCAGCCGCGTGGGCCAGCTCCGCGCCGGCCAAAGCCTGCCGATCCTGGGCAAGAACCAGGATGGCTCCTGGTGGCAGGTGCAGTTGAATGATGGCTCCAAGGCGTGGATCGCAGCCTGGCTGGTTCGCACCAGCGGTGCAGCGGACCAGATAGCCGTGGCGCAGGACATTCCGCAGGCGCCTGCGCAGGCCGCGGCTGCCCCCGCACCTTCTGCCCCTGGCTTCTTCGGCTACGGCATCCAGATCGATCCCTACGGCGACCGCGGCTCGGCCATCAGCGCGACCCGGGACATGGGGCTGAGCTGGGTCAAGTTCCAGTTGCCGTGGAAGGATTTCGAGGGGCAGCAAGGACAGCGCAACTGGCCCGACGACGTGATCGGCGACCTGAACGGCGCGGGCCTCAGCATCCTGGCCAGCATCGTCAAAGCGCCGGCCTGGGCGCGGCCGGGCAACACCGATCTGTCGGTTGAGGGCCCGCCGGCCGATCCGGCCACCTATGCCAGCTTCGTGGGCGAGTTTGCCAGCCGTTACTGCGGCCGGGTGCAGGCGGTCGAGGTCTGGAATGAGCAGAATCTGCACTACGAATGGGGCAACGAGACGCTGGATGCGGCGCGCTACATGCGCCTGCTGGCCGCGGCCTACCGCGCGATCAAGGCCGCCTGCCCCAGCATGATCGTGGTCAGCGGCGCGCCGACGCCGACGGGGGCCAAGCCGCCGGCCGCCATTCCCGATTTCACCTATCTGGAGCAGATGTACCAGAACGGCCTGCGCAACTATGCCGACGCGATCGGCGTCCATCCCAGCGGCTATGGCAACCCGCCCGATGTGCGCGTGCAGGACTTCCAGGCTGGCGCGTATGGCCGCCCCTCGCACTTCGACCACGCATCGTTCTACTTCCGCAATGTGATGGAGCAGTACCGCAACATCATGGTCAAGTATGGCGACGGCAACAAGCGCCTGTGGCCCACCGAGTTTGGCTGGGCCTCCACCCACAGCCCGGTGCCTGGCTATGAATACGCCGCCTACAACAGCGAACAGGACCAGGCGGCCTACATCGTGCGCGCCTTCCAGATGATGCGCAACTGGGGCTGGGTCGGCCCGGCCTTTCTCTGGAACCTGAACTACAACCTCTCGCACCCTGGCAGCGAGCTGGCCCAGTTTGGCATTCAGGGCCGCGCGGCCCAGGGCGCCATCCGCGATGCGCGCAACAATGGGACGCTGCCGTGAACCTGCGCGGCCAGCGCGGCGTGATATGACTGCACGCAGTAATGCGTAACGAGTGATGCGTAACGAGTGATGCGTAACCCGAAGTCCGGAGCTCCCTCCCAACCCCTCCGGGTTACGCATTACGCATTACGCACCATAACCCAACACCCAGGATCCAAACCCACCTCGCAACCCCTCCGGGTTACGCATTACGCATTACGCATTACGCACCATAACCCAGCACCCAGGATCCAAACCCACCTCGCAACCCCTCCGGGTTACGAGTTACGCATTACGCATTACGCACCATAACCCAGCACCCAGGATCCAAACCCACCTCGCAACCCCTCCGGGTTACGCATTACGAGTTACGCACAAGGTCAACCTCCCATATGTCTAAACGCTTGACACTGCTTCTGATCATCGCCCTGCTGCTGAGCGCCTGCGGGCCGGCGGCGTCGGGACCGACGGCGACGCCCACCAAGACGGTCACGCCGCAGG
>JAKQCW010000122.1 GCA_029558955.1 Chloroflexota bacterium
GATCACCGTGCGACGCGGCTGCAGCTCCACCGGCGCTGTGACCGTACACTACGAGACCAGCGACGACAGCGCGCTGGCGGGGATCCACTACCAAGCGAGCTCCGGCGACGTCACCTTCAACGATGGCGAGCTGAGCAAGACCATCGAGGTTCCGCTGATCGACGACAACGCCTATCACGGCGACGTGACCTTCAATATCGCCCTGTCCAACGCCAGCGGCGCGACCCTGGGCAGCCCGCCCGCCGCCAGTGTGATCATCCACGAAACGACGCCCTCGGCTGACCTCTCGCTGAATGGCCAGGCTGACGCCTACACGGTTGCCAGCGGTGGGCAAGTCGCCATCTGCTACACCTTGTTCAACGATGGGCCAGACAGCGCGTCCAATGTGGTGTTGTCTGGCGCCGTCGAAAGCGGCACGGCCTTCGTATCGGCCGAGATCACCGACTGCGGCGGCGGGGGCGGCGGCGGCGAGACCAGCCCGATGGAAGCATCCTCTGGCGACCAGGCCGCGGCGCAGACCAGATCCGCGCTCAACGCTGCTTGCACCACGCCCAACGTCGGCGAAACCGGGCCGATCCTTTGCACCTGGGAAACCATCGACCCCTACCAAAGCGCCGGCGTCCAACTGGTGCTCCAGGTCAACGCCCCCTACGGCGTGGTGTCCAACTCGGCCAGCGTTGCGTCCGATCTCTTCGATCCGCAGCCGGACAACAACGCCGCGACTCTGGACGTGACCGTGAGCAGCGATGTCTATGTCTCGGCCGACGGCGACTGCGGCGGCAACCTGCCCTGCTACAGCACCATTCAGCAGGGCCTGGACCACGTCGGCGAGGGCAAGACGGCCTACGTGGCCGGCGGAAGCTACGTCGAAGACGTGTCGCTCTACACCAACGCCGCCGTCCGCTTGAGCGGCGACGTGACGATTTCCGGGTCGTTGTTGGTCTACAACGGGGTGTTCATCTCGACCCCGGGCACGTTGCGGGTGGAGGGGAGCGTCTACGTGCAGTCCGGCGGCAGCTTCGATCCCAACGGCGGCCTCTTCGTCTTCGGCGGCGCAGGTATTCAGTACCTCTACAGCGACCTCACGCTGAACCACGCGACGGTCTCCAGCGGCGCGCGCGTGAACACCGGTCCCTACGTCCTGACTGTCACTGGCAACTTCACCAACCAGGGCGTGATCGACCATGCCGACGACATCCAATACGTGAGCAGCGCGCCGGCGGCCTTCCGGGATGGATTGAACAAGACGGCGGCGGAGCTGACGGCCACGGGCGGTGTGGACCTGGAGTACACCACTGTCTGGGTGGTCATGGGCGAAAACCCGCCAACCTGCGGCGCGCAGAACTTCCCCGCCACCCCCGTGTTGCGTCACTTCGATATCGCTCCCTCCGTCAGCGCCGAGGCGACTGTGCGCCTGGCCTATGACCCCGCCGAAGCCAACGGACTGAATCCGGACGATGTCTTCATCTATCACTGCAACGGCGCGGCCTGGGAGGCGCTGGCAGGCCCCATCACGCGCGGCAGCGAGAACGGGTTGAACTACGTCGAGGTCGCAGGCGTTGCCAACTTCTCCCCCTTCGCCCTGGGCGGCGTAGCCGGCGCCTCACCGACGCCCACCGCGACGCCATCGCCCACGCCCACGGAAACGCCGACCGCGACGCCGTCGCCGACCCCCACGGAAACGCCGACCGCGACGCCATCCCCGACGCCTACGGCAACCCCGCCGGCCGCCACAGGCCGGGTCGAGACCTTCGTCTGGGATGATCTGAACGGCGACGGCATCCAGGATGCTGGCGAACCAGGCATCGCCGGCGTGCAGGTCGAGCTGGTGCTGGCCAGCAGCGGGGCCACGGTGGCCACCCAACTGACAGCCGCCGACGGCATCGCCGCCTTCGAAGGGGTCACGGCGAACCAGAGCTACAAACTGCGCTACACCCTGTGCGGCGGCTGCTCCTTCTCGCCGCGCGACCGGGGTCAGGATGACCTGATCGACAGCGACGTCAAGGTCAACGAAGGGGCCTTTGGCGCCACGGTCAAGGCCTTCAGCGTCAGCGACGGCCAGACGGTGAACTCCTTCGATGCGGCCATGCGCCAGCCGGGCGCCGTCGTTACCTTCGTCTGGAACGACCGCAACAACGATGGCCTGCAGGACGCGGGCGAGGAAGGAATCGCCAATATCCAGGTAGAGCTGCTGGACGTGGAAGACAACCTGGCGGTGATCGCCGTGGCCCAGACCGATGGCCAGGGGAGCGCCAGCTTCGCCAATGTGCCGACGAACGCCAGACTCAGGCTGCGCTATACCCTGTGCAGCGGCTGCTCGTTTGCCAAACGCAACCAGGGCGATGACGCCATCGACAGCGACGCCAAGACCAACGAGGGCGCCACGGGCAGCACCCTCAACTTCCGGCTGAGCCAGGGCAGCCAGACGGTCACGGCGCAGGATGCCGGCCTGCGCCTGCCTGGGCGGGTGGAGAGCTTGGTCTGGGTTGACACGAATCTCAACGGCCTGCAAGATGACGGCGCTACTGGCTTGGCCGGGGTCATGGTGGCGCTGCTCGATGTGGACAACGGCAGTGCGGTGCTTGCCACGGCCATCACCGATGGCCAGGGCCTGGCCGTCTTCAGCGACGTGCCAACCAACGTCAGGCTCAAGCTGCGCTTCACGAAGCCGACCGGCTATGCGTTTACCCTGCGCGACCAGGGCAACGACGACGCCATCGACAGCGACGCCAAGACCAACGAAGGCGCTGTGGGAACCACGGCCCAGATCTTCAAGCTCCTCAACGGCAGCGAGCTCTTTACCAACGCCGACGCCGGGCTGAAGCCAGCCTGAGGCCCCGGTCTCGCCAGATTGATGGCCGAGAGGCTGTCCCGACGCAGGTCTGGGCAGCCTCTCGCGTGCTTTTTCCAGGAGTCTGTCATGTCATCCAACACACCAAGCGTCGCCGCTGTCCCATCTGACGGGCGGCCTCACCGGCGGGTCTTCGACGCTGACCGGGTCGCCCACTTCGAGCGGGCAGGCTGGGAGGCCTACTACGATCGTCGCTGGCTGCGGGTGCTGCGCCTGATGGTGCAGCTTAACCGCGAGCAGTTCGGCATGTCGCTGCCCGCGGCGCTTGCCGCTTCCTTCGACATCGTGCGCGCCAGCCGGGCCTTCGCGCCCGTGGACAACGACCCGGCGGCTGTAACCGCGCATCTGCGCCGCTACTACGTCCGGGCTAGCCATGCGGCCGGCCTGCACGCCGATCCGGCAACGCTGGCCGGGCTGGAGATGGATTACTGGATGGTTCACCGGCGTTTGGCCATCGCGCGCCGCACTGCGCCCGACCACAGCGGCGACATCGCCCCGATGGTGGAGGCGCTGGCCCGGCTGCACGCCGCGCTGTTCGACGCGTCGCCGGAGGCCATCCAACGCTCGGCCGAGCTGCGCGCGCAGGCCGCCGTGGCTGTGGATCGCATCACCGGCGGGTATTCCCGTGACATGGCCGCCGACTGGCGCGAGGTTGAAGATCTGTTGCGCCGCGCCTATTGCATCGTGGCGAACAGTCAATTCCGTGAGGGCCGGCCGCGAATCTGAGCAGAAACTGAGCAGAAAATGATCTGGCGGATAGCCCTGTGGAAATGATACCATTGGGTCATGCGCTGCAACGACAGTGCTGGTCGTCCTGGGGACGCCCTCATTTCGGCGCAATCCAAATCTCAGCCGCGCAAGGCTGATCGAAAGGAGACTCTCATGTACGGTACCATCGCACGAATCAGAATCGACCCGGCCAAGCTCGAAGAGCTCAAGGCCTTTGGCGAAAACATGAAGGTAGGTCCCGGCCAGGTTGCCGGCTACGTCTACCAGATGGACGCCGACCCCGGCGAGCTTTTCCTGGTGGCTGTATTCGAAAGCAAGGAAGCCTATTGGGCCAACGCACAAAGCCCCGAGCAGCACGAACGCTTCATGCGGTTCCGCGCCCTGCTGCTCGAAGACCCCGAATGGCACGACGGCGCCATCGTCAGCGCCGTCTGACTCCCTACCGATCTACCTTACCAGGCTTGACACCGCCCACAGTCCCGGCTGGTCCGCCAGCGTGACATCCTTGACGGCCGATCCATCCTGAGCCAGCGCGTGGAGCGCGGCCTCAGCGTCGCCCTTCGACCAGCCAAAGAGCGCCATCAGGGTCTTCTGCGACGCCGCCCCCACCGACTGCAGGTACAGTTCCGCCAGCCGACGCCGCGCTTCGGCCTGGCGGATCGGCCGCGCCTGTTCGGGCAGGTCAGGATAGAAGCGGTGCACCAGGTCATAGATGAAGGCGTATTTCCACGCGCCGGCCTGCGCCACACCCACCGGCAGGATCTTGAAGTCGGCCTGCAACAGCTCCAAAGCGCGGTTGAAGCGGGTCTGGTTCTCCCCACTGCCCAGGCGGGCCAGCCGGCGCAAGCTGATCGAATCGAGCGGACCCTCGTTCAACAGCGCCTCATATACCGCCTTGGCCTCAAAGGTCAGGCGTCCCTCCTGATATTGCAGCAGGTAGTCCTGCTCCGGCTCGCCGTAGTTCTCCGAGAGGGCATAGAAACAGGGGACCACATCCAGGGCGATGAAAGTCGCCTTCTTGCGCAGCACTTTGGCGTAATACCAGCGGCGCGCCCCCAGCATCTCGTCCTTCCAGCCCCAGGTGACGTGGCCGGGATCATCATGCTCGTTGGGCACCGGGCGGTCGCCGGCCACCGCGGCCCACAGGCTGGGCAGCACGACACCCTTGACCGGCCAAAAATAGACAAAGCCGCGGCGGGCGACGAAGTCGATGGCCTGTTCGCGCGTCGTCACGCGCAGGTCAGGCAACAGGTGGAAGGTCTCGGCGCGATAGGCCGTCAACCGTTCAGCAGATAGCGTCAACATGGCTGCCATTGTAGCCGCAACGCCAATCGGCGGCAAGCGCACAGGGCGCGTTGCGCCAATCGCGTCCGTTGTGCTACAATAGCGCCGACCGTGACATCCGCGTTCTGCGACGCAGTGCGTCGCCGCAAGGTCGCCGACTTGCCACAGTTGGCAACCTGAGCCTGCCCCCACCATGCACCTCGTAGCCGACCTGCACATCCATTCCCACTACTCACGCGCCACCAGCAAGGACCTGACCTTCGAACACCTGGCCCGCTGGGCGCAGCTCAAAGGGGTTCACGTGGTCGGCGCGGGAGACATCGCCCACCCCGGCTGGCTGGCGGAGATGCGCGCCAGGCTGGAACCGGCCGAGCCGGGGCTCTATCGAATCAAGGATGAATTCGCGGCCGCGGTGCATGCCCAGACGCCCCCCGCCTGCCGCGCGCCGGTGCGCTTCCTGCTGGCCGGCGAGATCAGCAACATCTACAAGAAGGCCGGCGCCACCCGCAAGGTGCATCATGTGGTCTGCGCACCCGATCTCGACGCGGTGGAGCGCCTGCAAGCCCGGCTGGAACGCATCGGCAACATCCGTTCCGACGGCCGGCCGATCCTGGGACTCCCCTCGCATGACCTGCTGGAGCTCACGCTGGAGACCGACCCCCGCTGTCACCTGATTCCAGCCCACATCTGGACCCCCTGGTTTGGCCTGCTGGGCTCCAAGTCGGGCTACGACTCGGTGGAGCAGTGTTTCGATGACCTGACGCCCCACATCTTCGCCCTGGAGACCGGCCTCTCCTCCGATCCGCCCATGAACTGGCGGGTGTCGGCCTTGGATCGCTACACCTTGGTCTCCAACTCGGACGCGCATTCGCCGCAGAAGCTGGCGCGCGAGGCCACCCTGTTCGACTGCGAACTGAGCTATGACGCGCTTTTCGACGCCCTGCGCAGCGGCGATCCGGCTCGATTCAAGGGCACCATCGAGTTCTTCCCCGAAGAGGGCAAGTATCACCTGGACGGCCACCGCGCCTGCGGCGTCTGCTGGGAGCCAACGGAGACGCTGGCCCACAGCGGCCTCTGCCCGGTCTGCGGCAAGCCAGTGACGGTGGGCGTTCTGCATCGCATCGAGCAGTTGGCTGACCGCCCGCCGCTGGACCGCGGGGAGGGCGCGTCCCGCCCGCCGCGCGCGTTTCCCTTTCAGAGCGTGGCGCCCTTGCCTGAGGTGCTGGCCCAGGTCTACGGCGTCGGCGCGGGGTCGAAGCAGGTGGCGCACGAATACGAGAAACTCCTGGCCCGGCTGGGACCGGAGCTGCGCATCCTGCTGGAAACGCCGCTGGAGGAGATCAGGCAGGTCGGCGGCGAGCGGTTGGCCGTGGGCATCGGGCGCATGCGCCGCGGCGAGGTGGACGTGCAGGGCGGCTACGACGGCGAATATGGCGTGATTCGGCTCTTCAGCGGCGCCGCCTGGACACCGTCGGCGCAAATGGCGCTGTTCGAGGCGGCTGAAGCGCCGTCCCACGAGGCGCTGAATGAAGGCCCACCGGCTGAGCGCGCCGCCACGGTCGACGGTGCATCTGCTGATGGCCCCGTGGCTGCGGCGACGCTGCGAGAGGAGCCGGCGCCCTACGCCCCGCAGACGCCGCCCATGCCACGCATCTCACCTGTCATGCCGCACACCTCCCGCTTGCTCGCTGGCCTCAACCCAGAGCAGGCCGCGGCCGTGCAGACGGTGGACGCGCCGCTGGTGATCGTGGCGGGGCCGGGAACGGGCAAGACCAGGACGCTGACGGTGCGCATCGCCTGGCTGATCGAGGCGCTGGGCGTCGCGCCGGAGGCGATTCTGGCCATCACCTTCACCAACAAGGCGGCCGGCGAGATGCGGGAGCGGCTGGCGGGGCTGCTGGGCGAGGCCGCGGCCGGCCGGGTGACCATCCAGACCTTCCATGCCTTCGGCGCCAGCCTGCTGCGCCAGCATGGTCAGCGGCTGGGCCTGGATCGCCATTTCGCGCTGTTGGGCGACGAGGAGCGGCGCATCCTGCTCAAACTGGCTCAGCCTGATCTGAAGCAAAGCGAGCTGGACCAGGTGCTGGCGCTCATCTCCCAGGCCAAGAACTTGCTGTTGACGCCCGATTCGCTCGAATCAAGCGTCGAGTTCCCTCAGTTTCTTCAGTTTCCCCGATTCTCCTCCCTGTTTGCCGCCTACCAGGCCGCCCTGCGCGCCGCCCAGTCGGCGGACTTGGACGATCTGCTCCTGCTGCCGGTGCAGTTGCTGGAGGGCCACGCCGATCTGCTGGATGCCATGCAGCAGCGCTACCGTTGGCTTTCCGTGGACGAGTACCAGGATGTCAACCTGGCGCAATACCGGCTGTTGCGGCTGCTGGCCGGCGGCGGCGCCAATCTGTGCGTCATCGGCGACCCCGACCAGGCGATCTATGGCTTCCGCGGGGCCGACCGGCGCTACTTTCTCTCCTTCCGTCAGGACTATCCCGACGCCCAGGCCTTCAATTTGAGCAAGAACTACCGCTCGACGCAGGTGATCCTGGATGCAGCGATGCAGGTGATCGGGCGGGCGCCGCTGGACGGTGGGCCGGGTGGAGCGAGCGATGGGGAGACTCCGCCCCTGCGGGCATTGGCAGAGTTTGCCGAGCAGGTCAGGCTGGATGTCTACACCGCGCCCACCGACAAGGCCGAGGCCGAGTTCGTCGTTCATCAAATCGAGCAGATGGTGGGCGGCGTCAGCTATTTTTCCCTCGATTCGGGGCGCGTCGAGGGCGCCGACAGGCCCGTTGCGCATTCCTTTGCCGAATTCGCCGTGCTCTACCGCCTGAGCGCCCAAAGCCGACCGCTGATCGAGGCCCTCGAACGCTCCGGCATCCCCTACCAGACGGTGGGCCAGACGCCGTTGACCGGCCACAAGGCCGTGCGCGAGGCATTGGCGTTCGCCTGGCTGCTGCACACTCCGCAGTCGTCGGCGCACGGCGAGACCGTGCTGGCCGCCATGGGGCTGGAGAAGGCGGCGAGGCTGGGCGCAGCGCAGGAAAGCTGGGAGGAGTTGTTGCGGGCGGCGGCATTCGGGCTGAAGCTGACGCCGGCGCAACGGCAGAGGCTGGACGCGTTGGCGGTGTTCTGGACCGGGTTGGTGCAGGAGCGGCAGGGGGGCGCGACCGTGGCGCGGCTGCTGGAGCAGATCCACGATTTCCTCTCCCGCCAGCGCAGCGAGCCGCTGAGCGAGGCCGACGGCCAGCGCCAGCGCCAACTGGCGCGGCGGGCGGCGCTGTGGCGCGCGGACCTGGCCGGCTTCCTGGAGGCCATGGCCTTGCAGAGCGAGACCGACGCCTACGACCCGCGCGCCGACCGGGTGACGCTGATGACGCTGCACGCGGCCAAGGGGCTGGAATTCCCCGTGGTCTTCATCGTTGGCTGCGAAGAAGGGCTGCTGCCCTACCAGCGCGCCGGCCAGCCGGTCGCTATAGACGAAGAGCGGCGGCTGTGCTACGTCGGCGTCACCCGCGCCCAGCGCCGCCTGGCCCTGCTGAGCGCCCGGACCCGCTTTCTCTTCGGCCAGCGCATGGAGAATGCGACCTCGCGCTTTGTCGGCGATATCGAGGCCGCGCTCAAAGAGGCGCGCTCCCTGCCGCGCCGTCCGGCCAAGCCGCGGCCGGACGGCGAGCAGCTCAGCCTGTTCTGAACCATCGGCGGGCACGGTCAGAGACCGGCCCCAGCGGTCGGTGCGGGCACGGTCGGAGACCGGCCCCAGCGGTCGGTGCGGGCACGGTCGGAGACCAGCCCCAGCGGTCGGTGCGGGCACGGTCGGAGACCGGCCCCAGCGGCGCAGGGCAGGCACGGTCGGAGACCGGCCCCAGCGGTCGGTGCGGGCACGGTCGGAGACCGGCCCCAGCGGCGCAGGGCAGGCACGGTCGG
>JAKQCW010000186.1 GCA_029558955.1 Chloroflexota bacterium
GCACTGTCAGTCCTGTCGTTGGCGCTGGTCTGGCCCGGCAACTTTGACAAGAAGCCGCGAGACGGGTACAATGCCCGCAGCTACGGCGACGTGGCCAAGTGGTTAAGGCAAGGGTCTGCAAAACCCTGATCGCCGGTTCAAATCCGGCCGTCGCCTCTCAGAATGGCCTATAGCGGCTGGCGAGCCATGCGCTATAGGCCGTTTTTGTTATCAGAACGACCGTTGGTCGAGTAGCCGCCCGCTGCGGGCGGCGTATCGAGATCGTTGGTCGAGTAGCCGTCCGCTGCGGGCGGCGTATCGAGACCAGGGGCGGTGGCGGAACGGCAGACGCATCGGTCTTAAAAACCGAAGGGGAAACCCGTGTGGGTTCGAGTCCCACCCGCCCTACCTGGCCAGGCCCGGAGCTGCTCTACCATGCTCCGGGCTTTTGCTTGGCCGGCGGGAGATCAATCGCCCTGCTGCCGTCCCCGGCGGTCGCACATGTGCAACGACTGGCAGCCAGCGTCTGCCGCGCCGGGACTCTTCACTGGCGTTGGCTGCGCTGAAGCTCGGCGCGTGCAGGAGTCTGGCGTCTGCGCTCAGCCCGGTGCGTGTTTGACCCGTTCAGAATGACAGGGGCCGGGGTTCGCGCTTATTTGCGCCCGCCTGTGCCGCCGGTGGCCGGCTTCTTCGCGGCGCTGCCCTTGGCCGTGGACGCCGGTTTGGCGGATGGTGCGCTCTTGCTGGCGGGCGATTTGGCGGATGGTGCGCTCTTGCTGGCGGCGGGCTTGGCGGGCGATTTGGCGGATGGCCGCGCTGCTGTGGGCGGTTTCTCTGGCGCTTTGCTGCTTGAGGCGGCGGTCGGTTTTGCTGCCGGCTTGCTGGCCGGCGTCGCGGCCGCGGCAGGCTTGACCGACGCAGCCTTGGCCGGCGCCTTGGTCACCTCGTCCAGCTTGAAGCCGCGCGCCATCGGCTGGCTTTTGGGCGTCGCCGGCGCGGAGGGGGCGCGCTTGGGCTTGGGCGCGGCCTGAACCGGGGCCTCGACCTCGCCCCAGCCGCCCAGCGTCAACTGTGTGGCCCCGCCCGGCTCAGGCTCCGGCGTCGGGTCCGCCGGACGCAGGGGCGGCGGCGCATCGCCATTGCGCCGGCCGCCGCGGCGCTGACCGCGCGCCGTGGGCAGGTGCAACAGGCTGGCGATGCTGTCCCCCTGGGCCGGCTGGATCAACAGCTTGCCCTGCGCGCTGCGCTTGCCGCTGGGAATCTCGGCGTAGTCCAGCTTGCGCAGCGTGCCCTTGCGGCTGGCGCTGAAGAACTCGTCGGCCGGCTCAGCCACCAGGGCATCGATCACCGCGCCGCTCTTCTGCGCCAGGCGCATGGCCGCCACGCCGCCGCCGTAGCGCCCCTGCACCGGGAACTCGGCCAGCGGGGTGCGTTTGAACAGCCCAGCCGTGGTGACCATCACCAGCTCAGCCGCGGGGCGGGCCAGACCCAGCGCGGCCACCTCATCGCCGCGGCTCAGCTTCATGCCCCAGACGCCGGCGGCCGGCAAGCCCATGGGACGCACATCGGCCTCGGCGAAACGGATGGCCTGGGCCAGCTTGCTGACCAGCACGATCTCGCCGCTGCCGTCGCTGATCGCCGCGCCCATCAGCTCATCGCCATCGTCCACGTTCATGGCCGTGGTCGCGCCCAGCGCAGTGCGCGCCTCGGCCACCGTCACCCGTTTGACGCGTCCCTGGCGCGTGCCCAGCACCAGATATTGCTCCTCTTCCTCGTCGGGCTTGCCCAGCAGCAGCAGGCTGACCAGCCGGTCGTTGCGCTGGAACACCCCCAGATCGGCCGGGTGGATGGGATTGCCCTCGGGCAGACGGTGGACGGGAATGCGCGCCATGCGGCCATCGGCCGAGAAAAGCCACACCTCGTCGTGGGTGCGGCCTGCGGCCAGGCGGATGGGCGCGTTGTCGTCCACCTTGTTGGGCAGCTTGCCCCGCCGCCGCTCCACCAGGCTCTCGCGCAGCAGCGTGCCGTTGGCCGCCAGCGCGACCATCACCGGCTCGTCGGCCATCATGTCCTGCACGGTCAGGCTGGCGCGCGAGACGCCCAACTCCACGATCTGGGTGCGACGGGGATCGTTGTACTGCTGCTTGAGCGCCAGCAGCTCGTCCTTGATCACCCCCAACACCTTGTCCGGGTGCGCCAGCAGGTCCTCCAGATAGGCGATGCGCTGCAACAGCTCGGCGTATTCCTCTTGCAGCTTCTTGCGCTCCAGCGCGGCCAGCCGCTTGAGGGGCATGTCCAGGATGGCCTGCGCCTGGATCTCCGTGAACTTGAAATTCTTGATCAGGTTGGCGCGCGCGGTGTCGGTGGTCTGGGAACGGCGGATGGTCTGGATCACCTCATCCAGCATGTCCAGGGCCTTGAGCAGCCCCTCCAGGATGTGGGCGCGCTCCCGGGCCCGGCGCAGGTCATACTCGCTGCGCCGGCGGATGATCTCGCGGCGATGTTCGACGTAATGCTGCAAGACGCGGCGCAGGCCGAGCAGGCGCGGCTCCCCCTCCACCAGGGCCAGCATGGTCATGCCGAAGGTCTGCTGCATGGGGGTGTACTTGTAGAGGTCAGCCAGCACCGCGCGCGCGTCGCCGGTGCGCGAGACCTCGACCACGATGCGCATCCCTGTGCGGTCGGACTCATCGCGCAGGTCGCTGATCCCCTCCAGCTTGCCATCGCGCGCCAGCTCGGCGATGCGTTCCAGCAGGTTGGTCTTGTTGACCTGGTAGGGCAGCTCGGTGACGACAATGCGGCTGCGGCTGCGGCTCATCTCCTCGATGTGAGCGCGGGCCTGGACGCGGAAATGGCCGCGGCCGGAGGCGTAGGCCGGCGCGATCACATCCTCGTCGCCGCTGAAACGGTAGACGATGCCGCCGGTGGGGAAATCGGGCCCCTTGATGAAGCGCATCAGCTCTTCGACCGTCACATCCTCCACCTGCTTGTAGCGATCGAGCAGGTAGACCAGGGCGTCGCAGACCTCCCCCAGGTTGTGAGGCGGGATGTTGGTGGTCATGCCGACGGCAATGCCGCTGGCGCCGTTGACGATCAGGTTGGGCAGCGCGGCCGGCAGCACAGTCGGCTCGTGCAGGGTGTCATCGAAGTTGCCGGTCCAGTCGACCGTTTCCTTGTCGATGTCGCTCAACATCTCCTGGGCGATGCGCGCCAGCCGCGCCTCGGTGTAGCGCATGGCGGCCGCGTTGTCGCCATCCACCGAGCCGAAGTTGCCCTGGCCCTCCACCAACGGGTAGCGCAGACTGAAATCCTGGGCCATGCGCACCATGGCATCGTAGACCGCGCTGTCGCCGTGGGGATGGTACTTGCCCAGCACCTCGCCGACGATGCGCGCCGACTTCTTGTAGGGCTTGTCATGGGTCAGCCCCATGTCGTGCATGGCGTAGAGGATGCGGCGGTGGACCGGCTTGAGTCCATCGCGCACGTCCGGGAGGGCGCGCGCGACGATGACGCTCATGGCGTAGTCCAGATAGGCGACCTGCATCTCGCGCTGAATATCGACCTGTTTGACCGTTCCAGTGTCCACTAAATGATACCTCGACAGAGTCGCATGGTTAGACTCGAAACTTTATCGCTTATGTCATGCTGAGGCCCGGCGAAGCATCCCCCGCGCCGGCAAGGGGACGTGCCACTGCCGTTCAGATCGCCACCGAGCGCAGGAAGGCGGCGCTGGCCTCAGGCAATGCCGTGTTGATGTACATCCCGCTGCCCAGCTCAAAGCCAGCCGACTGGCTGACGCGCGGGATCAGGGAGACGTACCAGTGCAGATAGTCGGCGTACCAGGCCTTGACCGGCGCGCTGCGCACGACGATGTTGTAGTCAGGATCGTTCAGCCCGAAGTGAAGGCGGCGCAGCACATCGCGTGCCAGGCCCGCCAGCCGGTGCAGCGAGATGGGCGAGACCATCAGAAAGCTGGAATGATGCTCGCGCGGCACGATCCAGACGTGAAAAGGGGAGAGCGCGGCATAGGGCACGAAGGCCACGTAGTCGTCGTTCTCGGCGATCACCCGCCGCCGGTCGCGCAGCTCATCCTCCAGCACGGCGCAGAAGACGCAGCAGCCGGTATCGTCGAAGTGCCGCCGCGCCTCTTCGTCCCGCATGCGCACGTCGTAGGGCACCACCGGCAGGCCGATGATCTGGCTGTGCGGGTGCAGCAGCGACGTGCCGGCGCGCACGCCGTGGTTCTTGAAGTAGATCACATGCTCGATGCGGTCGTCCAGCGACATGACCACGCCGCGCATCTGAAAGGCCAGCAGCACCAACGCCAGATCTTCTTCGGCCAGCAGCGCCGGTGTGGTGTTGTGCTGCGGCCCCTCGATCACCACCTCGTGATAGCCAACGCCGGAGATGGCGCGATGGATGCCATCGAACTCGCGCACCCGGTCGCCCTGCTGGTTCAGCGCCGGAAACTTGTTCCTGACGACGCGCACCTGCCAATCGGGGCTGTCCTGGGGCAGGCGCAGCAGCTCCATCTCCGGCCCCTCCTCGTTGCCCACGCAGAAGGGGCAGTGGGGATCGTAGCTCGCCAGGCTTTCGTGGGCTGGCCGTTGCGACCAATCGCCAAACTCCTCCGGCCGGCGGGCGCGCTCGGTGGAGATGATCACCCACTGTTTGGTGGCCATGTTTTGGCGCAGCTCAGGCATAGGATCCTCGCAACTACTGGCCTGACAGGGCGGCCAACGCGGCCGCCGACGAGTAGACAATCAACATCTGAGCCGCGCTGTAGGTCAACCAGATGAAATCGCCGATCCAAGGCCATGCCGACCGCGATCCACAGGCCGAAGCGCTCCAGCGGCCCGCCGGCCAGGCCAGCCCGCCACCAGACCAGGGCGGCGGCCAGCAGGATGGAAGACAACGTCATGCGCACCGGCAGCGGCAGCCGGTTGCGGCGCGCGGCGTCCGGCCTGCCCAGCAGCAGGCCGCCGATCAACAGTCCGGCCCAGAGCAGCAGCAGCCCCCAGAGCAGCCAGCGAACGGCGCCCTCCACAGGAGACTGCACGAGATCAGGCGTCATCAGCTACTCGCGCTCGATTTCGAACAGATGATAGCCATAGGGGGGCAGGTCGATGTACAGACCGGCGCCCGCCATGTCATCGCCGCGGCGCAGATAGGTCGTGTCGTTCAGCAGGTCGTTCAGCCGCCAGTCGCGACCGGCCAGCGCGCGCAGCTCCAGCGGAACCAGCGCCTGGGCGCGCTCCGATGAGAGGTTGACCACCACTAGGCGCAAATCATCGTCCAGCGACCAGCGGTGGGCGACGATATGGCGATGCGTCGGATTGCCCGCCCACTCCTCGGCCGGCTTGAGCGGCTGCCAGACGCCGTCGTGGAAGATGGGATGGCGCAGCGCGGCCAGCAGCCGGCGGTAGAAGCGCTCCACCTCCCCCTGCTCGGCCTCGGCCGGCCGCCGGCCCAGTTGCACCGGCAGCTTGACCTGCCAGCCATCGAGCTGGCCCTCATGGAAAAGGCGCAGGCCGGGCAGGGTATAGGTCAACGCGGCCGCGGCCAGGCTGCGCGGCCCGCCGAAAGCTGTGGCCGCGCGCTGCTCGTCGTGATTCTCGGTGAAACGGGCCAGGCGCTGCTGATAGTCGGTCCCCGCGGTCAGGTGCAGGCGCACGTCCATGGCGTCGTGCTCCAACAGCCGGTCGTAGAGCCGCTTGTCGTAGGTATAGTCGAAGCCCTGCTGTTGCAGCTCCCACTCCAGGTCCCAGTACACCTCGGCCAGCAGGATGAAATCGGGGAAGCGCGCCCGCAGATCGGTGGCCACGGCCGGCCAGAACTCGGCGCGCGGCGGCTCAAAGGCCCCGCCCCAGGTGCGCAGGAAGATGTCCTGGGTGACCAGCATGGCCATGTCGCAGCGTGCGCCGTCGCAGCGCTCGGCGATGGAGAGCAGGATGTCGGACATGGCCCGGCGGCTGGCCGCGCGGCGATAGTCGATCTGCACCGTGTCAGACCAGCCGTCCAGATAGGGGTCGCGGCCGTGGGCGAAGATACGCCACTGGCCATCCACCGTGACATCGAAATAGTTGACCGGCTGGCGCGCCAGGCTGTCCGGCCCGCCCTGCACCAGGCGCTCCGGATGTTCGGCCAGCCAGGCATGGTCGCGGGCCAGGTGATTGGGCACGAAGTCCAGCATCAGGCGCATGCCCCGCCCCGCCAGGCGCTGACGCAGGCTGGCCAGGCCCGCGTCGCCGCCCAGTGCGGCATCGACGCGGTAGTCTGGAATGCTGTAGGGGGAGCCGACCACGTCGGCCTCGCTGTAGTCGGGCAGCGCCTTGCGGTATTCCCCTTGCAACCCCGGATGCTCGATTGCCACGCGCCGGCCGGCGATGCTGCGCTGCCAGACGCCCATCAGCCAGACGCCGTCGAAGCCGTAGGAGGCGATGCGCGCCAACTCGGCCTCGGGCACGCTGTCCAGGGTCACCGGCTGCCCGGCCGCGCGGCTGAGCTGCTCCAGCCATGCCCAGGCGTTGATTTCGTAAAGAGTGGGGTTGTTGGGCCAATTTGTCATGTTATGTAACGTATCCTCATTTCCATTTGTCATGCTGAGGACCGCCGGGACCCTTCGCCGAGCCTCAGGGTGACAGGGCGCTGGTTATGCTGCTTCCCGGGCGATCTCGTAGATCAGCTCATCTTCATCCAGCAGGTCTTTCTTCCACGCCGGCAGGTTCGACTCCTCCTGCAAGCTGCGGCGCAGCTCGACGATCTGATCGCGCAGGATGGCGGCCTCCTCAAAGCGCAGGTCCTCGGCCGCCCGGTGCATCTCTTTCTCCAAATCACGCACGATGCGCAGCCGTTCGGCCCGCGGCAACGCGCTGAGCGGCGGGGCAGGCCGGCTTTCCTCGCCGTCGCCGCCCACGCTGTAGGCCACCTTCTCCTCAGCAACCGCCAGTTGCAGCCGTTGCGTCAGGTCACGCACGCTCTTGACGATGCTCTGCGGGGTGATGCCGTGCTCCTCGTTGTAGCGGCTTTGCTTCTCGCGGCGGCGGTTGGTCTCCTCCATGGCAAGGCGCATGCTGTCGGTGATCCGGTCGGCGTAGAGAATGGCCTTGCCCTCGACGTGGCGCGCAGCGCGGCCGATGGTCTGGATCAACGACGGCCCGGAGCGCAAAAAGCCCTCCTTGTCCGCGTCCAGCACGGCAACCAGGCTGACCTCAGGCAGGTCCAGCCCCTCGCGCAGCAGGTTGATGCCCACCACCACATCGTAGACGCCCAGCCGCAGGTCGCGCAGAATCTCGATGCGCTCCAGAGTGTGGATCTCGCTGTGCAGATAATGCACCTTGATGCCCAGCTCGGCCAGGTAGTCGGCCAGATCCTCGGCCATGCGCTTGGTCAACGTGGTCACCAGCACCCGCTGGCCGTTGCGCAGCCGCTGGCGGATCTCCTTCACCAGGTCGTCCACCTGGCCCTTGACCGGCCGCACCTCCACCTGCGGGTCCAGCAGGCCCGTGGGGCGGATCACCTGATCGACGATCTGCGCCGAGACCTCGCGCTCGTAGGGGCCGGGGGTGGCGCTGGTGTAGATCGCTTGGGTCAGCATGGCCTCGAATTCCTCGAAGCGCAGCGGGCGATTGTCCAGCGCCAGCGGCAGGCGAAAGCCGTACTCCACCAGGACTTGCTTGCGCGCCCGGTCGCCGTTGTACATGCCGCGGATCTGCGGCACGGTGATGTGGCTCTCGTCGATGATGCAGAGCCAGTCGGACGGGAAATAGTCCAGCAGAGTCCAGGGCTGCGAGCCGGGCAGGCGGCGGGACAAGGGCCGGCTGTAGTTCTCGATGCCGGAGCAGTGGCCCACCTCGCGCAGCATCTCCAGATCGTAGCGGGTGCGCTGCTCGATGCGCTGCGCCTCCAGCAGCTTGTCGTGGGCCTTGAACCAGGCCACCTGCTCCGCCAGCTCAGCCTCGATGTCGGCGATGGCCTCGACCAACTTGTCGGCCGGGGTGACGAAATGCTTGGCAGGGAAGATGTTGACCTGGTCTGGCTGGTCCAGCACCTCGCCGGTCAGGGTGTCGATCTCGCTGATCCGCTCCACCTCGTCGCCCCACAGCTCGATGCGGTAGGCAGTCTCGCCATAGGCCGGCTGCACCTCCAGGGTGTCCCCCTTCACCCGAAAGCGGCCGCGCTGCAAGATCTGATCGTTGCGCTCGTAGTAGATATCCACCAGCCGGCGCAGCACGTGGTTGCGCCGCATCTGGTCGCCGACGGCCAGATGCACCACCTCCTGGCCGTAGTCCTGCGGGCTGCCCAGGCCATAGATGGCCGACACCGAGGCGACGATCACCACGTCCCGCCGGCTGAACAGCGCGGCCGTCGCGGCCAGGCGCAGCCGGTCGATCTCGTCGTTGATGCTGGAATCCTTCTCGATATAGGTGTCGGTGCGGGGGATGTAGGCTTCCGGCTGGTAGTAGTCGTAGTAGCTGACGAAATACTCCACCGAGTTGGTGGGGAAGAACTCGCGAAACTCGGCATAGAGCTGGGCGGCCAGCGTCTTGTTATGAGCCAGAATCAGCGTAGGACGCTGGGCATGTTGGATGATCTGGGCCATGACGAAGGTCTTGCCCGTGCCCGTGGCGCCAAGCAGCGTCTGATGTTTATGGCCCTGCTGCAGGCCATCCACCAGACGCCGGATCGCCTCCGGCTGGTCGCCCATCGGTTGAAACTCGGAAACTAACTTGAACTCCGGCACGTCTTACCTCGTGTGATTCAGAACATCGGTTCGGGACACGCATTATAACGC
>JAKQCW010000188.1 GCA_029558955.1 Chloroflexota bacterium
ATTGGCCATGACCCTGATCGTGGCTGCCTGCTCGTCCAGAGCCGTCGGGCAGCCGACTGCCAGCCCGCTGCCGGTGGCCACGGTGCAATCTGCGCCCACGGCCGCGGAGCTCGCGTCGGCGACGCCCGGGGCCACGGACGCTGCCCCGGCCACGCCGACAGCCGCCGACACGGTTGCGCCGACAGCCACCGATACAGTTGCTCCGACCGCCACACCGACCGCCAGCCCTTCCCCCACCGCGACCCCCGCAGCGCCGACAGTGGAGGGCCTCGACCTGACGCTGGAGCCGCTGGCCGAGGGGCTGGCCAAGCCGGTCTTCGCCGGCCATGCGGGCGATGGCAGCGGCCGCATCTTCGTGCTGGAACAGGCGGGTCGCATCGTGGCGCTCAACGCCGATGGCAGCCAGCCGCAGACCTTTCTCGACATCCGGGAGCGCGTCGGCTCCAGCGCTTCCGAGCAGGGGCTGCTGGGCCTGGCCTTCGATCCGCAGTTTCTCGCCAATGGCCGGCTCTTTGTCAACTACACCGACAAAAACGGCGACACCGTCATCGCCCGCTTCCAGGCCAACCCTGAGCGCACAGCGGCCGACCCCGCCAGTGAAACGACGCTGTTGACCGCGGCGCAGCCGGCCACCAACCACAACGGCGGCATATTGGCGTTCGGGCCCGATGGCTACCTCTACGCCGGGCTGGGCGACGGCGGCGGCGCCGATGACCGCTATGAGAATGGCCAAGACCTGGGCACGATCCTGGGCACGCTGCTGCGCCTGGACGTCAGCGGCGAGGGCGCGGTGGTTCCGGCCGACAACCCCTTCGTGGGCGCGGAAAACGCCCGGCCGGAGATCTGGGCCTACGGCCTGCGCAACCCGTGGCGCTTCTCCTTTGACCGGCTCACCGGCGAGCTGTGGATCGCCGACGTGGGTCAGAACCAATGGGAAGAGGTCAACGTGCAACCGGCCGGCAGCCGCGGCGGCGAGAACTACGGCTGGCCCATCATGGAGGGCACGCACTGCTTCCAGGCCAGCACATGCGCCCAGGAAGGGCTGATCCTGCCGGCGACGGAGTACAGCCACGACCTGGGCTGTTCGATCACTGGCGGCTACGTCTATCGCGGCGTCGCCCAGCCGGCCCTGCACGGCGTCTACTTCTATGGCGACTACTGCACTGGCCGCATCTGGGGGCTGGCGCCGGCTGCTGATGGCGGCTGGCAGCCTGCCGAGCTGTTGAAGAGCGACGCACAGATCAGCTCCTTCGGCGAAACCGAGGATGGCGAGCTGTTGGTGGTGGATTACGCCGGAAACCTTTTCCGGCTGGTAGACACAGGTGATTGAAATGTCAAACCATGAACTTCTGGAACAACTGGTGCGGCTGTCGCGCGCTTTGGGCGACCCCGCCAGGGACTACGCCATTTTGGGCGAGGGCAACACGTCGACGCGGGCCAGCGACGCCACCTTCTGGGTCAAGGCCAGCGGCACTGAGCTGCGCACCATCGACGCCACCGGCTTCGTGGAGGTGCGCTTCGATCGGGTGCTGGCCATGCTGAACGCGTCCACCCTCAGCGACGCCGAGATCAAGCAGGGGCTGATCGAAGCCAAGATGGACCCGGCCAGCGGCGGCCACCCCTCGGTCGAGACGGTGTTGCACGCAGTCTGCCTGCAACTGGACGGGATAAGCTTCGTCGGCCACACCCATCCGACGGCCATCAACGCCCTCACCTGCTCTGTCGGCTTCGACGCGGCGTTTGCCGGCCGGCTTTTCCCCGATGAGATCGTGGTGCTGGGCCCTGCGCCGGTGTTGATCCCCTACGTCGATCCTGGCCCGCCGCTGGCGCGTGCGGTGAAGGCGCACATCGACGCGCACATCGACTACTACGGCGAGGTTCCCAAGGTCATCCACATGCAGAACCATGGGCTGATCGCGCTGGGCCGCAGCGCGCAGCAGGTGGAAAACATCACGGCCATGGCCGTCAAGGCCGCGCGCGTGCTGGCCGGGACCTATGCCATGGGCGGGCCGAACTTCATGAGCGCCGAAGCGGTGGCCCGCATCCACACCCGCCCGGACGAGCATTATCGCCAGAAGGTCATCGCGGCCGGGGCGTAACCCGCGGCCCGTGGCGTTGATCTGCTGTCGTCAGATTTGACAGATCGGCCACACCTGAGTATTCTACCGCCCTACAACCGAATACTCCGAACTCTTATCCAGAGAGGCAGAGGGACCGGCCCTGTGAAGCCTCGACAACCCGGTTCATGCAGTAAGGACGCTGCGTGAGCGCCAGGGTGCCAAATCCGGCAGACTTGTTCTGGAAGATGAGATCAGGTGGCGCGACACGTCCTGATCATCCCCGCCGGGGATGTCTTAGTGTCAGCGCAATGCGTCAGGTGCACCCGCAAACCTCTCTTGTCTTCCAGACAAGAGAGGTTTTTTGTCGACCGATCAACCAGGCGGCCGGCTCGATGAGACGCCCTGGCGATCAATCTCAGGTGTTCAATCCAATTGACAGGAGACGTAACGACCATGACCGACGCAACCAATGGACGCAACTTCGGTTTCGCCACCCGCCAGCTCCACGCTGGCCAGCAGCCTGATCCAACCACCGGCAGCCGCGCCGTTCCCATCTACCAGTCCACCAGCTATCAGTTCCGCGACACCGAGCACGCGGCCAATCTCTTTGCGCTGCGCGAGCTGGGCAACATCTACACCCGCATCATGAACCCCACCACCGATGTGCTGGAGCAGCGCATCGCCGACCTGGAGGGGGGCGTCGGGGCGCTGGCGGCCAGCAGCGGCCACGCGGCCCAGGCCATGGCCATCATGACCCTGTGCGAGGCGGGCGACCATGTGGTCAGCAGCAGCCGGCTCTACGGCGGCACCTACAACCAGTTCAACTACACCCTGCCGCGCCTGGGGATCGAGGTCACGTTCGTCGATCCCAGCGACCCGGCCAACTTCGAGCGGGCGATCCGCCCCAACACCCGGGTGATCTACGGCGAAACGCTGGGCAATCCCGGCATCAAGGTCTTCCCCTTCCAGGAGGTGGCCGCCATCGCCCAGGCCAACGCCATCCCGCTGCTGATCGACAACACCTTTGCCTCCCCCTATCTCTGCCGGCCCTTCGAGTGGGGCGCGCACATCGTGGTTCACAGCACCACCAAGTTCCTGGGCGGCCACGGCCAGGCCATCGGCGGCGTCATCGTCGACGGCGGCAACTTCGACTGGCGCAGCGGCCGCTTTGCCAACTTCACCACCCCCGACCCCAGCTACCACGGCCTGGCTTACGCCGACGTGGCCGGCATCGGCCTGCCCCCCTTCATCATCAAGGCGCGCGTGCAGGTGCTGCGTGACCTGGGCGCGTGCCAGGCGCCCTTCAACAGTTGGAACACGCTGACCGGCATCGAGACCCTCAGCCTGCGCATGGAGCGCCACTGCGCCAATGCCCAGGCCGTGGCCCAGTTCCTGGAAGCGCACCCGGCCGTGACCTGGGTCAGCTATCCTGGCCTGGCCAGCCACCCTGACCACGAGCTGGCCAAGAAATACCTGCCCAAGGGGGTCGGCGCGATCCTCGGCTTCGGCATCCGGGGCGGCGCCGAGGCAGGCCGGCGTTTCATCGACAGCCTGCAGCTCTTCAGCCATCTGGCCAACGTGGGCGACGCCAAGAGCCTGGCCATCCACCCCGCCACCACCACCCACAGCCAGTTGACCGCCGAGGAGATGGCCACCGCCGGCGTCACCCCCGACTTCGTCCGCCTGAGCGTCGGCCTGGAGGATATCGAGGATATCCTGTGGGACCTGGAGCAGGCCTTGGGCGCGTGAGTTGATGCTTGGTAGGTTGGTGGATTGCTCACACGCCGCGGCGTTGTCGATCTGCCAACCTACCAAGCCATCCTCTCAGGATCAGGTATCATGTTTCCATCCAACTCCGTCGGCCTGGTACAGACGCAAACCTTCACCTTCGCCCAGGACGAACCCTTCGCGCTCGAAAGCGGCGCGACGCTGAGCCCGGTGACGCTGGCCTACGAAGCCTATGGCCGGCTGAACGCCGACCGCTCCAACGCGATCCTGGTCTGCCATGCGCTGAGCGGCGGAGCCCACGCGGCCGGCTATCTGACGCCCGACGACGCCCAGCCAGGCTGGTGGGATGACTGCATCGGGCCGGGCAAGGCCTTCGACACCGACCGCTACTTCGTCCTGTGCAGCAACGTGCTGGGCAGTTGCTACGGCTCCAGCGGGCCGGGCAGCGTCGATCTGGCCACCGGCCAGCGCTATGGCCTGCACTTTCCGGTGGTGACCATCGGCGACATGGTGCGGGCGCAGGTGCGGCTGTTGGATCACCTGGGAATCGACCGGCTGCTGGCTGTGGCCGGCGGTAGCATGGGGGGCATGCAGGTGCTGGAATGGGCCGCACACCACTCGCAGCGGGTGCGCGCCGCTATTCCCATCGCCACTACGGCCCGCCACAGCCCCATGCTCATCGCCTTCAGCGAGGTGGGGCGCCAGGCGATCTATGCCGACCCGGCCTGGAACCAGGGCGATTACTACAGCAACGGCCGGCGGCCCGATGCTGGCCTCTCCGTGGCGCGCATGGTGGGACACATCACCTATCTCAGCGAGCAGTCGATGCACGAGAAGTTCGGCCGGCGCCTGCAAGGCCGGGAACGCTACGGCTACGAGTTCCAGACGGAGTTCGAGATCGAGAGCTATCTGAAGCACAACGGCGACAAGTTCACCCGCCGCTTCGACGCCAACAGCTATCTCTACGTCACCAAGGCGTTGGATTACTTCGACCCGGCCGGACAGCATGGCGGCTCCCTGGCCGCAGCGTTTGAGCACGCCGCCGATACCGCCTTCCTGGTGATCAGCTTCACCAGCGACTGGCTCTATCCCAGCTATCACAGCAAGGAGCTGGTGCGGGCGCTGACCGCGGCCGGCTGCGATGTGACCTATCTGGACATCGAAAGCTCCTGGGGCCACGACGCGTTTCTGGTGGAGGTGGAGACGATGACGCGGCTGCTAGGCAGCTTCCTGGAGCGCGTGCGGGGTGAGGTGTGAAAGCCCCGCTCAGCTTGCTGCGCCGGCGGGCTGATCTGCGCCTGGCCGCCGCGCCCGCGCGAGGCGCGTCATGGTAGCAGCAAACGACCAGCAGGCGGCCGCTTATGCCGCGTTGCGCCCGGACCTACAGGCGGTGGCCGATCTGACGCCGGCCGGAGCCAAGGTGCTGGACCTGGGCTGCGGCGACGGCGCGCTGCTGGCCTATCTGGTGCGGCACAAGCAGGCGCGCGGCCGCGGCATCGAATTGAGCGAGGCCGGCGTCATGGCGTGCGTCGGGCGCGGGCTGAGCGTGCGTCAGGGCCATCTGCAAGAGGGTTTGGCCGACTACCCTGCGAACAGCTTCGATGTGGTGATCCTCAGCCAGACCCTGCCCTTCCTGGACGATCCGGCCGCGATCCTGGCCGAGATGCTGCGGGTGGGCAAGAGCGCGCTGGTCAGCTTTCCCAACTGGGGCTACTGGCGCTGCCGGCTGGAGCTGCTGCTGACCGGCCGCGTGCCGCTGGCCCCCGACCTGCCGCAGCACTGGTATGACGCACCGCGCTGGCAGGCGGTCAGCATCACCGACTTCGCCGGCTTCTGCCAGCAGGTGGGCATCGCCATCACCCGTGAGATCTACCTGAACCGCGGCCGGCGGGCGCGCATCATCAAGGTCAAGAACCTGTTGGCCACCACCGCGGTTTTCAGGCTGGAAAAGGCGACGCAGGCCAGAAAAATGTAACCTGAACGGCCCTGGCAAGCATCTCAGCGGTGTAGTTTGAACACAAAACCACCCTTTTACCGCAGGAGGTCATCCATGGCTGGTCTGATTACTTTCATGAATTCCACCGTTGGGCGCGTCGTGCGCGTCATTCTGGGTCTGGCGTTGATTTGGCTGGGCCTGATGGGGCCGCTGGCCGGCAGCACGGGCGGCGTGATCGTGGCCATCATCGGCGTCGTGCCCGTCATCATGGGCATCTGGGGCCGCTGCTTGATGCAGTTCATCGTTGGCGGCGCGAAGTCGTAAAGCAAATCCTCGTCGTGGCTACCGTCCCTAAGGCCTGGATCAGCGTCAATTGGCGCTGATCCAGGCCTTTTGTGTTGAGCACGGGGGAAGTCGGCGCATCACCGGGAAAGCGCAGCGCGTTGCGCCCGTGCGTCAGCGATGGTATAATCGCGTCGCCCTTCACCCCCGGCACCCCACCAACCATCGATCATGATTGACACCCAGCAACTCAACAGGATTACCGACTTCAATAGCTGCTCGAGCCGGTCTGGGCGCAGCCACCGAGCTCGCCATTTTCATTGACGGTTGTAATTGACCTGTGCGCGGCGGCGGTGGGATTGAAGGATGCAAGGGAAGAGATATAATTGTTGGACGAGATGAAAGAACTGGCCGAGGACGTTGAACAATGACATTTCATCACGTCATGAAAGTTGGTGACAGACTCAACATCGCACAGCCATGAACCATTTGTATCGCCTCTACATCGACGAAGTTGGAAATCATGACATGAGGCCAAACCTGGCCGAGAACGAGCGGTTTCTCTCCCTCTTTGGGGTAATCGTTAACGGCCAGCATATGCTCGACTTTGTCCAACCAGATATGCGCCGCATCAAGCGAGCGTACTTTCAGGGCGATCCCGATGAACCCGTCATTTTTCATCGCAAGGAGATCACTCGATTTCAAGGCCCTTTCAAGGTGCTCTACAGAGATGAGGCGTTGCGACAACGTTTCGGCGATGAAATGCTGGTCCACTATGAAAAGTGGGACTTCGTTGCCCTGTTGATTACAATCGACAAGCGCCGTCACTTTGAGACGTACTCAGTGTGGCGATACGAGCCATATCACTATTGTCTGGCAACAATGCTGGAAAGATACGTGCTGTTTCTGCACTATCAGAACCTGCGCGGCGACGTCATGATTGAGGCAAGAGGCACCGCGCCTGATCAACGTCTGGCTGAGTCCTACAGGCGACTATTCAACCAGGGGACGACTAACATTCCCGCGGCACGCTTTCAAGCATGTCTGACCTCAGGAGAGATCAAAATCAAGACAAAGCAGGCTGATATCGTTGGACTTCAACTGGCTGATCTGCTCGCCCACGCAGCACACTACGATCATCTGGCCGAAAATGGACTTGTCACTCAGCAGACATCCGCCTATGCTCGACAAATCGCTGATATTCTCAACCGCGCGAAGTTTCATCGTAATCGAACTACGGGACGCATTACCGGCTATGGAAAGAAGTTGTTGCCATAAAAAAAGCACCCCGTAGGGTGCTTTCGATGTACTCCGGCCAAGGCCATCAGCGCACATCAACCTCCACTTAATGGATTGACCATAGTATACTACATTTGTCATGCAATTTCAAGTGGGTTGCTTGACAATTCGGCTGATACATATGAATCCCCGTTTCACCATCACCTATGCCCTGACTCAGGGCATGACCCGCATCGAGCGAGCGCAGGCTGCGCGCTATCGATGGCCATTGGATCGCTGGCTACGCCGACGGCGGCGACATGCCCTACAAACAGTTGTCCCTGGTACCTGGCGCGGTTGCAGAGGCGATGGCCTTTCTCCGCTCGCACACCGATACCAACGCCCGTTTCGACCGGGTAACGCAACTGGTGGATGGCTTCGAGACGCCCTTTGGCCTGGAACTGCTTGCCACCGTTCACTGGGTCATGGCGCATGACGGCGTGCCATCGTTGCCAGCCATTTCCCAGGTCGTTCATGACTGGGCGCCCGGCAAATGGCAGTTCACCGACGCCCAGATCGGGCTGGCCGCGGACCGGTTGCACGCACAGGGTTGGCTTGATGCCCCTGCCGCCATTTCCCTTCGCTGAGATAGACTCATGACCAACACACCCGATTCCTACATCTCCTGGCTCCTCGACCGCGCCATGCTCGAAGCGGTCCGCCCCATCGCGGCGCGTTACTCGGGCCAGGGCAGCCAGTGGCGCTATCCCTATGCCGAGGCGCGGCCGCGCGCGGCGTCGGAGGCGGCCTCGGTCTGGTTCACGGCCTACCCCGGCGCGATCATCACCCGCGCCGGCCAGTCGGTGCTGGCCGCGCTGGGCGATCCGGCCCTTTGGCGTACCCTGGCCGACATCGGCATCCAGGCCATCCACACCGGGCCGATGAAGCAGGCCGGTGGGCTGGACGGAACCGAATTCACCCCCACCATCGACGGCCACTTCGACCGCATCGGCCTGGCCATCGACCCGCAGTTCGGGACGGCCGAGGAATACGCGGCCATGAGCCGGGCCGCGGCCGCGGTCGGCGCGCTGGTGATCGACGACGTTATCCCGGCCCACCTGGGCAAAGGGGCCGACTTCCGCCTGGCCGAGCGGGCCTATGGCGACTATCCCGGCCTCTTCCACATGGTCGAGATCGCGCCCGAGGATTGGGAGCTGCTGCCCGCTGTGCCGCCGGACGCCGATTCGGTCAACCTGGACCCGGCCGCGGTGGCCAGTCTGGCCGCAAAAGGCTACATCGTCGGCGAGCTGCAGCGGGTGATCTTCTACGAGCCGGGGGTCAAGGAGAGCAACTGGAGCGCCACCGATGTGGTGATGGGGGTGGATGGCGCGGCGCGGCGCTGGGTCTACCTGCACTATTTCAAGCAGGGCCAGCCCAGCCTGAACTGGCTCGATCCCAGCTTCGCCGCGCCGCGGTTGGTGGTCGGCGACGCGCTGCACTCGCTGGGGGTGCTGGGTGCGAGGATGGTGCGGCTGGACGCCAACGGCTTTCTGGGGGTGGAGCGGCGGCCCGGCGGCCCCGCCTGGTCCGAGGGACATCCGCTCTCCATCACCGCCAACCAACTGATCGCCGGCGCGGTGCGCAAGCTGGGCGGCTTCAGCTTTCAGGAGCTCAACCTGACCGTGGACGACATCGCGGCCATGAGCCACGGCGGGGCCGATTTGGCCTACGACTTCGTGACCCGGCCCGCCTGCCAGCACGCGCTGGTCACCGGCGACGCCGCCTTCCTGCGCCTGATGCTGCGCGAGCTGGCCCGGCACGACATCGAACCGGCCTACCTGATCCACGCCCTGCAAAACCACGACGAGCTGACCCTGGAGCTGGTGCATTTCTGGACGCTGCACGCGGCCGATCGCTTCACCCTGGGCGGCGAGGAGCTGAGCGGGCTGGAGCTGCGCCAGCGGGTGCGCGGCGTGATGTACGAGCGCATCAGCGGCGCCAACGCGCCCTACAACCTGCGCTTCGTCACCAACGGCGTGGCTTGCACCATGGCCAGCGTGGCAGCCGCGGCGCTGAACATCCGCACGCTGGACGGCCTGACCGGCGAGCAGGTGGGGCAAATCCAGCGTCTGCACCTGCTGCTGGCGTTTTACAACGCCTTCCAGCCCGGCGTCTTCGCTCTCTCCGGCTGGGACCTGGTGGGGGCGCTGCCGCTGGCTCACGACCTGGCGGCGGAGATGATGGCCGACGGCGACACCCGCTGGATCAACCGCGGGGCCTACGATCTGCTGGGCGCCAATCCGGCGGCGACGGCCTCGGCGGCCGGCCTGCCCAGGGCCGTTTCGCTCTACGGCCCACTGCCGGAGCAGCTCAGCCGGCCAGATTCCTTCGCCAGCCAGCTCCAGGCCATGCTCAAGGTGCGCCAGGCCTGCAAGCTCTACGCCGCGCGCCAGGTGGATGTGCCTGACACGCACAGCCCCGGCCTGCTGGTCATGGTGCATGAGCTGCCCGAGGGGCTGGGCACACAGGTGACCGCCATCAACTTCGGCGCCGCGCCGGTGGAGGAGGTAGTGCGGCTGGCCGGCGTGCAGCCGGGCCAGGCCATCGATATGTTCGGCGGTCTGGTCGCCGGAGCAGTGAACGGCCAGGGTGAGCTGCGTATCAGTCTGGATGGCTACGCGGGCGTGTCGCTGTTGCTGCCGAATCCGTAGGAACGTTTTCTGCTGCTGTCATTGGAAGAACTGAGTATGCTGCTCACCATCCGTCAATTTCGAGACCTGGAGCTTCAGTTGGTGCGTACCGGAAGCCACAGCGAACTCTTTGGCCGATAGCGTCTGCGACGCAGCGCCGTCTCACTCTTGTGAGCTCAACAACCCACCGGCGCGCAGGAACTCTGCCGTAGCTTCCCCCGCCAGCAGTTCGCCGGCCGCCGTCCAGTGGCCGTCGACGCGCAGGTGCAGCGGCTCGGATGACGCGGCCGCGGCCTTCTGAAAGATGGGCAACAGGTCGAAAAAGGGGACGCCGGCCTGCTGGGCGACCTGCGCCGCCGCGCGGCTGGGCTGCTCCAGGTCCCATTGGCTGGTCTGCATGGGGGTGTAGCGCTGCATGATGCGCTGCCAGCGTTCGGGGTAAACCTGCTCCGGCGCTGGCACACTGACCACGGCCAGCCGGCTGCCCATTCCGGTCGCCTCATCCTGCATGGTCTGGACCAGATCGCCGGCCAGCGCGATGGCCTCGGTCCACTCGGCCGCCAGCGGCTGATGATAGATGCCATAGGCCACCGGCACGTAGTCCGGCCCCATGGCTGCATTGGCCCGGGCCAGCGGCGCGTCGATCGCACCCCAGCGGGCCAGGGAGAGGGCCAGGTCGGGTGCAGCTTCGTCCAACACGTTGGCGGTGAAGCGATAGAGGGTCGAATGGTCAGTCAGCCAGGCGCGCAGGCCCGCCAGCCGGTCAGCGGCGTCCCCGGTCGGCTCATCGGGCGGGGCAGGGCGATCAGGCTGCGGCGCGGCGGCCGGATCGAAGGGATAGTAATGGGTCGTCAGCCCGCCGGCGTCATCTGCGACGAAGAAGGGCTTCTGCACCCGGCCCATGTTGGCCACCTCCAGGGCTTCGGAGACGTTCTGGAAGTCGTTGCCGGGGAAGAAGGAGAGCAGCACCAGGTCAGGCTGGTATTTCGCCCCCTCGGCGCGCAGCCAAAGCAACTCCTGGTCGGCGCCCCAGCCGCTGACGCCCGCGTTGATGACCTCGTAGCGCAGCCCGGCCGGCGCGTTGGCGTTGAGCGCCCGTTCAAGGCTTTTGCCGAAGGTCTGCTCCAGCGGCACGCGCAGCCCCTCCACATAGGAATCGCCCAACAGCAGGATGCGATAGACCCCCTCCGGTTTGTGGTAATCAGCCCGCTCCACATCGCGCAGCCCCTGGCTGTTGATGGTCACATCGACGTCATACTCGCCCAGCGGGTTGAACCAGCGGCCGGTCGCGCCCGGCTGCAGCGACCAGCCGGTTTCCGGGTCGGTGCGCCAGAAATTGCCGGTCGGTTCGGCCGGCGCCGCCAGGTGCAGCAGGCGCGTCAGCCCTTCCAGCAGCAGAAGCGCCGCTGCCAGGCTGGCGAAGGTCAGGGTGAGGCCGATGAGGAGAGAACGCAGAGGGTGGCGCATTTTCGGTGGTTGTACTGGCACAACAAAACAGGGCGCCATCCGTGGTGATGTGCCCTGTCTCGTTGTTGCGCGGGTCGAAGGTGGCTGGTCAGCCGGCGCAGGCCGGCTCTCTTGATGTTGGTTTGTACTTGAAAATGGCTGCTCGGGCCGGTCTGTGCGCAGCCACCGAGCCCGCCATTTTCATCGACGGTTGTGCGCCCGGCGCATGGATGCCTTAACTGTACCCTTCGCTGAAGATGTCGATCATCAGCTTGGGATCGCCCAGCGGGTAGAGGATCGGGCAGGTGCAGCCGTGGTCGATGTACTCGCGCACCTTGGCCTTGACCTCCTCGGGCGAGCCGCTGGCGGTACACATCTGCACCACATCGTCGGGCACCAGATGCATCGCGCCTTCGATCTCCTCGTCGGTGGCCGGCCAGGTCAACACCTGGTGGATCTCATCCAGCAGCTCCTGGCTGACGCCGCTGGCCTTCATCAGGTGCGGCTGCTGGCCCAGGTACTGGGTCATCATCTTGCGTGCGCCGTCCAGCGCCTTCTTGCGGTCGGTGTCCACCGAGCAGATCATCAACTGCGGCCGGTCGATGTCGTCGATGCTCCTGCCGGCCTTTTTGGCGCCCCGTTCCAGCGCGTCCATGGCCTCCAGGTTGTACTTGGGGGCCACCAGGTAGTTCAGCACCGCGCCGTCGGCGATCTCGCCGGTCAGCTCCATCATCTGCATGCCGGTGGCGCCGATGTAGATCGGCACATGGCGCGGGGTGGTGCGGCCATGCACCACATCCAGCCGGATGCCGTCCACGTGGTGGAACTCGCCGTGGAAGGTGACTTCCTCCATGGTCAGCAGTTGGCGCAGCACGGTGACGGTCTCGCGCATGGCCAGCAGCGGCTTGCGCCGCTCGATGCCCACCTTCTTGGCCAGCGGATCCCACCAGGCGCCGATGCCGCAGATCACCCGGTCGGGCGCCAGGTCGTCCAGGGTCAGGAAGGTGGCGGCCAGCAGGCCGATGTTGCGAGTCCAGTTGTTGATGACGCCGCTGCCCACCTTGAGCTTGGTGGTGTGGGCGGCAAAGGCGGCCATGGGCACGATGGCGTCGCGCACCAGCCGGCTCTCGGCCTGCCAGACCGCCTCGAAGCCCCTGGCCTCGGCGTACTTGGCCAGCTCGATGCCCTCGGAGAGCTCGTGGGCGTCTTGCAGATAGAGCGCCATTCGATCAGGTGACATGGGGTAGTTCTCCTTGCTGGCGGAATTGAGCGGTTGACAGGGCAACCGAAGGGATTACTGCTGCACCTCTGGGTTGACGCAGTTGGGCAGCTTTTCGCCCCGCACGCCGGCCAGCAGGTTCGCGGCCGCCATGGTGGCCATCTTGGTGCGGGTGGCGATGCTGGCGCTGGCGATGTGCGGCACGACGATGCAGTTGGGCATGTGTACCAGCGGGTGGTCGGCCGGCAGCGGCTCCGGCTCGGTCACGTCCAGCGCGGCGTAGGCGATTTCGCCGTTGCGCAGCGCCTCCACCAGCGCATCGTGATCCACCACGCCGCCGCGCGCCGCGTTGACCAGGATTGCGCTGGGCTTCATGGCCTTCAGCGCGGCCGCGTCGATCATGTGGTAGGTTTCCGGCGTCAGATTGGTGTGCAGCGTCACGAAGTCGGACTCGGCCAGGAGCTGATCCAGCTCCACGTAGGCGGCGCCGAACTCCTCGGCCACGCCGGGGATGGGCTGGGCGTCGCTGTAGAGGATGCGCATGCCGAAGCCCATCGCGCGGCGGGCGACGGCCTGGCCGATGCGTCCCATGCCGACGATGCCCAGCGTCGCGCCGTACAGGTCGGGTCCCATCAGCAGCATGGGGCCCCAGGTGACCCAGCGGCCATCCCGCACGTATTCGACCCCTTCGACGATGCGGCGCGCGGCCGACATGAGCAGCGACCAGGTGAAATCGGCCGTGGTCTCAGTCAGCACGCCTGGCGTGTTGCCCACGGGAATGCCGCGGCGGGTGCAGGCGGCCACGTCGATGTTGTCGAAGCCCACGGCCATCTGGCTGACCACCTTGAGGTTGGGTGCGGCGTCCAGCAGCTCATCGTCGATGCGTTCGGTCAGCAGGCAGTAGAGCGCGTCCTTGTCCGCCGCCTTCTCCAGCAACGTGGCGCGCGGAATAGGCAGATCGCTGTCCCACAGCTCCACCTCGCACTGGGCGGCTACCAGATCGATGCCCGGCTGGGGCACGCGGCGGGTGATAAGTACCTTTGGTTTCACGGTTATCTTTCCTTGGTTGATTCGGGTCGTGTCGGTTGGTGGATGGGGGACGTAACTCGTAATGCGTAATGCGTAATGCGTAATCGGAAAGCTCTCCGCAACACGGCGATCGGCTCTGGATTCCGGGTTACGAGTTACGAGTTACGCATTACGACAACATCACGCATCCGCAAAGCTCTCCGCAATACAGCGATCGGCTCTGGATTCCGGGTTACGAGTTACGAGTTACGCATTACGACAACATCACGCATCCGCAAAGCTCTCCGCAACACAGCGATCGGCTCTGGATTCCGGGTTACGAGTTACGAGTTACGCATTACAACAACATCATGCATCCGCAAAGCTCTCCGCAATACAGCGATCAGCTCTGGATTCCGGGTTACGCATTACGCATTACGCATTACAACAACATCACGCATCCGCAAAGCTCTCCGCAATACAGCGATCGGCTCTGGATTCCGGGTTACGCATTACGCATTACGCATTACAACAACATCACGCATCCGCAAAGCTCTCCGCAACACAGCGATCGGCTCTGGATTCCGGGTTACGCATTACGCATTACAACTTCGCCACCACGTCGCCGATGCGCTCCAGCGCCTTCTTCAGATTTTCCTCCGAGTTGGCGTAGGAGAAGCGGATGAAGCCCTCGCCGTAGGCGCCGAAGCAGGTGCCGGCCAGCGCGGCCACGCCCGCCTCGTAGAGCAGCTTGTCGGCCAACGCCTGGCTGCTCAGCCCGGTGCCCTCGATGTTGGGGAAGGCGTAGAACGCGCCCTTGGGCATCAGGCAGCGGAAGCCGGGGATCTGGTTCAGCCCATCCACCACCAGGGTGCGGCGACGGCGGAACTCGCTCAGCATGGCATCCACCGAATCCTGCGGCCCGGTCAGCGCCTCGACGCCGGCCATCTGGGTGAAGGCCGCGGTGCAGGAGTTGGAGTTGACCATCAGCTTGGTGATCTGGCGGGCCAGATCCACCGGCATCACGCCGTAGCCCAGCCGCCAGCCGGTCATGGCGTAGGTCTTGGAAAAGCCGTCCAGGATGATGGTCTGCTCAGGCATGCCGGGCACGCTGGTGATGCTGGCGAACTCGCCTTCGTACAGCATGCGGCTGTAGATCTCATCTGCCAACACCGGGATGCCGCGCTCCAGCGCGATCTTAGCCACCTGCGCCATCTGCTCGGCCGATACGATGCCGCCCGTGGGGTTGGCGGGCGAGTTGAGGACAATCAGCCGCGTGCGGTCGGTGACCAGGCTGGCCAGCTCATCCACATCCAGGCCAAAATCGTTCTCCATGCGCAGCGGGATCGGCACCGCAGTCGCGCCGGTGAAGTTGATCATCGATTCGTAGATGGGGAAGCCGGGGTTGGGGTAGATCACCTCGTCGCCGGCTTCGACCATGGCCAGCAGGACGTAGAACATGATGGGCTTGCCGCCCGGGACCACGACCACTTGGTCGGGGTGGACCGGGATGCCGCGGGTCTGGGCGACTTCGTCGGCGATGGCCTGGCGCAGGGGAAGGATGCCGGCCGCCGGTGTGTAGTGGGTATACCCACCGCGCAGGGCCGTCACGCCAGCCTCGATCACGTTGTGGGGGGTGTCGAAATCGGGCTCGCCGATTTCCAGGTGGATGATCTCCCGGCCCTGAGCTTCCAGCGCCTTGGCCTTAGCCAAGACCTCGAAGGCGGTCTCTGTGCCCAGACGGGACATGCGTTTCGACAGTTTCATCATGTTGTGCTCCTTTGCACGGTGTAATGAGTTGTGACTTGTAGGGGATATTGTTCAAGTCGTCGGTCGTTTAACCCATCGACCTGAGAAAATTTTTCAAGACGCTTGCCATCAGCGTTTGGTAGGGAGTGCCCATTTTCTGGCTCGCGAAGTCCGGCGTCATGCTGGTAGCGTGACCTACGGCCGGCGCTTCTTCGGCATGGTCATGGGCAGCTTGGTGCGGCGGACGCCGTCGAACTGGCAGAGCGCGTTGGCTACTGCGCCGGCTGTGGGCACCAGGCCGATTTCGCCCACGCCCTTGGCGCCGTAGGGGCCGTACAGGTCGGGCACCTCGACGCCGATCACCTCCAGCTCCGGCATCTCCTTGGCGCGCAGAATGCCGCACTGGCGCAGCCGCGTGCTCTTGAAATGGCCGCCCTCCATGGGCAGATCCTCGCTGATGGCGTAGCCCAGGCCCATGTGCAGCGAGCCCTCGATCTGGCCCTCGAACAGCGTCGGGTTGAAGATCCTGCCCGCGTCGTGCGCCGCGATCACCCGGTCGATCTGGCCATCGTCGTCCAGGATCACCAGTTGGGTGGCGTAGCTGTAGGAATAGTGGGTGACAGGCGCGTCGGTGACGGCCTCGGGCGCGGTGGTCCAGTCGCAGATCCAACTGCCCTCATAGCGCCGGCCCACCAGCTCGGCCAGGGGGTGGGTCTTCAGGTCCTCGGCCAGCTTTTTGGCCGCGGCGATGGTGGCGTTGCCCACCAGCGAGGTGGCGCGCGAGGCGGTGGTCATGCCCGCCTCCTGGCCGGAGGCTGTATCCACCTGCACCCGCACCAACGCCGGGTCGATGCCGGTCTCAGTACATAGCGCTTGCACGGCCACCGTGTGTACTCCCTGGCCCATCTCCGTCCAGCCGTGATCCAGGAGCACGACATCGGGGGCAAGAATCGAAATCCTGACCAGCGCCGCGTCGTTGACGCCGTTGCCGATGCCGGTGTTCTTGATACCGCAGGCCAGGCCGGCGATGGGGGCGGCGTAGAACGCCTCCTTCACCGCCTCCAGCGTCGCGCGCAGGCCCGCGCCGCCCTCGATCACCTGGCCGGTGGCGGTCATCCGCCCCTCGGTGATGGCGTTGTCCCAGCGGAACTGCCAGCGGTCGAAGCCGCCCTGCCGGCAGAGCTCATCCACCAGGCTTTCGACGGCAAAGGCCGACTGGTTGGCGCCGAAGCCGCGCATCGCGCCGCAGGGCACGTTGTGGGTGTAGACCGCGGTCGCCTCGACATCGACCGCGGGGACGTGGTAGGCGCCGGTGGCGTGGCCGGCCGCGCGCTCCAGCACCTTGGCGCCCACCGACGCATACGCCCCGGTGTCGCCCACGATGCGGGCGTGGACAAAGGTCAGCCGGCCGGCCGCGTCACAGCCCATCTCGTAGTCCAGCGTCATGGGGTGGCGCTTGGGATGCATGCGGATCGACTCGTCGCGCGTCAGCCTGACCTTGACCGGGCGGCCCAGCAGGTGGGCGGCCAGCGCGGCGTGGCCCTGCACCGAAAGGTCCTCCTTGCCGCCGAAGCCGCCGCCGTTGGGCACCAAAATCACCCGCACCTGCTCCTGGGGAAGGCCCAGCAGCGCGGCGATCTGGATGCGATCCTCGTAGACCCCCTGGCTTTGGGAGTAGACGGCGACAGCAAAACCGTCCTGGCCCGGCAGCGCCACGGCCGCCTCCGGCTCCATGTAGCCATGCTCGATGCGCTGGGTCTCATAGCGGCCGCCGGCGGTGAAGGCCGTAGCCGCGCGGGCCGCGGCCATGTCGCCGCGCTGGACCACGGTGGTGGCCAGGATGTTGCCGCCGGGGTGGATCGGGAAGGCGTCCGGCTTGAGCGCCTCGAAGGGATCGGTCAGCGGCTCCAGCACCTCATACTCGACCGTGATCTGCTCCGCGGCCAGGCGCGCGGCCAGCGAAGTCTCGGCCACCACCAGCGCCAGCGCGTCGCCCACATAGCGCGTCTCCTCCCCCTCGGCCACGAACAGCGGCCAGTCCTGCTGGATCAGGCCGACGCTGCGCCGGCCTGGCACGTCGGCCGCGCGCAGGATGCGCACCACGCCGGCCACCTGCTCAGCCTGTGCGAGGTCGATGCGCAGCACGCGGGCGCGGGGATGGTCGCTGAAGCGCAGCGCGCCGTGCAGCAGCCCCTCGACATGCAGATCGTCCACGTAGGGGCGCTGTCCCAGCACCGCGGCAAAGGAATCGTACTTGGGGTGACGGTCGCCCACCCGGCCGCTGCTGCTGGGGCGCGGAATCTCCTCCTCGTTGCGAATGGCTTCGGCCGCGCATTCGATGGCGTCGACGATCTTCTTGTAGCCGGTGCAGCGGCAGAGGTGCGGGGTCAGCGCCTGCTCGATCTCAGCCCGGCTGGGCTGGGCCTGGCGGTTGATCAGGCTGTTGGCCTGCATGACCATGCCGGGGATGCAGAAGCCGCACTGGATGCCTCCCGTGGCCACGAAGGCGTGGGCGTAGACCTGTTGGCGGAACTCGTCCAGCCCCTCGGTGGTGGTCACGCTGCCGCCGCCCACCTTTTTCATGGGGGTGACGCAGGAGAGCACCGCCTTGCCGTTGAGTTCCACCGCGCAGCAGCCGCAGGCCGCCTGCGGCGCGCAGCCATCCTTGGGAGAGATGATCTGCTCATGGTCGCGCAGATAGGTCAGTAACGGCAGATCGGGGTCGCCGTCGAACTGTCTGGCGTGGCCATTGAGGACAAACTCCATTGGGAGCCTCCGGGGCGAGCGTCAATGCTCAAACTAAGCCAAAAATCGCTTGGGCCGGTCTCCGACCGAGGCCCGCAGCTCTCGTGGACGGTTCTATTTGCGCCAGTAGTTGTTGGCGGCAGCGATGGTCTGGAAGTTGATGGCGATAACCTGCGACGCGGCTGTCAGCGAGTCGGCATTCTCGGCATACTCGGTGCGCAGTCGGTCGCGCACGGCGGCGTCGGGCTGGGTGTACTTGACGCCGCGCCGGCTCAGGGTGATGGCCAGCTCGAAACCGGCCTGGGGGGTGTCGGTGATCAATGTGGTCAGCCAAGTGTCTGCCATGAGAGGAGCCTTTCTATGGGGTGAAGTAACTGCTGAAACTGCCAAAATCGGCCGCAATCGGGCGATTGTCCTATTATAGCGCCAGACGCATAACGGTCAAAAGCCAGACCAGCAAATCCAAATATGATGGCGGCTAAGCTGGAGTCGAGCCTTCAGGCGGGTCAGCGCGCCCGACTCGCGTCGGCCAGGCCCGGCACTGCTCCTTTCCTGCTCACCGTCTCACGCCTTGAGCGTCTCTTGCAGTTGTTCAGACGCTTCGCCGCCCCCGCAAGCGCTGTAGTCCTGAGTCGAACCGTTCCCTGCCGCTGATGATTTGCCGCCACGGTCAGATTTCGGTACAATCGAAGGCGATGGTCCCTGCCATCACAAAGTCTGGCGCAGCAGCTTGTCGGTTGCGCCTTTGTTGGGAAAGGAGTATCTGCATGTTCGCTGAGTTCCGCAAGTTCATCGCCAAGGGCAATGTCATCGACCTGGCGGTAGCCGTCATCTTGGGCGGCGCGTTCACGGCTATCGTGACCTCGCTGACCAACGACATCATCATGCCGCTGATTGGCGTGCTTCTGGGCGGCACTGATTTCACCACCATGTCCATTCAGGTGGGTGAAGCTACCATCGCCTACGGCCTCTTCATTCAGGCGATTATCAACTTCCTGTTGATTGCTTTGGTGCTCTTCTTCATGGTGCGCAGCATCAACAAGATGCAGGAACGTTCCAAGAAAGAAGAGGCTGCCGCGGCCCCCGCTGGTCCTTCTGATGAGGTCAAGCTGCTGTCCGAGATCCGCGATCTGCTCAAGAAGAGCTGAACTTCCCAGGAGTATTCTCCATGACCGACCAACCCTACGATCACACCATCACCGAGATGCTGCAAACCGCGGCTGAATTGATCACGCTGAAGCCCAAGGCCGAATGGCCGGCCTGGGTGATGTTCCTGCTGAGCGAGCTCCAGTCGATCACGCCGGCGCAGAGCTATGTCGATCTCCTGGCGCAGGTGCAGGAGGCGATCGCCGGCCAGTTGGCTGAGCTGGCCAGCTAACCGGCGACCGCAGCCCCGACCGTCCGGTCATGGACCGGCGGCAAAAAGCATCTGGCCCGCGCTGTTGTTGAAGTAGATCACCAACGCGCCATCCTGCTGTTGATAGGCGTTGGCGTAGCTCAGATAGGTGGCGAACTGGCGATCCAGCGATGGCGCGGCGCACGTGGCGGCGCCCCAGGTCAGTTGGAAGCTGATGCTGCTGCCGTTCATCTGGTAGGCGCCGCTGCCAACGCTGCACGCGGCCGTGGCCTGCGCGGTTCCATCCTCGAACAGGGTCAGCGTGTAGAGGCTTGGGTCGGGCACGGCGGTGACAGCAACACCCTGCTGCATCTGCTGAAGCTGCCAGACCGGCCCAGCCGCACCGCCGGCTGGCTGCGGCGCGGCCCCTGCCTCCGCCGGCGCCGCCGCGACCTCGGTCGTCGGGGTGATCGGCGTGCTCACCGTGCTGGTGATGACGGCGCTCTCCACGGGGAGCGCCGCTTGCATGGTTGCCTGCATGGTGAAGCCTGACGGACCGTAAGCTTCTCGGTTGTACTCCACAGCCACGAGTTGACCATCTTGCCGGGTGAAGAGGAAGGTCTCGGCCAGGGCCAGCTCCGTGCCCCCCTCCAGACGATCCAACGCCACGCTGAGCGCGCCGTCGGCGTTCTCGCTCCACGATCCCAGCAAGACCTGTGCATCCTCGGCCGGACTCTCTGCGCCGCCGGCAGCGCCGAAAACCATGGAGGCCTCGCCGTTGGGGTGCAGGGTGAGCGTCAGCGCCTGGGCCGCGCCGTCAGAGAGGGGGATCTCACCGGTGTAGACGTTGGCGGCGCCTTGCGGCGCAGTCACGACGGCCTCTGCCGGGGGGGCGACGGCGGATGTGGCCTCAGCAGCCGGCTGAGCGGCCGCACCCAGGTTGAGATCGGGGCAGGAGACGCTGCCCACCTGGGCCACGGCGGCGCGCACCTGTGTGGCGGCGATCACGACCTCAGCCGTGGCCTCGGCGATGGTATCCCGGTTCGAGATCGAGTCGATGGTGCGCTCCAGGTTCGTCCACGCTTCCTGGATGCTGTCCACCCGCACCTCGCTCAGCTTTTCAGCCGAGCGGGTGACCTGTTGCCAGGCGTCGGCGGCGGCCGCGCGCGCCTTCTTGGCGTCGCCCACGGTGGTTTCTGGGGTGATCTGCTGCATCTGTTGAACAGCAGCGTCGAAGTTCTGCACGTTGGTGCAGAGCTTGGCCAGCGCGTCTTCCGGCGTCTGACGGGTGCAGCCTGTCAGACCCAGCAACGCGGCGGCGATCACGAGGACGATGAGGGTTTTCATGTTCATGGGAGGGCCTTTCTGCTGACGCAATGCCTGAATCAGAACAGCAACGACAGGGCGAGTATATGTCCGTTTTTCCCGGCTGTCAATCTGATTCTGATGGTCACAGCGCGTCGCCGTAGTGCAGCGCGCGCTTGATAGTGTTGTTTTCGCCCACCAGCACCACCTTGGGCCGATGCGCGGCCGCCTCTTCCTCGCTCATGGCGGCATAGGCCATGATGATCACGTGATCGCCGGCCGCCACCAGCCGCGCGGCCGCGCCGTTGAGCTGGATCTCTCCCTTGCCTGGCGTCCCGGGGATGGTGTAGGTTTCCAGCCGCGCGCCGTTCTCCACGTCCACCACCTGCACCCGCTCGTAGGGCAGAATGCCGGACGCCTCCAACAGCACCGGGTCCACCGTGATTGAACCGACATAGTTCACATCGGCGCCCGTCACCACGGCCCGATGGATCTTGCCCAACAACATTTGTCGCAACATTTCGTTTGTTCTCCTTCAGTTTTTCTTCTGGTTCAGTTCCCAGATCACCCGCAGCCCCTCCAGGGTCAGCCAGGGCGCGATGATCTGGATGGCGCTGGTTTCCTGGGCGATGGTCTCGGCCAGGCCGCCGGTGGCGATGACCTTCATCTCCGGGCCCAGCTCGGCGCGGAAACGGCTCACCATCCCTTCCACCAGTCCGGTGTAGCCGAAGATCAGCCCCGACTGCATGGCATGCACCGTGCTGCGGCCGATCACGCTGGGCGGGCGCAGCAGGTCGACTCGGGGCAGTTGTGCGGTGCGGGTGAAGAGCGCCTCGGCTGAGATGCCAATGCCCGGCGCGATGGCGCCGCCCAGGTAGTCGCCCTCGGCCGACACCGCGTCGAAGGTGGTGGCCGTGCCGAAATCCACCACGCAGGCCGGCCCGCCGTAGAGATGTTTGACGGCCGCGGCGTCGGCCACCCGATCCGCGCCCACGGTCTGCGGGTAGTCCACGCGAATGCGCACGCCGGTCTTGACCCCCGCGCCCACCACCAGCGGCTCTTGGCCCAGGTAGCGCCGGCAGGTCTCGCCGATCTTGCCGGTCAGCGAAGGCACCACCGAGGCCAGGCAGATGCCGTCGAACTGGCCCAGGTCGATGCCGTCGTGCGCCAGCAGCCCCAAAAACTGCAAGCCATATTCGTCGGGCATGCGGTCATGGGCCGTGGCCAGCCGCCAGCGCGGCCCCAATTGGTCGCCGCTGTAGAGGCCCAGGGTGATGTTGGTGTTGCCGATGTCGATTACCAGAAGCATAGGGGTGTAGTCCGTTGAAAACTTGTCTTGATTGTCGGGCAGGCCATGGTCAGGCCTCGCCCAGAACCAGGTTGTCGATCAGGCGGGTTGTGCCGACGATGACGGCCATGGAGAGCAGGGCGCCAGCCACAGGGCCTTCCAGCTCTTGCAGCGTGACAGGGTCGGCGACTGAGACGTATTGGCGCCTGGCCAGCGGCTCGGCGTCGATGATCCCGGCCATGAGCTGGCGCAGGTCTTCGGCGTCGCGCTGGCCGGCGGCCCAGGCCATGGCCGCGGCGCTGAGCGCACGGAAGAGCACCGGCGCAGCCGCGCGCTGCTCCTGGCTCAAATAGGCGTTGCGGCTGGACATGGCCAGGCCATCCTGTTCCCGCACCGTCGGGCAGATCACGACCTCCACCGGGAAGTCCAGGTCGCGCGTCATCTGGCGGATCACCGCGGCCTGCTGGGCGTCTTTCTGGCCGAAATAGGCCCGCTGCGGCTGGAAGGCGTTGAACAGCTTGGCCACCACCGTGGCCACGCCGCGGAAGTGACCGGGGCGGTGGGCGCCCTCCAGCGGCCGCGCCATCTCTTCCACCGTCACCCAGGTCTGGAAGCCGGCCGGGTAGACGATCTCGGCGGTGGGGGTCCAGACCAGGTCGACGCCGGCTTCCTCCAACAGCGCCAGATCGCGTGCCAGATCACGGGGGTAGGCCGCCAGGTCCTCGCTGGGGCCGAACTGGGCCGGATTGACGAAGATGCTGGCTGCCACGCTGGCGCATTCTGTCCGCGCCCGCCGCACCAGCGAGATATGACCCTCATGCAGATAGCCCATGGTCGGAACCAGGCCCATCGGCCCCGCCAGAGCCGCGCGGGCATGGCGCAGATCGTCGAGTGTGGTGACAACTTTCATTGAGTCAGGTCCTGTGATCGTGACTGGCAGATGGTGAATGGGTGAATGGAGAGCTGTTTGGTTACTGGGCGATGGTTTGTGCGGCGCGCACCAGCAGCCAGAGCGTTTGGTTGATCGGCGTGGGCAGGTTGACGCGCTGGCCGGCCTGCACCACTGCGCCGCAGATGGCGTCGATCTCGCTGGGGCGGCCGCGCTGCACGTCCTGAAACATGGAGGAATGGTTGGCGGCGGTGCGGCGGGCCACCTCCTCGGCCGCGGCCACGGCGTCGTCGAAGGGCAGACCCAGCCCCTGGGCCCGGCCCACGGCCGCGGCCTCGCTGGCGGCCAGGCCCAGCAGCTCCCGCGCCTCGGGCCGCTCCAGCAGCGCGCCGTTGGGCACGCGCAGCAGCGCGGTCAGCGGGTTGATGGCCGCGTTGATCACCAGCTTGCCCCAGGCCAGCCCGGCCACATCCTCGGCCAGGCGCATCTCGAAACCGGCCGCGCCCAGCAGCTCAGCCAGCGGCTGGATGCGGGGATGGCTGCCCAGCGTCACCGGCCCCTGCCCGCCGGCGCGCACCACGCCCGGCGCCAGCAGCGTCGCGCCCAGGGTGGTGATGCCCAGCGCGACCCGCTGCGGCCCCAGCGTCTGCTCCAGCCTTTCCCGGTTGCCCCAGCCGTTCTGCAAGGTCAGCGCCAGCCCATTGGGCGGCAGGCAGGCGGCCAACTGCTGGCCGGCCCGGTCCGTCTGCCAGGCCTTGACCAACACCAGGGCGTGCGGGATGCCGCGGCACTCGGCCGGGTCGGCCACCGCCCGCACGGGCCAGGCCTGCTCGCGGCCGTCGCTCTCCACCAGCCGCACGCCCTGCGTCCGCAGCGCGGCCAGTGCTTCCGGCCACGAGCCCAGCATGGTCACCTGCACGCCGGCCGCGGCCAGCCGCGCGCCAAACAAGCTGGCCAGCGCGCCGGTTCCGACGATGAGGAGGGAGGTGGGTAGGGTCATGGCAAGTTCCTGCGATGCGTAACCCGCAACGAGTAACTCGTAACCCGGAGGGGCGTGGCGTCATCCCGGTCACGTTTCGCGCAGCCCGTAACCCGGAAAAGCTTCACACCATTCCGGTTACGCATTACGTGTTACGCATTACTGATGCCCACTCCGCCTCATCCATGAAAATCGACTGTTCGGCGGCCGGAAAGGCGCGCGCCTCGACCTCCGCCCGGTACTCGGCCAGCGCGCTGACGATGTCGCGGTGCAGGGTGCGGTATTGTTTGACGAACTTGGGGGTGAAGCGGTCGAACAGCCCCAGCAG
>JAKQCW010000190.1 GCA_029558955.1 Chloroflexota bacterium
CAGCGCGCGCAAGGCCGCGTCGAGGCTGGCCACGTCGCCGGTTGACTGCACCGCGGGCGCCGCGGCCTGCCAGGCCGCCAGCAGCGCCTGCGCGGCCGGCTCCGGATCGACCCCCGCGGCCGGCAGCGGGTACTGCTCCGGCAGCTTGCGCACGATGCGCTTGCAGCGGGCGTAGGCCGTCAACGCCGCGGCCCAGCCCAGCTGCGTCGCCGCCTCCGCCAGCGCGGCCACCGTCCGCCGCGCCGCGGCCGGATCGTCGCCCCGCTGGGCCAGCACGGCCTGCACCACGTCGTAGGGGTAGCCTTCGTCGCGCAGCCAGTTCTCCAGCCGGCCGGCGATGAAGGCCACCGCCTTCTCCTGCACCTGCTGTGACATCGCCACCGGCAGCAGCCGCGCCGCCTCCGCCACCCCCTCGCGCACGGAGAAGCTCAGCCCCGCCTCCGCCAGGTTCTGCACGATCCCCAGCGCATCGCGGCGCAGGCCAAAGGGATCGGCCGAGCCGCTGGGCTCCAGCCCAACGGCAAAGAGGCCGGCGATGCTGTCCAGCCGGTTGGCCAGACCCACGGCCAGGCCGGCCAGCGAGGCCGGTCGCCGATCGCCGCTGTGGCGCGGCAGATAGTGCTCGAAGATGGCCTGGGCCACGGCCGCCGGCTCGCCGCTGCTCAGGGCATACTCGCGGCCCATGATCCCTTGCAGCGAGGTCATCTCCACCACCATCGACGTGGCCAGGTCGGACTTGCAGAGGCTGGCGGCGCGCAGCGCGGTCGCCGTCTCCCCGTCCGACAGCCCCAGCCGCGCCGCCACCCAGGGGGTCAACTGCTCCAGCCGCCGCACCTTGTCCAGCATCGAGCCAAGCTGCTCCTGAAAAGTCAGCGTGGCCAGCCGCGGGGTGAAGGTCGCCAGCGGCTGGCGCCGGTCGCGCTCGATGAAAAAGGCCGCGTCGGCATAGCGCGCCCGGATCACCCCCTCGTTGCCCGCCCGCACCACTGCCGGATCGCTAGGCTGGCCATTGGCGACGGTGATGAAGTAGGGCAGAAGCGCGTCGCGGGTCTTGGCATCCGACGCCAGATGCGCATCCGTCACCCCGACGCCCGCCGCCTCCGACCGTGTCCGCCGGACCACCGGAAAATAGCGCTGGTGCTTCTGCATGACCTTGGTCAGAACGTCGGCCGGCAGGCTGAGAAAGCGCTCCTCGAAGCTGCCCAGGATCGCGGCCGGCTGCTCCACCAGGTCGGTGACCTCGTCCAGCAGGGCCGGCTCATCGGGCGCGACGCCGCCCACGCTGGCCGCGGCCGCGGCGATCTGCTCCCGAATCATCTGTTGGCGCTGCGCCCGGTCCACCACGACGCCGTTGGCAGCCATGGCGTCGAAGTAATCGGCCGCCCGGGCGATGACGATATCGGGCGAGTTGAGGGAGCGCAGGCCGCGGCTGACGCGCCCACTACGCGCGTTCGCATAGCTGAAGGGCACCACCTGCTCGCCGAACAGCGCCACGAACCAGCGAATCGGCCGGCTGAAAGCTGCGCCGTTGGAGGCCCAGCGCATGGTCTTCTCGAAACGGATGCCGGCGATCAGCTTGACCAGCAGCTCGGGCAGAAGCTGAGCCGCGGATTTGCCGGCCGCCTGTTGGACGGCAAAGACGTAGCGCCCGCCGTCGGCCTCGCGCAGCTCCAGGCTTTCCACGGCGACCCCGCGGCTACGCGCAAAGCCGATCGCGGCCTGCGTCCACTGGCCGGCGTCGTCCTGCGCCCGGTTGGCCGGCGGCCCGCGGAAGACCAACTCCTCGTCTGCCTGCCGGCCGGCCAGCTTCTCCACATGCACCACCAGCCGCCGCGGCGTGCCCGTCGCCCGCACTGCGCCGTGGGCCAGACGCGCCTCGTCCAGCAGCTTCGACGCGGCCGCCTCCAACTGAGCAATGGCCGACACCACGTCGTCCACCGGCAGCTCCTCGCAGCCGATCTCCAGCACCAGATCCGCCTCCGCGCTGTGGCCCTCGCTGTGGCCGGTCTCCGACCGAGCCACGTCCGCCCCGCCCCCGCTCTGGCCGGTCTCCGACCGAGCCACGCCCTCGCTGTGGCCGGCCTCCTCCAGGAACGGATACTCCATCCGCATCCGTTGCTCGGCGTACAGGTCAGACACCAGCCGCGCCAGATCGCGCATGCGGCCAAAGTAGTTGGCGCGCTCGGTGACGCCGACCGCGCCGCGCGCGTCCAACAGGTTGAAGGTCTGCGAGCAACGCAGGATGTAGTCGTGGGCCGGGATGACCAGGCCGGCGGCGATGGCGCTCTTGCCCTCCGCCTCGTACAGGTTGTACATCTGCTTGAGGCGCTCCACATCGGCCAACTCGAAGTTGTACTTGCAATACTCGATCTCCTGCTGCAAGTAGATGTCGCCGTAGCTGCGCTGGCCGTCCCAGGTGATCTGCCAGACCTCGCGCACCCCTTGCAGGAACATGGCGATGCGCTCCAGCCCGTAGGTCAGCTCGACGCTGACCGGCTCCAGAGTCATGCCGCCGGCCTGCTGGAAATAGGTGAACTGGGTGATCTCCATGCCGTCCAGCCAAACTTCCCAGCCCAGGCCCCAAGCGCCCAGCGCGGGGCTGGCCCAGTTGTCCTCGACGAAGCGGATGTCATGCTTGCGGCGATCGATGCCGATCGCGTCCAGGCTGCCCAGATAGAGTTCCTGCGGGTTGCCGGGGTCGGGCTTGAGGATGACCTGGTACTGGGTGTGCATCTGCATGCGGTTGGGGTTCTCGCCGTAGCGGCCATCGTCGGCGCGGAAGCTGGGCTCGGCGTAGGCCACGTTCCACGGCTCTGGCCCCAGGACGCGCAACACAGTGGCCGGGTTCATGGTGCCGGCGCCGACCTTCTCGCTGTAGGCCTGCCAGATGATGCAGCCGCGCTCGGCCCAGTAGCGCTCCAGACGCATGATGATCTCTTGAAAGGTGGGGGGACGGTGTTCGGACATGGGTATACCTCTGAAAAACTCAAAAGCCGGCCCAGGGGCCGGCCAGCAATAGTCACGGGTGCGCCGTCTGGCTGTTGCTCAGACAGCGAATGCAGGCGAAAGGATCGCCCGCGGCAGTGAAAGGCCCTGGGTGCGCGCGTGGTCAGCGTGGCCGCAGGACGCCGCCCCGTGGGGCGTTGGCGTCTGCGGCCCGGTACCCGAGCCATGTGATTTCGGTTCAAGGGGCGGGCGCCGCGGGGGCATCGAGAGACTCCTGGAACAACCCGGCTACAATGCCAGTGTGTGGCGCAAAGCCAAATCGATATACGCCCTGCACAGCCGTCAACATCTTCCATGCTCCTGCGGGTTGGTTGGGTCCTGCAACGAATTCGGTCATGCACCGGCATCTTACCCGAAAACGAGCTCTGCGTCAAAGTCCCGAATTGCCTCACGGAATAATCTTACCTTGCGCTCGGTGATTGGGCGCCACCAAGCCGGGCACCCTGCTCAAGCACACATCCCGATCCGCACCTTTGCCCAGTGGGATGATGCTCAACCAGGCTTCATGGAGGTCGATCTGGTGGCTCATTGTGGCGAAATCACTCCACTACCCTTGCGCGCAGAGCGACGCTACGGGACATACCGTCGTTGATCTGCGGCTCCACGCGCAGGGTCAACCCCGTCTGCTGCCCCGATCGCGCGGCTGCGTCGACGAACACGTGCGCCTTGAAGGCCTGCTCCAGGTAGGGCGGCAGGATGACCGGATCGGTCACCGAGGGTTTGTCGCCGTCGCCCAGCAGGCACTGCTTGTCCACGCACAGCGAGGTGCGCCAGCGCTGGCCAGCGGCGTGTTCCAAGGATATCACTACCGGCATGGGTTGGTCGCTGGCGTTGACCACCTTGAAGTCGAATACGGCTTCTGTTCCTGCCTGCACGGTCCGGTCGGCGTCGATGGCCGCCACCAGCAGCAGGCTGGTGGCGGCCGCCATCTCGCCGGATCTGGCTGCGCCCTCCTGACCAGAATCAACCCCGGGATCGGCCGGCTGCGCCGGGTTGACACAGCCCGCCAGCAGAACGATACCAACCATTATTACGCTTACCAATCGAACTGTCTTCATTTCAACACATCACACAACAAACCATCTGCACGAAGGCCACGCTGGCTCGGTCGGAGACCGGCCAGAGCAGTTGGTGCAGGTCGGCTGGCTCGGTCGGAGACCGGCCAGAGCAGTTGGTGCAGGTCGGCTGGCTCGGTCGGAGACCGGCCAGAGCGGCTGGTGCAGGTCGGCTGGCTCGGTCGGAGACTGGCCAGAGCGGCTGGTGCAGGTCGGCTGGCTCGGTCGGAGACCGGCCAGAGCGGCTGGTGCAGGTCGGCTGGCTCGGTCGGAGACCGGCCAGAGCAGGGAAAGGCGCTTCCGGGTTACGAGTTACGAGTTACGCTCTGCACCTGCTCCCGAATCGTGCGCAAAAACGCCGCCGACCGCACATTCCGTTCCAACTGATAGACGATGTAGCCGTGCAGCAGCCGCTCCAGCTCGGCGTGCAGGCCAGGGCTCAGGTTGAGCTGGGCGACCTCTTGCCACTCGCGGGTTTGGACAAAGCGCAGCGCCTTGAACAGCGGCAGCGGCAGCGGCTCGGCGTCGACGCGCCCCTCGCCGTGCTGCGGGCAAAGCACGCCGCCCTCGACGATGCTGAAGTAGTTAGTGGTCGGCTCCAGCGCGGCCTGACAGGCCACGCAGGTGAACAACTGCGGCTGGTAGCCGGCCAGCATCAACAGGTGCAGGTCGTAGAAGCGGGCCGCCAGGGCCAGCGTCTCCTCCTTGGATGCCGCCAGCCGGCCCAGGGTTTCACGCAGCAGCCGCCACATGGCCGGGTGCACGTCGTGCTCCTGGGTGAAGCCATCCAGCAGCTCGGCCACGTAGTAGCCATAGCTGGTGCGCAGCAGGCTCTCGCGCAGGGGCAGAAACGATTCCACCGTCTCGGCCTGCGTCACCAGGTCCCAGGTGCGGCCCTTGGCCACCAGCAAGGTGCTGTGGGTAAACAGCTCCACGTGGCCGGCCTTGCGGCTCTGCGTCTTCCTCACCCCCTTGCCCAGCAGCACCAGCTTGCCGTGCTCGGGGGTGAAGACGGTCAGCAGACGATCAGCCTCGCCGTAGTCGCGCCGTTTCAGCACGATGGCCTCGGTGCGGTAGAGCCGCTGACGACGCTCGACCGGCGCCTCGTTCATGGCAGTTCGGCGACGCTGGCCGCCTGCTGCAAATGTTCCGGTCGAAAAGCGTGCGGCAGCAGGAGATCTATGCTGGTGATGGCGTCGATGCCGCTCAGATCGGCGATCACCACCGGCATGTCAGGCGCAAACTCCACCATCACCTGCCGGCAGGCGCCGCAGGGGCTGCCGGCGATATTGGTGACCACGGCCAGCCCCTCGAATTCAGTCTCGCCCTCGGAGACCGCCTTCCAGATCGCCACCCGCTCGGCGCAGACGGTCAGGCCAAAGGAGGCGTTTTCGATGTTGCAGCCGGTGTAGGTCTTGCCTGAACGCGTGCGCAGAGCCGCGCCCACGGGGAAGGCGGAATAGGGCACGTAAGCCTGTTGCCGGGCCGCGGCAGCCTGCCTGACCAGGTCCATGACGATCACTCCGTCGAGCATGATTCGATTCCTTTCCTGCCAGAGATTCGGCAAAAGCCCAGAGCTGGGCGATGAAGACAAGCGCATGGCCTCGTGCGGCGCAACCGGGCCCTGGCATCGCAGGGGCCCTTTTGTCTCAGGAGGCCGGCGAGGCAGAAAGCGCCGGCTTGGCGGTCGGCTCACTGGCCGCCGGCGCGTTTTCCAGCGTCTTGGCGACCCGCACCTGCAAGATGCGCCGGCCCTGCACCGTCTGCACCTCCAGGGCAAGCTGCTCATAGTTGACCCGACTGCCCACGGCCGGCATGACGCCAAGCTGGCGGTAGATGAAGCCGCCCAGAGTGTCGCTCTCCTCCGAGGGAAGTGACACGTCCAGGATGTCATTGACCTCGTCCAGGCGGATCTGGGCATCGAAGATGTATTCGCGTTCGCCGACTTGCTGCGCCATGGGCGCTTCGCTGTCGTATTCGTCCTGGATGTCGCCGACGATCTCCTCCAGCAGGTCCTCGATGGTCACCACGCCGGCCGTGCCGCCGTACTCGTCCACGACGATGGCCATGTGTACCCGCCGCTGCTGCAATTCCTGCAGCAGATCGTCGACCCGCTTGGATTCAGGCACGAAATAGGCGGGCCGCATCAGCTCGGTGACAGGTGCATCGTAGCGGCCATCGCGCAGCGGTAACAGCAGGTCTTTGGCATAGAGCACCCCTTGCACGGTGTCGATGCTGTCCCGGTAGACGGGGATGCGTGAATGGCCGGCCTGGATGATCACGTCCAGCGCCGCGCGCAGGGTGGTCGTTTCCTCCATGGCCACCACGTCGATGCGCGGCGCCATCACCTCACGCGCCACCATTTCGCCCAGCTCGAAGATGCTGGCGATCATCTTCTTTTCATCTTCCTCGATCAAGCCCGGCTCCTCGGCCGCGTTGATCAGGTAGCGCAGGCCCTCTTCGCTCAGCAGCACATTGTCGGGGCTGGTGTCCTCTTCAGTTCGACCCAGGATCGCGCCGGCCAGCGCCATCAACGGCGCCGTGAGCGGGCTGAGCAGCAAGGCCGTGCCGCGCACGAAGGCGCTCAATCGCAGGGCAGTCTGCTCGGTGGCGCGCATGGCCAGCGCGCGCGCCGTCACCTGCACCAAGAGCACGGCCACCCCAAGGCCCACCAACGCCAGCGGGACGCCTGGGAGCCAGGGCCAGCCGGCCGACACCACCAGCCAACTGGCCGCGATCGCCGCCATAATCAAGGAAAGAATCCCCAGGATCATCAACGCCAGAATGAAGCGGGGCGGATCATCCAGCAGAGTCTGCAAGGCCTGCGCCCGCGAAACGCCTTCATCCAACAGCCGCCGGATGTTGGCCCGACTGATGGCGCCCAATGAAACCTCAGCCGCGGCCGCCAGCGCGATCAACATCAACGCCAGCCCCAGCCCCAGCCAGGCCACTATCCAACCCTCGTCCACGTATCTTCTCCAGTCACAGTGTCGACAAACAATTCACCCGGTTGCCGGGCAACAGTGCGCGCAGCGCGCTTCAGAAACGCCTCATGACCCTTCTGGCTCATGATCCGGCCGAAGGCGGGCCGGCACGCCCACCGCCAGCCGGCCCGACGGCACATCATGCGTCACCACCGAGCCCGCGCCGGTGCGCGCCCCGGCGCCGACCGTGACCGGGGCCACCAACATGGTGTCGCTGCCGATGAAGGCGTGGTCGCCGACGATCGTCTGGTTCTTGCGAACGCCGTCGAAGTTGCAGGTGATGACGCCGGCGCTGATGTTCACATCCTGGCCGATGGCGGCGTCGCCGATGTAGCTGAAGTGCCCCATCTTGACGCCCGGGCCCAGGCGGGCATTCTTGACCTCGCCGAAATTGCCCATGTGGACCCCGGTGGCCAGATATGCGCCCTGGCGCAGGTGCGCGAAGGGTCCCACATCCACGTGATCCTCCAGCACCGAGCCTTCCAGCACGGAGCGTTGCACCCGGCAGCCGCGCCCGATGACCGTGTCGATCACGCTGGCGTCGGGGCCGATGCAGCACTCCTCGCCGATCCGGCTTTGGCCGTGCAGATGCACGCCGGGCAGCAACAGCGTGTCGCGGCCGATCTCCACCGTGTCGTCGATGTAGGTGGCGGCAGGGTCGATCATGGTCACGCCCGCCTCCATCCAGCGCCGGTTGATGCGTTCCCGCAGCGCGGCCTCAGCCTCGGCCAGATGAACGCGCGTGTTGATGCCCATCATCTCGCGGGCGTCGCCGACCTGATGCGCCGACACCGGCCGTCCCTGGTTGACCGCGATGGCCACCAGGTCGGTCAGGTAGTATTCGCCCTTGGGGCTAAGCCTGATCTCATCCAGGCTGCGCCACAGCCAATCGGCGTCATAGCAATACAGCCCCGGGTTCAGTTCGACGATCTTCAGTTGCTCCGGCGTGCAGTCCGCCTCTTCGACGATGGCCAGCACGTCGCCTGCGGCGCTGCGCACGATGCGGCCAAAGCCACGCGGGTTGTCGCCGGTGAAGGTGAGCATGGTGAGCACGCCGCCGCGGGCCTGGTTGTGCACGTGCAGGGCCAGCAGCGCCTGCATCGACTCCCGTGTGATCAGCGGCATGTCGGCATAGAAGACCAGCACAGTCTGGGACAGGCCTTGCAGCGTCGCGCGCGCCTGCAAAACGGCATGGCCCGTGCCCAGCCGCTGCTCCTGATGCACATAGCGGGCACGCGGGCCGATCTGAGCCATGAGCGCCTCGGCGTTGCGTCCCACGACCACCACCGGCGGGTTGGGGGAAAGGGCCTCGGCCAGGCGAAGGCTGTAGTCGATCAACGGCCGGCCGGCCAGGCTGTGCAGAACCTTGGGCGTCTGCGACTGCATGCGGGTGCTTTCGCCCGCGGCCAGGATCACAATGTCCAGCGCCGGCGCTGGGCCGGGGGTGGCAGCAAGATGCCGGCTGCTGGCCGGCTGCAGGTCATCACTCACAGGTCACCTCAGAAGCGAGAGCCGCGGCAGTGGGACGCAAAAACGCCAGGGGGACTCAGCGGCATTGCGCTAGATCGCCCTGGCGTCACTACAGATGCACATGGGAGCACGCTGGCCAAAGGCTGGGCGTGCGAGGGGCGGGCCTGGCTGGCTACGCCGGCGGCTCGGGCTGGGCCGAGCCAGGCTGGCGAAATCCGATCTTGCGTCGGCGCCGATTTTAGCACAACCCATCATCCCGTGCAAACCTAATTTGAAGAAAACAAAAACAAGCTCAGTTGGCAGCGGCCTACTCTCGCAGGGACCTGCGTCCCAACTACCATCGGCGCTGGAGGGCTTAACTTCCAGGTTCGGGATGGGACTGGGTGTACCTCCTCCGCTCGAGCCACCAACAGAGCTTGTTTTGTTCACTTGTTAGGTTGCGGCTGCTACCCTAACAACCGAAAAGAATGCGTCCTTCGACTGCTACCATCTCACGCGGAAAGCCCTCGTGCATTAGTACGAGTCCGCTAAACACATTGCTGTGCGTACACGCCTCGCCTATCAAGCAGGTAGTCTTCCTGCGCACTTACCCTCACAAGGAGGTGGGGGATCTAATCTTGAGGCAAGCTTCCCGCTTAGATGCTTTCAGCGGTTATCTTTGCCAGACTTAGCTACCCAGCAATGCCGTTGGCACGACAACTGGCACACCAGAGGTCTGTCCACTCCGGTCCTCTCGTACTAGGAGCAGCTCCTCGCAAATCCCCTGCGCCCACAGCGGATAGAGACCGACCTGTCTCACGACGGTCTGAACCCAGCTCGCGTACCGCTTTAACGGGCGAACAGCCCGACCCTTGGGACCTACTCCAGCCCCAGGATGCGACGAGCCGACATCGAGGTGCCGAGCCACGCCGTCGATATGGACTCTTGGGCGTGACTAGCCTGTTATCCCCGGGGTAGCTTTTATCCGTTAAGCCACGGCCATTCCACTCTGAACCGTGGGATCACTAACGCCGACTTTCGTCTCTGCTCGACTTGTTGGTCTCGCAGTCAAGCTCCCTTATGCGTTTGCACTCTATGGCTGGTTTCCAATCAGCCTGAGGGAACCTTTGCGCGCCTCCGGTACCTTTTAGGAGGCGACCGCCCCAGTCAAACTGCCCACCTGGCACTGTTCCCAAGCCGGATCACGGACTCAGGTTAGGGTCAAGACTTCACCAGGCTGGTATTTCAACGGCGACTCCACCGAGGCTGGCGCCCCAGTTTCTCAGTCTCCCAGCTATCCTACACAAGCCAAGCCCTAACTCAATGCCAAGTTACAGTAAAGCTCCACGGGGTCTTTTTGTCCTGCTGCGGGTAAATGGCATCTTCACCACTATTTCAATTTCGCCGGGTCCCTCGTTGAGACAGTGCCCCACTCGTTACACCATTCGTGCGGGTCGGAACTTACCCGACAAGGAATTTCGCTCGGTTCATCCCGCCCTGTTTCCAGGGGGGCCGGACTTTATCTTAGCTGACCTCGATTCATCTCCTCGGCCAACTGCCTGATCTGCATCAGGCCATCGGCTGTGAGATGATCGCCCGCTTCCATCATCAGAAGCACACGTCGAAATTTGTCAAAGTCGACGCGTTTCTTGGACTTGAGCGGGTGCTGGAGGAAGAATGGAACGATGTGTTGAAGCAGATGCTCACGTTGTCGCACCCGGTATGCCATGCGATCACCATGATTGGTTCGCACGACCCCACACCCGAAGTATTCCTTCAAGGCGTGCAACAACTGCACATCGCGTTTGTGCTGCACGACGGTGAATTCTGGCAACACCTGATAGCCCAGCGTCATCTCAGGATGACGGCTGATGGCTACGTGGAAGCATCCTTCACCATCCACAAAACCTGTAATCCATTGCGCCTCGAGCTTCATTGGTCAGCTCCGAACGTAAAGTCTCTGAGGGTTCTCGATGCAGATCGAGTCTTCCCTGCGGATTGTCCCCATGTCCGCTGGATTTTTACTGCCCTTGCCGCAGCAAGAACGAGTACCAGACGGCTGTGTGAGGAGTTTCCCGCATATAGTTCGGTTTTACTAAGGCTAGCGATACTAACCTTAGGACCGTTATAGTTACGGCCGCCGTTCACCGGGGCTTCGGTTCAAAGCTTCGCCTTACGGCTAACCTCTCCCCTTAACCTTCCGGCACTGGGCAGGTGTCAGCCCCTATACGTCCTCTTTCGAGTTCGCAGAGACCTGTGATTTTGTTAAACAGTCGGTAGGGCCACTTCACTGCGACCGCTTCGGGCTTGGTAAGCTAGTCACCTCACCCTACTGCGGTGATCCTTCTCCCGAAGTTACGGATCCATTTTGCCTAGTTCCTTAACGAGGGTTCTCCCGATCCCCTTGGTATTCTCTACCCGTCTACCAGTGTCGGTTTGCGGTACGGGCACGCGGGTCTAACTAGAGGCTTTTCTCGGCAGCATGGGCTCAACCAGTTTACGTCCTAGGGACTTCCCCATCACCCCTCAGCTCGGACAGCGGATTTACCTGCTATCCTCATCGCCTACGGGCTTGGCACCGGAATCCAGTAACCGGCTGGTCTACCCTTCTGCGTCACCCCATCGCTCAAACAACCCAACGTGGTACAGGAATATTAACCTGTTGTCCATCGGCTACGCTTTTCGGCCTCACCTTAGGCCCGACTAACCCGACGCGGATTAACCTTCCGTCGGAAACCTTAGACTTACGGGGGATACGTTTCTCACGCATCTTACGCTACTCATGCCGGCATTCGCACTTCTGTAGGCCGCATCCGGTCCTTACGGTCCGACTTGTATCTCCTACAGAACGCTCCCCTACTGCTCGATCAAAGATCAAGCCCGCAGCTTCGGTGTAAAGCTTGAGCCCCGTTACATTTTCGGCGCAGAATCACTTGGCCAGTGAGCTATTACGCACTCTTTAAAGGGTGGCTGCTTCTAAGCCAACCTCCTGGATGTCTAAGTAACTCCACATCCTTTCCCACTTAGCTTTAACTTGAGGACCTTAGCTGGCGGTCTGGGCTCTTTCCCTCTCGACCACGGATCTCATTATTCGTAGTCCGACTGCCACGCTTGGAGTATCGGCATTCGGAGTTTGATACGGTTTGGTAAGCGACATGCCCCCTAGCCGAATCAGTGCTCTACCTCCGATACTAAACACGTGACGCTAGCCCTAAAGCTATTTCGGGGAGAACCAGCTATCTCCAGGTTCGTTTGGCATTTCACCGCTACCCACAGCTCATCCCCTAATTTTGCAACATTAGTGAGTTCGGGCCTCCACGAGACATTACTCTCGCTTCACCCTGGCCATGGGTAGATCACCTGGTTTCGGGTCTACTCCTTGCGACTTGACGCCCTATTCAGACTCGCTTTCGCTACGGCTCCGCCTGTTGCTGGCTTAACCTTGCCACAAAGAGTAACTCGCCGGCTCATTCTCCAAAAGGCACGCGGTCACACATTGCCCGAAGGCCATAGTGCTCCCACTGCTTGTAGGCATACGGTTTCAGGTTCTATTTCACTCCCCGCACGGGGGTGCTTTTCACCTTTCCCTCACGGTACTGGTTCACTATCGGTCGCCAAGAGTATTTAGCCTTGGAAAGTGGACTTCCCAGTTTCCCGCAGAATTAGCGTGCTCCGCGGTACTCAAGAACACAACAAGAGTCTAACTTCTTTCGCTTACGGGGGTGTCACCCTCTATGCCCAACCGTTCCAGTGCTGTTCAACTAGAAGTTAGATTTGTAACTCTTTGGGATCCCCGCAGTGATCCCGGCTGTGTCTTACAACCCCTGTGCTGCAACGGCTGCGACCTATCACGCAACACAGGTTTAGGCTGTTCCCTTTTCGCTCGCCACTACTCAGGGAATGATCTCTTTTCCTCGAGGTACTGAGATGTTTCAGTTCTCTCGGTTCCCTTCCTAAGGCCTATGTGTTCAGCCAAAGGATACCCAGGCATTCCCCTGGGTGGGTTTCCCCATTCGGGCATCCCCGGATATAACGCCTGACAACGGCTTCCCGAGGCTTATCGCAGTTGTCCACGCCCTTCATCGGCTCATGGCGCCAAGGCATCCACCGTACGCCCTTAGTAGCTTTCCACGTGAGACGGCAGAAATCGAAACAACGCATTCTATTCGGTTGTTAAGGTAGCAACCAGTTCAGCAACTTTCGTCGCTGATCTCTACCCTCGCACCTGGCGAGGAGAGAGATCAGGGACCAAAGGCTCTGAGACACAAAACGACCCGACACATAGCCGGGTCGTCGCGACACGTGCTACATGCTACTCTCTTGGCGCTAGTTGTCTGCAGAGGCGAAATTGGTCATACTCTGTTGATACTGCTCGACGCTTACCGGCTTATTCGCTCATCAGTGGGCCTGAGTGGACTCGAACCACTGACCCCTGCGTTATCAGCACAGTGCTCTAACCGTCTGAGCTACAGGCCCGATCAGATCGGCCATTAACAACTAAGAAGTGACAGGAAAAGCTTGCTTGGGTTCGTCCAGGCTGTACGGGACAGCTCTGGACTGCGACCAGAGAGTGAACCACCCAAAGATGGGGTTGCCATCCTCGGCAGGTTGATACTCCCTAGAAAGGAGGTGATCCAGCCGCAGCTTCCGCTACAGCTACCTTGTTACGACTTCGTCCCAGTCACCAGCCCCACCTTCGACAGCTGCCTCCTTGCGGTTAGCTCACCGGCTTCAGGTGTTACCAGCTTCCATGACGTGACGGGCGGTGTGTACAAGGCCCGGGAACGTATTCACCGCAGTATAGCTGACCTGCGGTTACTAGCAACTCCGACTTCATGCAGGCGGGTTGCAGCCTGCAATCCGAACTGAGACCGGCTTTGATGAGATTAGCGCCACCTCGCGGTTTAGCAACTCATTGTACCGGCCATTGTAGCGTGTGTGTAGCCCTGGACATAAAGGCCATGCTGACTTGACGTCATCCCCACCTTCCTCCGGTTTGACTCCGGCAGTCCCACTAGACACATGTAACTAGTAGCGAGGGTTGCGCTCGTTGCGGGACTTAACCCAACATCTCACGACACGAGCTGACGACAGCCATGCAGCACCTGTGATCGCTGCCCGAAGGCTCGTTCTGCTTTCGCTTCACTACTACGACCATGTCAAGCCCAGGTAAGGTTCTTCGTGTTACATCGAATTAAACCACACGCTCCGCTGCTTGTGCGGGCCCCCGTCAATTCCTTTGAGTTTTAGCCTTGCGGCCGTAGTCCCCAGGCGGCGAACTTATCGCGTTAGCTTCGGCACTGATAGGTTTAATACTACCAACACCTAGTTCGCATCGTTTACAGCGTGGACTACCGGGGTATCTAATCCCGTTCGCTACCCACGCTTTCGCACCTGAGCGTCAGGTGTGGACCAGAGAGCCGCTTTCGCCACTGGTGTTCCTCCCGATATCTACGCATTCCACCACTACACCGGGAATTCCGCTCTCCTCTTCCAACCTCAAGCCGCGCAGTTTCGAACGACCTCTCCCAGTTGAGCCAGGAGCTTTCACGTCCGACTTACGCAGCCGCCTGCGTGCGCTTTACGCCCAGTAAATCCGGATAACGCTTGCCTCCTACGTTTTACCGCGGCTGCTGGCACGTAGTTAGCCGAGACTTATTCCTGGGATACCGTCCTTGTCTCTTCTCCCAGAAAAGAGGTTTACGACCCGAAGGCCTTCATCCCTCACGCGGCGTTGCTGGTTCAGGCTTTCGCCCATTGACCAATATTCCTCACTGCTGCCTCCCGTAGGAGTCTGGCCCGTGTGTCAGTGCCAGTGTGGCTGATCGTCCTCTCAGACCAGCTACCGATCATCGCCTTGGTGAGCCATTACCTCACCAACTAGCTAATCGGACGCAGGCCCCTCCTGGAGCGCCGGAGCTTTACTCGACCAACTGAATGGCCGGGCATATGCGGTATTAGCCTCTCTTTCGAGAAGTTATCCCCCACTCCAGGGCAGGTCACCTACGTGTTACTCACCCGTGCGCCACTAACCTTTTCCGAAGATCAGGTCCGTTCGACTTGCATGTGTTAAGCACGCCGCCAGCGTTCATCCTGAGCCAGGATCAAACTCTCCGCAAAATTACGGGAATTAACTTTGACCTTTATCAGGTCGTGGGCCCAAGCAAATGCTGATTTCCTGTCACTCTTTAGTTGTTAATGTGCCGTCCGCACGAAAAGTGATACTACCACACTTTTCTGGACTTGTCAAGACCCAATTTTGAATTTCTTGGGCCAATTTTGCGAACCGTCGTGACGGCTCTGCTTTTCTTGCCCTTGCTCTCCGGCGGCGTCGCTTTTGGAAGCGATCTGGCGTCCGGGGGCAAGAACTAGATACTACCACAACCTTGGCCGTTTGTCAAGCCCCAATTTTCCGACAAAAAGACCGCTGGCCTTTCGGTCGCGGTCGACATCTAGCGACTGCGAATTCTCACGATGAACTGCTAGCTGTCTTCTGTCATCTTGATTGTTTAGGTTGCGGCTGCTGTGAAACCTGCCACAGCATGGCCCGATAATAACACGCCCTTCGCTGGCTGTCAAATCTGGACTCGGACGAGTCACGACATCGCGCGCCGGCCCGCCAGCGCCCGCCCCAAAGTTACCTCGTCGGCATACTCCAGGTCGCCCCCCACCGGCAAGCCGTGCGCCAGCCGCGTCACGTGCAGCCCCAGCGGCCCCAGCAGGCGCGCCAGATACATGGCCGTGGCCTCCCCTTCCAGGTTGGGGTTGGTGGCCAGCAACACCTCCTGCACCGGCTCCACCTGCAGGCGGGCCAACAGCTCGCCCATCTTCAACTGCTCCGGCCCGATGCCATCCACCGGGGAGATGGCGCCGTGCAGCACATGGTACAGACCGCGATACTCCCGCGTTCGCTCGATGGCCAGCACATCCGACGGCTCTTCGACCACGCACAGAATCGACCGGTCACGCTCCTCGCTGGCGCAGATGGCGCAGGGATCGCTTTCGGCGATGTTGAAGCAGCGGCCGCAGAAGATGGTGCGCTCCTTCAGCTCACGCAGCGCGTCAGCCAGGGCATAGGCCTCTTCCTCCGGGGCGCGCAGCAGGTAGAAGGCCAGGCGCGCCGCGGTCTTGGGACCGATGCCGGGCAGCCGGGAAAAGGCCTCGATCACATTGGCGATGGGTGCAGCAACGGCTAACATGGCTACCTCAGAACAGGCCAGACAGCCCAGGCACGTTCAGCCCGCCGGTCAGGCCGCCCATGCGATCGGAGGCCAGCTTCTGCGAACGCTCAATGGCCTCGTTGACGGCCGCCAGCACCAGATCCTGAAGCATCTCCACGTCGTCGGGGTTGAGGATATCTGGCTCGATCTGCACCGACTGCAGATGCTGATGGCCGGTCATGGTCATCTGCACCACGCCGCCGCCCACTGAAACCTGCACGACCTCGTCGCCCAGTGCATCCTGCGTGCGCGCCATCTCCTCCTGCAACTGGCGCAGTTGCTGCATCATGTTGCCGCCGCCCATGCCCATGCCAGAGGGGCCTTTCGGGGTCGGCTGCTTGATCTTCTTCTTGACCATAAGAACTTGCCTTTCTTTGCGATCTTGGTGCTGAGCAGTGCACCTGGCTAGAGCTTGCTGGCCACCGCGCCCAGCGCCTGCTGGGCATGGCGCACCACCGGATCAGTCGTCAAATCGTCGGCCGCAGCCGGCGCCGCCTCGCCGCCGCGTTCATTGCGTTCGACGCGTTCGGGGCGCGCCGCGGCCGCGATGCCTGTCACCTGGCTGCCCACCTGGCAGTGAATGTGTACCCGACGCCCCAGCAACTGGCTGATCAGGTTTTCGACCACCGTCTTGTTGTTGGGCCGTTCCACCACCTGCCTGGACAGGTCATGTTCGAACGCGAAATAGATGTCGTCGCCCAGCGCCACCACGTTGCGCAGTGTGCGCAGCGCGCCGCGCAACGAAGCGCCGCGCGCCTCCTCGGCCGCCTGCAACAGCGCTGTCCACTGCGAACGCAACAGATCAACCACCTGCTGATCTGGCACCGGCGTCGTTGCCTGCGGTCCGGCGGGCCTGGCATGGCTGGGGCTGACGGCCGGAGCAGAGGCCGCGGGCGGGCTGGCCGCCGGCGCTGACGAGGGGAGAGGCCGGCTCTGCCAGGCCGCCGGCTGAGCTGGCTGGCTGCTGACCGGCGCCGGCTGCACGTCGGCCGGCGCGGCCACGCGCGCCGCGGCATCCAGCCAGGCCAACTCCAGCGTCAACTGCGGCTGGGCCGCCTCGCGCATCTCCTGACTGGCCTGGTTGAGCAGGCGCACGGCCCCGGTCAGCGCGACGGGGTCCACCAGCTTTGCTTGGGCCTGCACAGCCGCCAACTGGGCGTCAGACAGATCGACCAAGATCGCGCGCGCCTGCTGGCCGCCCACCCGGCTGACCAGCACCGTGCGCAGATAGGCCACCAACTGCAAGGCGAGCTGGCGCAGATCGATCCCCTCCTCGGCCATCCCATTGATCAACCCCAGGCCGCTGGCCACATCGCCGGCTGCCAGGAAATCGACCATCTGACTGATGGCCTGGCCGGAGATGGCGCCGCGCACCGCCTGCACCTGTTGCTCGGTGATCACATCGCCGCCGTAGGAGAGCAGTTGATCCATCAGGCTGATGGCGTCGCGCATGCCCCCTTCGGCGCTGCGGGCGATCATCTCCAGCGCGGCCGGCTCGGCCGCGCGGCCCTCCTGCTCCAGGATGTAGCTCAGCCGCTCGACGATCCGGTGGGTGGGGATGCGCCGGAAATCGAAGCGCTGGCAGCGGGACAGCACCGTGTCGGGGATCTTGTGCGGCTCTGTGGTGGCCAGGACGAAGATGACGTGCGGCGGCGGCTCCTCCAACGTTTTGAGCAGCGCGTTGAAGGCCTCGGGGGTCAGCATGTGCACTTCGTCGATGACGTAGACCTTGAATCGAGCCTGGCTGGGTGAAAAGTGCACCTTATCGCGCAGGTCACGAATCTCGTCGATTCCTCGATTCGAGGCTGCGTCGATCTCGATCAGGTCCAACAGCGCACCGCTGGTGATGGCCAGACAGATAGGGCAACTGTTGTCGGGGCGCAGGCTGACGTCGGGGTTGTCGCAGTTGACGGCCTTGGCCAGCAGGCGGGCTGTGCTGGTCTTGCCGGTGCCTCTGGGGCCGGCGAAGAGATACGCGTGCGTCATGCGGCCGTCGCGCAGCGCGTTGCGCAGCGTCTGCGTGACATGCTCCTGCCCCACCACCTCATCGAATGTCTGCGAGCGCCAGCGGCGATAAAGAGCCTGAGCGGCCATAGTTGATTGACTCCGACCTGAGCAACTGCTGGGAGAGCGTCGTGAAGGCTTGAGACTGCGCCGCGGCCGTCGGCCGGGGAGAGACGTCGTTTGACATCGCAAACGGCGCGTCAGCCCTCTGGCCGCGATTGGCGACGACTGGCGCCGTCTCGACTGCCCGGCGACGCCTGCGATCTGGATGAGACGAACGCTGGTTAGTGTAACATTTCTGGCACTATCGCGCAAACTGCCTCTCCCCCGCAGCCATTCTGTGCCAGTTTAGCGCGCCGGACAAGATCGGGTATAATCGCGCCATGAGCGACCAATCCCCCAAGATCATCACCACCTTCCAGAACCGGCTGGAGATGGACGCGGCCGTGCGCAGCCTAGGCGAGACCAGCGGCGACTGGGAGCTGCGCCAGGCCGCGCTGGAGATCGCCCAACGCTACGGCGACAAGGTGCTGCCCGCACTGCTGGCCACGTTGGACACCACCAACCCCCAACTGCGCGGCGGGCTGGGCCATCTGGCCAAGCGCCTGGACAAGGACGCAGCCGTCGCCGCCTTGCGCGCGGCTGCGCTCAACCGCGGCTTGTCCGACCAGGCCAGGCTGACAGCCATCACCATCCTGGAGCGCTTCCTCGAGGTAGCGCCCGACGACGCCATGTACGCCGGCATGGCTGCGCCGGAACAACTGGCGCTGCACTCGCTGCGCGAGGTGTTGGCCGATGCGCAGTCCGATCCCATGGTGCTGGTTGAATATTTTCGCCAGCTTGAGGCGGAGCCGCCTGACGTGCAGTTGACCATGGCCCGAGCCGCGCGGCTGCTGGAGGGCGCCCAGGGGGTGGAGTTGCTGAGCATGTTCGCCCAGGGCGCGGTGCAGTCGGCGGCCTTGGAGGCGCTGCAAACGCTGGGGATGATCGCCGATCCGGCCGCGGCCGCTGCGCTGCAGGGGATCACGCCCAGTCTGCCGCCGGAGCTGCGTCGCCAGGCCGAGCGCGCGTTGCAGAAGCTGCGGCTGCGCGGCGTGGCCGTGCCTGCGCAGGACGCACCGCCGGAGGAAGCCCGCTGCCTGGCCAGCGCGATCAACGGCGAAGGTCAGCAGATGCTCTGGTTTTTCCTGCCCCAGGCCGACGGGGCTGACGGCGACGTGCTGGAAACGCTGATCAGCCAGCAGCAGGGGATCGTGGCTGCCGCGGGCCGGCGCGCGGTCGAGGCTGATGCGTTGCCTGAGCGCCAGGCCCCAGGCGCCTTGCTGCAAGGCGGGGGCGACCAGCCGTTGCTGCTGGAGGCGGGCATCGACTATGGTCGGCGTCGTCTGCTGGTGGCCCTGGCGCGCACTTGGGCGGCCGAACAGCCCACCCCTTTGCCCTATCGCCTGCTGGGGCCGCAGCTCTGGCGCTGGACGCGGCCGGAGCCGGCCGCGCCGCAGCCTGAAAGCGCCGCGGCCGGCCGGGAGGATACGGTCAAGCTGCTGCAGCATCCGGCGTTGGGCGCCTGGTTTCTGCAATCGCGCGCCATCTATGCCCGCGCCGAAAAAGTGTTGACCGGCGCCGAAGTCCCCACCCACGAGGCGTTCACCCAGATGATCGCGCAGACGCTCCAGGAGGCGCTGGACAGCGGCGACCTCTCTCCGGCCGCGCTGCGGGCCAATCTGGAGGCCATGGTCGAATGGTTCACGCTGGCCGGCGACGAACAGCACGCTGACCTGGCCCTGGCCGCGGCCCAGACCGTGGAGGAGGATCCGGCCAGCCATCCGCTGCTGCTCCTGATGAGCGAGCTGGGGCTGCGGCTGGCCATGATCAACCTGGCACGCGGCCTGCTGCCTGAGCTGGGCTGATGCTCAGGCCGGTCTCCTGACCGTGCCCGCACGCTCGGGCCGGTCTCCTGACCGTGCCCCTACGCTCGGGCCGGTCTCCTGACCGTGCCCGCACGCTCGGGCCGGTCTCCTGACCGTGCCCGCACCACCAGGCCAGGCCACAACCGCGCCTCAGCGCCCCAGAATCTCGCGCAGCGCGGCCAGCAGCATGGCCACATTCTTGCGCTGTGACGAATAGCCCATCAGGCCGACGCGCCAAACCTGGCCCTTGAGCGCACCCAGGCCGCCGCCGACCTCGACGTTGTAGCGCTCCAACAGAGTCTTGCGCACAGCGACTTCGTCCACACCGGCCGGCACGCGCACGGTGGTCAGGGTTGGCAGCCGGTGTTGCGGCTCCACGTGCAGGCCGAGATCCATCTCTTCCAGCCCGGCCCAAAACAGCTCGGCATGGGCGCGATGGCGGGCGAAGCGGGCTTCCAGCCCCTCCTCCTGGATCATGCGCAGCGCCTCACGCAGCGCGTAGTTCATGTTGATGGGGGCCGTATGGTGGTAAGCGCGGGCTGAACCCCAGTACTGCGCCAGGGTGGTCAGGTCCAGATACCAGTTGGCAACCCTGGTGGCGCGCTGTTCCAGGGCCGCGCGGGCGCGCGGGCCGACGGTCAGCGGCGCCAATCCGGGCGGCGCGCCGATGCACTTCTGCGTGCCGCTGTAGGCGATATCCACATCCCAAGCATCGATCTGCACCGGCAGGCCGCCCAACGAGGTGACGCAGTCGGCCAGCAGCAAACCGCCGTGGCGATGGACGATCCCGGCAATCTCAGCCAACGGCTGCAAGGCGCCGGTCGAGGTTTCGGCGTGTACCAGGGCGACCAGCTTGGCCGGCTGGCTGCGCAGCGCCTCCTCGATCTCCTCCGGCGTGAACACCTGGCCCCAGGGCCGCTCCAGTTGGCGCACCTGAGCGCCATAGCGGCTGGCCATATCGACCATGCGCTGACTGAAGTAGCCGCTGACGCCGACCAGCACCGAATCGCCCGGCTCGACGAAGTTGGCGAAGGCGGCCTCCATGCCGGCCGTGCCGGTGCCAGAGATGGCGATGGTCAATTCGTTCTCGGTTTGAAAGACAAAACGCAGCAGATCCTGCACCTCGTCCATCAAATTGAGGAACTGCGGGTCGAGATGGCCCACCGGCGGATAGGCCAGCGTCTGCAAGACGCGCGGATGCACGTCGCTGGGGCCGGGGCCCAACAGCGTGCGCGGAACGATGTTCAGATCGCTGTAGGTGGTCATGGGTTGCTCCTTGGCGTGTAGCGGGTTGATTGGCCTAAGTCTAGACCATTCACAGTCACTTGTCAACCTGGCAAGGCAAGGGCCAGCGTTGCCAGCCGCGGCGTTCTCTGGTATACTCAACTGGCAGCGCCGGGATTTCAAAACGACCATTCGGCAATAGTGCCCGGCGCCTGAATGGCAACGCCGCACGGAGATCATCTATGTCCACCCTTCTGCTCAAGAACGCCGATCTGCTGATCACCATGGACGGCGCGCGACGGCGCATCGCCGACGGCGGGCTGTTCGTGCGCGACCACGTCATCCAACAGGTGGGGCACAGCGCTGAGCTGCCAACCGAGGCCGATCGGATCATCGACGCCCGCGGCATGGTCATCCTGCCCGGCCTGGTCAACACCCACCACCACCTGTATCAAACCCTGACCCGCTGCCTGGCCCAGGATGATGGGCTCTTCGGCTGGCTGCGCACCCTGTACCCCATCTGGGCGCGCATGAACGGCGAGGCGGTCTACGTGTCGGCCAAGGTCGGGCTGGCCGAGCTGCTGCTCAGCGGCTGCACGACATCCAGCGATCACCTCTATCTTTACCCCAACGGCAGCCGCATCGACGACGAGATCCAGGCCGCGCAGGAGCTCGGCATCCGCTTCCACGCCACGCGCGGCTCCATGAGCCTGGGGGAGAGCCAGGGCGGGCTGCCGCCGGACAGCGTGGTCGAGGAGGAGGAGGCGATCCTGCGCGACTGCCGGCGGGCCATCGAGAGCTTCCATCAGGCGGAGCGCTACGGCATGGTGCGGGTGGCGCTGGCCCCCTGCTCCCCCTTCAGCGTCACCGCGGATTTGATGCGCGAGAGCGCGGCCCTGGCGCGGGCCTACGGCGTCCGTCTGCACACCCACCTGGCTGAGACGCTGGACGAAGAGCAGTTCTGCCTGGAGACCTTCGGCCAGCGCCCCGTGGCCTACGCCGAATCGCTGGGTTGGACCGGCGACGATGTCTGGCACGCGCATTGCGTCCACATGAGCGATGCTGAGATCAGCCTTTTTGCCCGCACCGGCACGGGGGTAGCGCACTGCCCCAGCAGCAACATGCGCCTGGCCAGCGGCATTGCGCCGGTGGTGGCCTGGCGGCAGAACGGCGTGCGAGTCGGGCTGGGCGTGGATGGCTCGGCCAGCAACGATTCAAGCCACATGCTGGCCGAGGCGCGCCAGGCCATGCTCCTGCAACGGGTCAAGGGCGACGCGACGGTGATGAGCGCCCAACAGGCGTTGGAGCTGGCCACCCTGGGCGGCGCGTCCGTCCTGGGCCGCGACGACATCGGCGCGCTGGCCCCCGGCATGGCGGCCGACTTCATCGGCTACCGGCTGGAGCGGCTGGACTTCGCCGGCGCGCTGCACGATCCGCTGGCCAGCCTGGTCTTCTGCACCCCGGTCAACGTGGACCTGTCGGTGGTCAACGGTCGCCTGCGGGTGCAGGAAGGCCGCATCGTAGACCTGGACCTGGCGCCGCTGATCCGACGGCACAATGCTATCAGCGGGGCCATGATTCGTAATGAAATGCCTTTGCGCAAATTGATTTGATCAGGACAACAAGAGATATGTCAAGTCAAACAGTTTATCACCGTGACCCTGACGTGGCGCCAGGGAACCAAGAACAAACGCTCAAGGAATCTTCCATCTATCAAGGTTTGTTGTTCTCTGAAGAAGAAGCGGTTCTTGATGTTCAAGCGTCCTATATCGACAAGCTGGAAGGTATACTCTGCAGTGATTTGAGTTTTCAGGGATTTGACACCAGCTATGCATCCCATGATCTGCATGCGTTTCCGGCCAAGTTCCCTCCACAACTGCCTCGCAAATTCATCCTTGGTCTTACGCAGCCAGGAGATATCGTTTTGGACCCGATGATGGGTTCTGGTACGACTGTCGTAGAGGCCTACTTGAACGATCGCCAAGCAGTTGGTTTTGATATCGACCCTCTGGCAAGGTTGATCACAGGAGTAAAGACAACTCCACTCGATGCCAAGGTCGTTATCGAAGTTGGCAGAGCAGTACTTAAGCAGGCAACAATCTCCGTTCAGAGTGATTGCAACCTCCTCCGTAGTCTGCTTGATGCGCGCTGGGACGAGCAAACAAGGCAATTTGTGAACTACTGGTTCGCGATCGAGACTCAGATAGAATTGATCGCTCTGATCACACAGATCGAACAAATCGATGATGAGAAGATCAAAGACTTCCTGAAACTCGTGTTCTCTGCCTGTATTATTACCAAATCGGGCGGCGTTTCGTTGGCTTTCGACTTAGCGCATACCCGTCCTCACAGAGCAAAGGTTGTGTTGACCTCGGCAGGCGAGCTGGTTATTGGAAGCAACCATCATGGCGACTCTTCCCCCAGAGTTCAACTGCTGACAAAAACACTCCGCTCACCCATGGTTGAGTTTCAGAAACGGCTTCACCAAAACGTCAAGAGCCTGAATGAGATACCTTCCAGCGAGTACACGCCAAGCCTCGACCTGGCAGATGCTCAAAAAATGCCTCTTGAGACAGAATCCGTCGATTTGGTTGTGACATCTCCACCATACGCATCCAATGCAATTGATTACATGCGAGCACACAAATTCTCGCTGGTCTGGCTGGGCTACTCGGTTGACCAATTGACCAATACGCGCAGTCACTGCATCGGCGGTGAAACGACGACATCGTTCTCATTCGAAATGTTGCCGCCATTTACGACAACCCTCGTCGCAGAAATAGCTGCGATCGACGCCAAGAAGGGGGCCGTGTTACAGCGTTACTATTCAGAGACGTCTCGCGTCCTGCAAAGTACCTATCGCGTCTTAAAACCTGGAAGAGCTGCTGTGTTTGTTGTCGCCACGTCAAACATGAGAGGTATCGATACTCAAACGCAGAATTGTCTTGCAGATATCGGACGTGCAATCGGCTTCGAAGTGCCGGCAATAGGTGTCAGACGTCTGGATAGAAACCGAAGGATGATGCCGGCCGGCATGAAGATCGATCACACTTCGCAGATCCAACAACGAATGCATGAAGAGTTCGTCTTGGGCTTCTACAAACCTGCCTAACATAGTATCAAGAGGCCAAACGAGAAACGTCACATGAACATTTCTTCTTTGCGACAAAAATACCATCAACGCATTTGCAGTGAAATGATCCGCATCAGACATGGCAGCACGAAAGGTGATTATCCCAACTTCGCGGATGGGAGCAGTAACCAAAGTATCAAGTACGCGTGGGGTATTCTGGATCGACTTTCCTGTGAACGGAACTACGATATCCTCGATGGCCAGACAGTTGGAACAAGATTCGAAACAATCACCAGGGACTTTGTCAAAGCTGCATTCTCATACCTTCAGCACATTCGGCCAGGTGAGTTCGACTATTCCGTACACACGAACATCGCGGAATTCGCGCAATATGAGCATTTGACTTACATTTCCGATGCTTTCAAGAAGAATGCAATCCTTGCGTCGGCATTTGGAGGGGATTATGTCGTACGACCTGACATAGTCATAGGTAAGAAGCCTATGAGTGATGAGCAAATTGACAAGTTAGGAATCTTGAGTGATAGCGCCGTACAACACGCAAAGTACACAACCCTACGGCATAGTAACTCCCCTCATCCTATTCTGCACGCTATCATCTCATGCAAATGGACAATCCGAACCGATCGAGCTCAGAATACCAGAACTGAGGTACTGAATCTGATTCGCAACAGAAAGGGACATCTCCCACACATTGTTGCCATTACAGCCGAACCGTGGCCCGCGCGGATAGCTGCGCTGGCATTAGGCACAGGCGACCTCGATTGCGTATACCACTTCGCGCTGACAGAGTTAGTCGAGGCGGTGGAAGAGACCAAGAACGATGATGGTATCGAGGCATTGCAAATCATGATAAACGGAAAGCGCTTGCGGGATGTCAGCGACCTGCCGTTTGATCTTGCTGTTTGATTCTTAACATGATGATCCACAGCCAAGACCGTCGAAATCATGACACTCCAACCATACATGATCTGATCCAACAAGCCGCCGACATCCTCGCCCATGCCCGCCGCCTGGTTGTCTTGACTGGCGCGGGGATCAGCAAGGAGAGCGGCATCCCAACCTTCCGCGAGGCGCAGCAGGGACTGTGGGCGCGGCATGACCCGCAGCGCCTGGCCACCATGCAGGGCTTCCTGGCCGACCCCAAGCTGGTCTGGGACTGGTACCAGTTCCGCCTGGGACTGGTCGAGCAGGCCCAGCCCAACCCGGGCCACCGCGCCATCGCCGGGCTGGAGCCGCTGCTGCCTCACGTGACGGTCATCACCCAAAATGTCGATGGGCTGCACGCCCGGGCCGGCAGTCACCAG
>JAKQCW010000210.1 GCA_029558955.1 Chloroflexota bacterium
GCCAGATCGCCCTCGCCCGGAAATGGCAGGCCGGCCAGATCGAAAAGGTGTTCGGCGGCCAGGTCCAGCCGGGCGCGCGAGGTGACCAGCATCTTGACGCCGGGCGCACGGGCCAGGATGTCCGCCGCCAGATCCGGCGCCGACGTGTCGATCAGATGCTCGAAGTTGTCGAGCACCAGCAACATCTCCTTGCCGCTCAGGAAATTCAGCAACTGGGGTTCGGGCGGTTCTGCGCCCTGCGGAACGAAAGCGACGGCGTCGGCCAGCGCGGCCAGGAACCCGCGCCCATCCGCCACGGCCGTCAACTGCGCCAGCCGGACGCCGTTGAGAAACCGGGGCGCGATCTCCTGGGCCAGCTTCAGCGCCAGCCGCGTCTTGCCGGTCCCCCCCTGGCCCACGATGGTCAGCAGACGGGTGTCCGGCGCGGCCAGGATGCGGGTCAACGCCTGAAGCTCCGCCTCGCGGCCGACGAAGGCGGTGGTGGCGGCCGGCAGGTTGTGACGCGGGCTGCGCAGCGCCGTCCGAATCCGTTCGTAGAGCGCGTTGGTCTCGGCCGACGGCTCGGCCTCGAACTCGCGGTGCAGCACGGCGCGGCAGGTCTGGTACTGGGCCAGCGCGGCGCTGAACTGGCCGCTGCGCGCCAGGGCTGTCATGCGCTGACGATGCGCCTCCTCACGCCAGGGATCCATGGCCAGCAGGCGGCCGGACGCGTCCACCGCCCCGCGATAGTCGCCCAGCGTCAGCAGCAGGTCGATCAGCGCATCCCAGCCGTTCAGCGCCAGCTCGCGCAGTTGTACCCGCTCGAACAGCGCCCAATCCTCGAAATCGGGCGCATCGCGCACGTAGAACCCCTCCAGAAAGTCCCCGCGATAGAGCGCCAGCGCCTGGCGCAGCGTGTCTGCCCGCTGCTGCCGGGGCAGCCCGCCGCTGGCGTGCAGCAGGTCGCGGAAGGTCTCGACATCCAGCGTGTAGGGAGCTGATCGGTTGAAGACGACGCTGTCGCGGGTGATCTGCACGAAGGGCTCGGCCAGCTTGCGCAGGCTGGTCAACGCCTGGCGCAGGTTGTTGCCGGCCGCGGCATCGGGCATTTCGCCCCAGAGCAGCCCCGCCAACGCCTCGCGTTGATGCGGCCGGCCGGTGACAGCCAGATAGCTCAGCAGCGCCGGGGCCTTGTTGGAGATGAAGCCGGTGACAGCAGCGCCGCCGCTGCTGATCTGCAGACCCCCCAGTAAACGAATTTCCAATCTCGTCATGGTCGCCGGTTCCAACAAACGATTTCCAAACGATGGGGTGATAAAGTGGCCCTGAGTATAGCACAGGCAACACGAGATGCAAGCACCAATGTCCCATCCTGACGATCTGCCGCGGCGTTATCGCTTGTTCATTCTGGGCGTTTGGACGCAGCCGGCCCGCCAGCCTGGCTGCCCGCCCGCCTGGCGCATCAGTTTGGAGAACCCGCGGACTGCCGAGTGCAAGGGCTTTGCCGACCTGGCCGAGCTGGTCGTCCACCTGACGGCGTGGATGGCGGACCAGGCGACCAGTGGTCGATGAACGCGCACTCGGTCGGGAGGTTGGATGCTCATGTCCGACGGTAGAGATGCCAGCTTTTCGGAAAGTCTGCACATTTACCGGATTCGCAGTCCATCACGCTCGCCAGCAAATGATCTCCAAATGATCGTCTGCTACAGTTTCTGCTGTATGGCAGGCCGCCCCTACTAGCCCTTCACCTAAGGAGACAGACATGGTAAACAGATTGGCCCCGCTTTATTCGGTTTTGGCGATTCGTTTTGGCTTCGCGCGATGGGTGTACACCGTTCGCTTCGCAGGCTGGCGTCCTGTGTGCGCAATCCTCCTTGCCTGGCTGCTCATGCTGAGCGCAGGACATACGGCCTACGGGCGCGAATCCGTCCCTGCACCGCATGGCGCTGCCAATGCCGTCTTGATGGTCAATGACCCCGGCGACGAGTCCGACGCCGACACGTCTGACGGCCAATGTGATGTCGATCTGATCACGCCAGATCTGCAATGCACGTTGCGCGCGGCGATCGAGGAGGCCAACGTTCAGCCTGGGTTTGACGTCATCAATTTCGCTTTGCCAGTGGAGGACCAGGTCATTCGACCAGTCACACCGTTGCCGGAAATCAGCGAAGCGGTGATGGTGGATGCCAGCACCGAGCCGGGGCCGGAGCGCAGCGCGGCAGCGGTCATGGATGGCGTTGCACGGCTGGAAACGGCCTGCGCCACGCCGACGGTGCAGATCGATGGCGCGCTGACTGGCGGCTCGACCGACGGGCTGACCATCAGCAGCGGCGGCAGCACAGTGCGCGGACTGATCATCACACGTTTTCCCGACGCCGGCATTTTGCTCATCTCAGGCGCAGGCAACACCATCACGTGCAGCCTGATTGGCACCGATCCTATGGGCACAGCTGGGTTGGGCAATGGCGGCAACGGCATCGACGTCTTTCAATCAGACAACAACACCATCGGCGGCAGCGAGCCAACTGACGGCAACATCATCGCCGGCAACGGTCTGAATGGGGTGAAGATCAATCAGGCTGACGGCAATGTCTTGCTGGGCAACACCATCGGCGTCGATCCGTCCGGCGTCGTCGCCTTGCCCAACGGCGGCGGCATCGCCGTCGTCAACAGCATCGACACCATCATTGGTGGCACGAGCGCTGGCGCGGGCAACCTGATCTCCGGCAACAGCGCGGCAGGTATCCTCCTGGCGAGCGACAATGGAGCCACGCCGTCGCCAAGCCTGGTGCAGGGCAACCGCATCGGAACAGACTCATCCGGCTTCAGCGCAGTTCCCAATCAGATCGGCGTCGACATCACTGACAGCACCGGCAACACCATCGGCGGCAGCGCAGTCGGCGCTGGCAATCTGATCTCTGGCAACACGCAGGCCGGCATCCGGATTGTCGATGGCTCCGACAACACGATCCACGGGAACTTGATCGGCGTCGACCTCCTGGGCGCGGCTGCGCTGCCCAACGGCGCCGGCATCCTGATCTCCAGCTGGTCCCAATACGGCAGCGGCAGCTTCAGCGTGGGCGGCGGTGCAGCCGGCGAGGGCAACGTGATCAGCGGCAACACGGGCGACGGAGTCACGATTTCCGGGCGCATCGGTGGCGCGGTCAGCGGCAATCTGATCGGCGTGGGCGCCGACGGCGTCACCGCGCTGGGCAACGGCGGCAACGGCGTCACCGTCAGCGACTCCAGCACCGGGATCGGCGGCTTGGGTGCGGGCAACGTGATTGCAGCCAACGGCGGCTACGGCATCGCACTTGATGCAGATTTGTTCGCAAGCCCGTGGTCGCGGGCGTATGTGACCGGCAACTTCGTCGGCGCGGCGGGCGACGGCTCGCCGCTGCACCCCAACGCTCTGGGCGGGATCTGGCTCGACGGCCTGCCCGGCCTGGTCGATGACAACGTGATCCTCGGCAACGGTGGCAACGGCATCACCGTGCTGGGCAGCGATGCAGATGTGGAACTGCGTCGCAACGCCACCGCCGACAACGCAGCCCTCGGCATCGACCTGGCCAACGATGGCGTGACCGCCAACGATGCCGGCGACGCCGACGGCGGCCCCAATCAAGGGTTGAACTTCCCGACCGTGCTGGCGGCAACGCGGACCGGCGGCGCAACGAACGTGGAGTTGTCCTACCAGGGTCTGCCCAATATCGGCATCGCGGTGGAGTTGTTTTCCTCACCAACCTGTGACCCGTCGGGCCACGGGGAAGGGGCGCATTACCTGGATGACATCGTGTTGAACACAGACGCCGCCGGGCTGGCAGCCGGGACGGCAGTCGTCGCGGAGGCGATCCCTCCGGGCCATTTCGTCACGGCCACGGCCACCTACTACGCCGGTGAGACAAACTACGTTACGTCGGAGTTCTCAGCCTGTGCTCCGGTCCAGGGGTCGTCCTGCACCCCCGGCCCGCACAGCGGAACCATCACGGCTGACGAGACCTGGTGCGCGGCCGACAACCCGCACCAGATGACCGGCGACGTGACGGTGGCCCCCGGCGTGACGCTGACGGTGGAGCCGGGCGTCGTGGCCAAGGGCGGCACCACGGTGGAACTCCAGGTGCAGGGCCATCTGACGGCCATCGGGACACCGGCACAGCCCATCACCTTCACCTCGTCTGTCGATACGGCCTACAACCAGTGGTCGGGCATCGTCTTCGAGGGCGGCGCCGGCGAGTTGGACTACGCCACCGTGCGCTACGGCGGCCGGCCCAACAGCATCAACCCGAACTGCACCTCCAGTGGCCTGGGCTTCAACGTGGGTGTGCGCAACGTGCAGGCGGGCGAGGTGCGCATCCGCAACAGCCAGATCCGCTCGGTCGGCTTCCAGTGCAACGGTGACAGCCCCGATTACGGCCTGTACATCGACAACAGCCGCGTCGTCGTGGAAGACACGACTTTCGCCAACAACGGCATTTCCAACACAGGCGACTACGCCATCTACGTGGCCGGTGTGAACAGCTCGCTCAGCCTGACGGGCAACACCTTCACCGCCAACAAGAACAACCGGGTGCTGGTGGCCTCAGGCGCGATGACCAGCGCCGACGTAACCTTTGTCGCCGAGGATGGCCTGGAAAGCTACGAGCTGAGCGGCGACTATCTGGTGCCGGTCGGAATCAACTTGACCGTGGAGCCTGATGTCATGGTCATGGCCAGAGACACTTCGGTGGAACTGACCGTGCAGGGCCATCTGACGGCCATCGGCGCGCCGAGCCAACCCATCACCTTCACGTCGGCTGTGAACACGGCTTCCAACCAGTGGTCGGGCATCGTCTTCGACGGCGCAGCCGGCGGCGGCACCGGCGAGCTGGACTACGCCACCGTGCGCTACGGCGGCCGGCCCAACAGCATCAACCCGAACTGCACCTCCAGCGGCATGGGCTTCAACGTGGGTGTGCGCAACGTCCAGACGGGCGAGGTGCGCATCCGCAACAGCCAGATTCGTGCGGCGGCCTTTAACTGCAATGCCGACAGCCGGGACTACGGCCTGTATGTCGCCAATAGCCGCGTTGTTGTGGAGAACACGCTCTTCGCCAACAACGGCAATTCCAACACCAATAACCCCAACACCGGCGACTTCGCCCTCTACGCCGCCGGGGCCAACACCCTGTTGACCTTCGATGGCAATGTGGTGCGCAACAATCGGCGCGGCCTGCAGTTGAACGGCGTCGGAGCGCAGACGCTGCGCAACAACGTCTTCAAGGACAACCCGCTGGGCGGCGTCTACATCGCTGCCGGCGCGCAGGCGCAGCTTCTCCACACCACCTTCACCGGCAACAGCGGCGACGCGGTCACGGTCGCCAGCGGCGGCTCAGCGGCGCTGACCAACTCGATCATCGTCGACAACACCACCGGTGTGCGGGTCAATGCCGGCGGCGCCGGCACGCTGGCGCACACGCTTTGGCACGGCAACGGGTCCAACACCGTGGGAACGGTCAGCCAGACGGGATCGATGACCGGCGAGCCGCTGTTTGCCAGCGACGGCTATCACCTGACCTACCTGTCGCCCGCACTGGAGCAGGGCGTGGATGCAGGCGTGACGGTAGATATCGACGGTGAAGCGCGGCCGCAGCCGACGGGCACGGGCCCTGATCTTGGCGCGGACGAGTACGACGCGGCCCAGAAGCTGGTCTTTGCCAAGATCGCGCTGCCGCCGGTGTGGGAGGTGACAGGCGCCATTCCAGGCGGCAGTCTGGCGCAGCGCTATCTGCTGCCCTTCCGCTACGGCAGCCCGGACGTCAACGCGGCGCCGCTGGACGTCACCGTCACCGACGACCTGCCTGCCATGCTCTCCCTGGAGAGTCAGACGCACTGGCCGCCCATGAGCTTCAACCAGAGCGGCCAAACCCTGACCTGGCAGACCCAAACGCCGCTGACCCGCGGCCAGTCGGGCATCATCGACATCACCGCACGCTATGCAAGCCCGTTGCCGGGCCAGGTGTTCACCAACACCGCCACTCTGAACGCGCTGGCCGCGCATGCTGAAACCACAGTCCCCCTGTATGCGCCCATCCTGGCCACGCCGGGGACCGGTGAGCTGTGCCCCGGCATCGTCGAGGTCCGCGGGCTGGCCCAGCCAGGAGTCACGGTGCATCTGTTCATCGACGGCGCGCCGCTGGCGCAGGTTTCGGCCAACGCGGCGGGCGAGTTCAGCACGACCTACAGTTACGCCGGCAGCGCGACGGAGACGCTGACAGCCCAGGCTTGCTCGTCCGGCGGCGCGTGCAGCGCGATCAGCTCGCCCGTGACTCTCCGCCCGCCGTTGAGCTTCTGGTGCCCCCAGCGCTCCTGGTGGGAGGACACGCCCACCGGCGGTCCCAAGGCCGGCGAGCACCTGGTCTTCAACTTCCGCAACGCCAGCGGCGAGTTCTCCAGCCAGGACTGGCGCATCCCCGGCGTCTACGGCTTCTGGGACACAACGCTGCACCTGCGCGCCTGCGACTGCCCGCCGTTCTCTGGCACGACCGCACCCCCCGACGCAGTCTGGCTGTATGCCGATGGCGTGCGCTACGACCCGACGGGCAGCCACCCCGACTACACCTTCGCCGTCACCGGCGGCGCCCACACGGTGGTCTTCTGGGCCGACTGTGGGGACAACTACATCTCGTCCGATGGACGGATCCTGATCGACCCGGACGGCTACGTGTTCGACGTGACCCAGGGCTTCGATCCCAACGACCCGACCGCGCATGCGGTCCCCGGCGTGACGGTGACGCTCTACTGGAACTCGCCGGAGTGGGGCGGCTGGACGCCTTGGCCGGCGGCGCTGTACAACAACCAGGTCAACCCGCAGGTGACGGACAACGATGGCTACTTCGCCTTCTTCACCCCGCCCGGCCAGTACTACTTGCAGGTGGATGGCAAGCCAGGCTACCAGCCCTGGCGCAGCCCGGTCATCACCGTGGTCAACGAGATCGTCCATGTCAACGTGCCCTATACCCCCTGGACGAACCCTGCCGATGCTGCGACTGCGCTGGCCGAGGTGTTGTTGACGGCCAGCGGGCCGCAGCCGGCCTCGCTGCTGGTGCAGCCGGGCGATATCGTCCAGTGGGTGGCCGAGGTGGATGGCCTGGCGCCCTACGAGCTGACCGCACAATCCGTCGATCCCAGTGTGCAGCCGCTGAGCGCGCTGGATCCGATCAGCAGCACGCTGGGCTGGGACGGCGGCAAGCTGAAGCCGGGCCAGGTCTATCGGCGGCAGATGAACCAGCCCGGCCGTTACATCTACAGCGACGGGCTGGGCAACGAGGCTGAGATCTGCGTCTCGACCTGCGCGCCGCTGGCCATCACGCTGGCATCGTTCGAGGCGGTCGCGCAGCCCGGCGCGATCCATGTCTCCTGGGAGACGGTCAGCGAGATGGATAACACCGGCTTCAACCTCTACCGCTCGCTGGACGCCAGCCGCGACCACGCGACGCTGCTGACCTATGTGCCGTCCCAGGCGCCGGGCAGCGCGCAGGGCTTCGTCTATGGCTACGACGACGCCGGCGTCGCGCCCGGCCAGACGGCCTGGTACTGGCTGGAGGATGTGGACTTCGCCGGCGTGACCAGCGAGCACGGCCCGGTGCAGGCGACCATGGCGGCGCCGACCGCCGTCCGGCTGGCTTCCTTCGGCGTCGAAGCGGGAGGCCCCTGGCAGAGCGCGCTGGCCTGGGGCGCACTGGCAGCGCTGCTGGCGGTCAGCAGCCTGATGCTGGGTGCGCGCCGGACCAAAACGCGTCGAAATCCTGAAAATCAGGGTTCATGACGACGTGCGCGACGCCGTCGAACCGTTCAACGCTATGAATCTCGCTGCGTGAGGCCGGCCGGTCCGGCGACGCCCAACCCGCGTCCGCTGGTCAGCAGCCTCAGCGGGGCCCAGTTCGTGGCGATGATGTGCAGCGGCGTCAAGTCAAATGGCGTTGCCTTCCCGGGGAGCATGCCCTGGCAGATCGCCGCTCAGATGACCGACGGCGACCTGGCAAAGTTCCAGGACTGACAGTCCTGCGCGTGGAAATCCAGGACTGTCAGTCCTGCGCGTGGCATCCCAGTACCGTCAGTCCCGCTGCCCTACCGGCTTGTGGCCGCGCCAACCGGGTGCTATAATATCGCATCCAAGCCATCGTAGCCCGGAATTGCGCCAAGCCCCTCTGAGTTACGAGTTACGGGTTACAGGTTCCGCATCACCTCCCATCTCCAAACGCACCTTCCATGTCTCACTTCCCCTTCGTCTCCATCGTCATCCCCACCTACAACGGCAGGGCGCTGCTGGCCGTCTGTCTGCTGTCGCTGCGCGCCCAAAGCTACCCGGCTGACCGCTTCGAGGTGATCGTGGTGGACGACGCGTCCAGCGATGGCACGGTCGAATATCTGGCGGCGGAGTTTCCCTGGGCGCGGGTGGCGGCGCTGGCGCAGAACAGCGGCTTCATCGCGGCCTGCAACGCGGGCGTGGCCGCGGCGCAAGGCGAGGTGCTGGTGCTGCTCAACAACGACACCGAGGCCGAGCCGGGCTGGCTGGCGGCGCTGGTAACGGCGTTGATGGAACACCCCGAGGCCGGCTCAGCCGCCAGCAAGATGCTGCTCTTCGACCGCCGTGACACGCTGCACACGGCCGGCGACACCATGGGCAGAAACGGCATCCCCCGCAACCGCGGCGTGTGGGAAAAGGACGCCGGCCAGTATGACCAGGATCGTTGGGTCTTCGGCCCCTGCGGCGGCGCGGCGGCCTACCGGCGGGAAGCCTGGCAGCAGGCCGGCGGCCTCGATCCCGCGCTGTGGATGTATCTGGAGGACGTGGACCTGGCCTGGCGTTTGCAGCGGCTGGGCTGGCGCTCCATCTACGCGCCCGAGGCCCGCATCTATCACCAGCTCAGCGCGACGGGGGGCGGCGTGCTGGCCAGCTACTTCACCGGCAGGAACACGCTGTGGGTGATCGCGCGCAACTGGCCGGGCGCGCTGCTGCGTCGCCACTGGCGCGCCATCGTCGCGGCGCAGCTGCGCATCGCCTGGGAGGCGATGCGAGCGTGGCGGGGCGAAGCGGCCCGCGCCCGTTTGCGCGGTCAGTTGGCTGGCCTGCTGGGCCTGCCGCGCGCCTGGCGTCAGCGGTCGCAGCCCCTGAATGTTTCGGTTGACTATCTCGAATCGTTGCTGAAATAACAAGGTTGCCACCGTAGCGTTGAGGTTGGCAACCCTCCGCGCACCCTGAGTCAATCGCAACTGCTCCGCCGGCGGAGCAGTTTTCCTAACCATAGCGTTTCCGAACCGACCTCATCCCCAACGCAGCGACTTGGGGTAGTGGTTCTTGACCACCCCGCCCACCCGTTTGCCCCAGCCCACGGGAAAGTCCTCGACCGCGATCAGCACCCAGCCGTCCGGCCCTGGCGCGTCCAGCGTCTCGCCGCGCATGAAGCGCGCGGCCAGCTCGCCGCCGATGGCCTGATCGATGCGTTGGCTCACCTCCTCGGCCCGCAGGGCCATGGCCAGGGCGTGGCTGGGCTCGAAACGGCCCTTGCGCAGCACCCCCAGCCGCCAGCCGGCCTGGGCGGTGCGCAGCCCGGCCGTGTCGGGCGCATCCTCCGGCGGCGCTGATACCTCCACCTCCTGCGACTGGCGCGGGCGCAACAGCAGCCGTTCCGGCAAGGGCCGTCCGATCAACGGCTGCCAGAAGGCCTCCAGCGCGGCGCGGTCGGACGGCGCCAGGCGGACCAGCTGGGCAGGCTTCCAGGCGGCCGGCGGCCCGTCGCCAGCGCGCTGCATGACGGCCACGAAATGCCCCTCCCCTTGCAGCTTGTGCGGCCAGAGGCGCACCGCACCGGCCAGCGATGGGTCTGGCGTCTGATCTTCCGGCGCCGCGGGCCAGTCAGCCCACGCCGGCTGGCCGGGCTGAAAACCTTCATGCCGCGGCGCTGGCAGCAGGGTGAAGTCGGGATGGCTGCGCAGGAAGCGGGCGATCACCCCTTCGTCCTCCTCCGGCGCAAAGGTGCAGGTGGCATAGACCAGCCGGCCGCCGGGCCGCACCAACTGCGCCGCCGAGTGCAGGATCTCCCGCTGGCGCAGCGCGCAGCCGAGCACGTGGGCCTCGCTCCAGTGATAGCGCGCCTCCTCATTTTTACGGAACATCCCCTCGCCGGAGCAGGGCGCATCCACCACCACCCGGTCGAAGGCGCCGGGCCAGCGCTCAGCCAGCCGCTCCGGCGTCTCGTTCAGCACCAGCGTGTTGGTCGCGCCCCAGCGTTCCAGGTTGCGGCGCAGGACATCGGCCCGGCCGCGGTCGATCTCGTTGGCGACCAACACCCCCTGGCCGGCCAGCAGGCTGGCCAGATGAGTCGACTTGCCCCCCGGCGATGCGCACAGGTCCAGCACCCGCTCCCCCGGCTGCGGCGCGGTCAGCGCAGCCACAGCCATGGCGCTGGCATCCTGCACGTAGTAGAGGGCGATCTCGTGATAGGTGTGGGTGCCGATGTTGACCTTGCGATCGAGCGTGAAGCCCTCAGGACACCAGGGAACCGGCGTCAGCGCCCAGGGGCTGAGCGCCAGGAACTGCTCGACCGAGAGCTTGAGCGTGTTGACGCGCAGCGCCGGCACCGGCCGCTGATTGAGCATTGCCAGAAAGGGGGGGAATTCCTCGTCCAACAGCGCGGCCATGCGCGCCATGAAAGCCAGGGGGAGGGCGGTTTCTTTGGCCATGCCGCCAGTATAAAGCAGGTGGGCGACGGCGGCAAGCTGCTGGCTTGCCCATGTTCCGGCGCGCGGCTATAATGCGCAGCGTTCCGCGCCGCGGATCTCTGATGTGCGGGCCACATTGGGTGCAGATCGCCTGATTTGCCGGCGGGCCCGCCGATGACCTGAGACGACGCTGTGACTGCTCAACGCACCGATTCCCCCCAATCTGCCTGGCGTTTGTCGCTGCCGGCCTTCACGGCGCTGATGATCGGCCTGCTGGCGCTGCTCCTCGCGGCCTACCTCCTGCCGGCTGCGGCCCGCCCGCTGGCGCTGGTCGCGCTGGCCGGCGTCGTTGGACTGGCCATCGCCTGGCGCTGGCCGCTGGCGGTGCTGGCCCTGATGTTGGCCTTTGTGCCGCTGTACGATGGGCTGGTGCGCTATCTGACCCATGTGCTGGCATGGCCGGCCGGCCGCATGCAGCTTCTGTCGTTGTGGAAGGAAGGGGGGCTGGCGCTGCTCTTCGCCGTGGTGCTGGTGCAGCACCTGCTCGGGCGACGCCGCATCCGTTTTCGCTGGTATGCGTTCGACCTGTGGCTGGCGGCGCTTTTCTTGCTCAGCCTGCTCTACATCGCGGTCGCGGCCCGGCCCGGCATCGGCCTCTACGGCCTGCGCAACTACATGACCCCGCTGGCGCTCTTTTTCCTGGCGCGCTGGATGACCTATGACCGCCGCGATCTGGCGCGGGTGCTGGCCTTGCTGCTGGCGGTGGGCGTCGGCGTGGCGCTGTTCGGCATCTACCAGGCGCGCGCGCTGGATTTCCCCGCCATGATCAGGCTGGGCTATGTCGACGAGACCGGAACCGTGCCCTATGCCTTCCGCACCGCGCTGCGCGATGGCTTCCCCATCCCCCGCGCCGTGTCGACCACCACCGGGCCGAACCAGTTCGCCGTCTATCTGAACTATCTGATCTTGGTCTGCCTCTTTGGCATTCTCCATCTGCGCCGGCGCTGGCTGCAGGCGGTGTTGGCCGGCCTGGCCGCGCTCTTTCTGGCGACGCTCTTTCTGACGCTGAGCCGCGGCGGGCTGCTGATGCTGATGACGGCGCTGCTGGCCTGGGGCGTGTTGCTGGTGCAACAGCACGGCGTGCGGCGCACCTGGCGTGAGCTGACCCAGAACCGGCTGCTGCTGGCCGGTCTGATCGGCCTGTTGCTGCTGGGAACGGTGGGGGTGATCGCGTCGGGCTTTGCCACCCGGGTCGTGCGCGGCCTGACCGGGCGCGATCCGGCCGCCGACGCCCATCAGGGATCCATGGCCTATTCGCTGGTGTTCATGGCTGAGAACCCGCTGGGCATCGGCCTGGGCATGGTGGGCGAGCGCGCCTTGCAGTTCGCCGACGAGGCGCATGTCGAGCATACCGAAAGCACCTTCTTTCAGACCGGCATGGAGCTGGGCCTTTTTGGCATGGCGCTTCTGCTGGCGGCGTTGGTCTCGTTGGCGCTGACCCTGCTGCGCATGCGGCGGGGCCTGAGCGTGCGCGGCGATCCCTATGGCCGCGCGTTGGTCGAGCTGGCGCTGGTGCTGTGGATCGGCGCCATGGCCGATTTTGTTTTCACGCCCCTCTTGCAGAACCTGCTGGCGGCCGGCTATCTCTGGTGGGCGGCCGGCGTGGCCTTTCACGAGGGTGCACGCGTGCCGAATGGCGAGGTGCCGGAGTGACTGAGCATCCGGTCGACCTGTCGGTGATCGTGGCCAGTTGGAACACGCGCGAGCTGCTGCGCCAGTGCTTGCAGTCCATCGTCGATGAGCCGGGCGTGCATATGGTCGCGGCCGACGCGCCGGCCGACGCCGCGGGGCCGCCCGCTGCGCTGGCGGTCGAGATCGTCGTGGTGGACAATGCCTCGGATGACGGCAGCGCCCAGATGGTGCAGACCGACTTCCCCCAGGTGCATCTGATCGTCAACCGTCACAACGCCGGCTTTGCCGTCGCCAACAACCAGGCCATCGCCCAGGCGCGTGGACAGGTGCTCTTTCTGCTCAACCCCGACGCCTATCTGGTTCCGGGCGCGTTGAGCGGCCTGACGCGTTTTCTGGCTGAGCACCGGGAGGCGGCCGTGGCTGGGCCCAAGGTCTTGAACCCGGACGGCAGTTGGCAGGCGACCTCCTTTCGTTTCGCCACCCTGTGGGATCTGCTCTGCGAGGCGTTGTTTCTCAGCGTGCTCTGGCCGCGCAGTCCCCTGTTTGCCCGCAAGGAGCTGGGCGGCTTTGACCGGGATGCCGTGCGCGAGGTGGACTGGGTGCAGGGCTGTGCGCTGGCCATTCGCCGCGAGGTCTGGGACGCGGTCGGCCCCTTCGACGAGGGTTATTGGATGTACGTCGAGGAGCTGGACTGGTGCCGCCGGGCCAAGGGCATGGGCTACCGCATCTTCTTCACCCCCGAGGCGCGGGTGGTGCACTATGGCAAGCGTTCGGTGGCGCGGGCGCGGGCTCGAGTGTTGCCGCTGGGCTTCCGCTCGCATTTTCGCTATTACCGCAAGTTCGACGGCCGCGCCAAGGAACTGGCCGTGCGGCTGATCGCCCTGCTGCAGATGGGCCTGCGCGCCGGCATCAGCGCGGGCATGATCCTGATCAGCCGCGGCCCGACGCGCGCCCGCTGGCAAGAAAACTGGCGAGCCTACACCGGCGTCATGCGCGAAGCCGCAACGGCATGGTCGTAGCGGCGGAGGGTGAACGGTGAACGGTAAACGGTAAGCGGTAAGCGGTAAGCGGTAACCCATTCACCATTCACCAATTCACAACTGATGGTTCGGTCATTTTTTGAGCGTTTTCTCAAATTCAGGCCATCCCGTATTTAGTACTCCTTTAGTCAAGAGCAACTATATACAGCCGGCGGCCCTAGTCGTCCATCCGGCCACGTCAGCAATGGCACGGTTTCGGG
>JAKQCW010000222.1 GCA_029558955.1 Chloroflexota bacterium
GCCATCATCACCGGCGCCGGCCGCCACGGCGGCATCGGCGCAGCCATCGCCCAGCGCCTGGCCCAGGCCGGGATCAACACGGTCGTTGCTGACCTCTGCGCGCCGCCGGCGGCTGGCCTGCCCGCGCCGGCCATCGGGCAGTGGGAGGAGCTGCAGGCCATCGCCGCGGAAATCGAGGGTGGTTCGGTCGGAGACCGGCCACAGCGTGGAGAGGTCGAGGGTGGCTCGGTCGGAGACCGGCCACAGCATGGGGAGATCGGGGGTGGCTCGGTCGGAGACCGGCCACAGCGCGAAGGACGGCGTGTGCGGTGCTTGCCGGTCAGGGTCGATGTCACCGATCCGGTCTCGATCCAGGCGATGCTGGCCCAGGTGATGGCTGAGTTTGGCCGCGTCGATATCCTGATCAACAACGCCGGCGCGATCTTTGGCCCCTCCCCGGTGGCGCAGATGGCCGACGATGCCTGGCGACGCACGCTGGAGGTCAACGCCACCGGCGTCTTTCTGGTCACCAAGGCCGTGCTGCCGGCCATGATCCAGGGGCAGCGCGGCGGCCGCATCGTCAACATGTCCTCGCTGGCAGCCATCCGGCCGCGGCCCTACATGGCGGCCTACGCGGCCAGCAAAGCGGCCGTGGCCGCGCTGACCCAGTCGCTGGCGCAGGAGGTGGCCCAGTTCGGCGTGACCGTCAACGCGGTGCTGCCGGGCGACATCGACACCGGCATGAAGCAGTGGGGCTATCAGCTCGAAGCGCAAGTCATGCGGCGGTCGGTTGAGGAGGTGGTGGCGGCCGGCGTGGCCCGCATCCCGGCCGGCCGGCTGGGCACGCCGGAGGATGTGGCCGGTCTGGTGGCCTACCTGGCCTCGGACGAGGCGTCGTTCATCACCGGCCAGTTGTTCCCGGTGACCGGTGGGCGGGAGTTGGGTTGAAGTCCACGGACGGTCGGGACCTGTCGCCGGGCCTCTGGGTGACGCCATGCCGGAACACCCCTAAACCTCTCTGATGCACCTGTGACACCTTGCCGCTCTGGCAATTTTTCGGTGATACCATGCTGGACAACCTTCCCATGCTTCTGACCTTCGCCATCCTGGCGGTCACCATCTTGCTCTTCATCTTCAGCAAGCTGCGGGCCGACGTGGTGGCGCTGCTCTCCCTGCTGGCCCTCTTTCTCAGCGGCATCCTGACCTCGGAACAGGCGCTGGCTGGCTTTGCCAATTCCACCGTGATCATGGTCGCGGCGCTCTTCGTCGTCGGCGAAGGACTCTCCCGCACGGGAATCACCGCCTGGCTGGGCCAGTTTTTCATGCAGCAGGCCGGCGACAGCGAGACGCGTCTGTTGCTGGTGGTCATGATCGGCACCGCGCTGCTCTCGATCTTCGTCAGCAACACCGGCACGGTGGCCATGCTGATGCCCGCGGTGGTGGCCGCCGCCTGGCGCATCGGCGGTCTGCCCTCCAAGTACCTGATCCCCATGGCGTTCACCGCCAGTATGGGCGGATTGCTGACGCTGATCAGCTCGCCGCCCAACATGGTGGCCTCCAATGCCTTGGTCAACGCCGGCCTGGGCGGCTTTGGCTTCTTCGAGTTCTCCATCATCGGCGTCCCGCTGACTGTGCTGGCCATCGTCTACATCCTTCTGCTGGGCCGGCGCCTGCTGCCGGCGCGCGAGAACACCAAGCGCCTGGTGGATCTGGAGCAGTCCATGAGCCAGTTGGCCCAGTCCTACCAGCTTGCCGACAGGCTGTTCCGGCTGCGGGTCCGCAATGGCTCCCCCTTGGTGGGCAAGACGCTGGCCGAGGCGGCGCTGGGCCAGACCTACGGCATCTCGGTGCTGGCCATTCAGCACGATGTCCAACGCGATCTGGCTGGGGCGTCTGGCCGCCAGCGGCGGCAGCATGGGCTGCGCGAGCAGCTTGAGCGGCTGCAAGAGGAGGGCGAGCAGCCGAGCGCAGACACGGTGATCGAGGTTCAGGACCTGCTCTTGGTCAAGGGCAACCCGGAGATCGTCGCCGGCTTGACCTACGAGCTGGGGGTGGGCGTTCAACCCATCGATTCGGAAAAAGAGTCGCTGTCCGACCTGCTGCTGTCGCAGGAGACCGGCGTGGCCGAGCTCATTGTGACCCCCCGTTCGGACTACGCCGGGCACACCGTCGCTGAGGCGCGCGTGGCCGAGGCCTTTGGCGTTCAGGTGTTGTCGCTGCGGCGCGGCGACAAACTGCTGGCGCGCCGGGAGGCCCGTCTGGCGGTAGGCGATTCGCTGCTGGTGCGCGGCAATTGGGAATCCATCGCCCGCATCGGGGAGGACCGGGACAATTTCGTGGTCGTGGGTGAGCCGGAGGCCATGGCCCGGCAGGTGGTGAAACTCAACGGCCGCTCGCTGATCGCTGTGCTCACCTTGCTGGGCATGGTGGTCTTGATGGCCTTCAACATCGCGCCTGCGGTGGTGGCGACGCTCTTGGCGGCCCTGGTGCTGGTGCTCACCAAGTGCGTCAGCCCGGAGGAGGCCTATCGCTCCATCAGTTGGCAGACGGTGATCCTGATCGCGGCTATGCTGCCCATGGGTGCGGCGCTGGAGGTGACCGGCGGGGCTGCGTTGATCGCCAATGGCCTGGTGGCCACGCTGGGCGCGTTTCCACCGCTTGTCCTACTGGCCGGCGTCTTCCTCCTCTCCACCACCCTGGGCCAGGTGATGAGCAACACGGCGACCACCGTGCTGCTGGCGCCCATCGCCATCGAGGCCGCGCAGGGCCTGTCCGTCGCGCCCCAATCGCTGGTGATGATGGTGGTTCTTGGGGCGACCGCGGCCTTCATGACGCCCATCGCGACGCCGGTCAACACGCTGGTCTTTGTGGCCGGCGGCTATACCTGGGGCGACTATGCCAAGGTCGGCCTGCCGCTGCTGCTGCTGGTCATGGCCGTCAGCCTGCTGATCGTTCCGCTGGCCTGGCCGCTGTAGTAGGCGGGATTACTTCGCCCTGCAACGATTTGGCATACGATTGCGTAGAGTCTGGTACAAGTTGGCGTAAACAACTCTTCAGTTTACCTGTTCCCGGCGGATCCATGATCCGCCGGGTTTGCGCCCACAACGCCGCCGGTTCACGGAACCGGCTTGAGCAGTGAGTGAAGACCGAGTTAGGCTGACGTGTACTTAGCACAAAGTAGTGACTGTCCAGCATTGACGGCGGGACTGGCTCGGTCGGGAGACCGGCCAGAGCGTCGGTAGACTGTTGGACAGGCCCAAACCCTTCGGAGGCAACACGATGTTCTTTTTCGATCCCCTTTATCTGATAATTTTCGGCGTCACCCTGGTGATCTCCCTGGCCGCGCAGATGTACATCAAGTCGGCCTATGGCAAATGGAGCAAGGTCGCCAACAGCCACAACCTGACCGGCCTGCAGGTGGGCCAGCAGCTATTGGCCCGCACCGGCCTGGGCGCGACCTATCAACTGTCCAAGGGCAGCGGGGTGCAGTTCCAGGGCATCGCCGGCAACCTGACCGATCACTACGACCCGCGCACCCACACGGTCGGCCTATCGCAGGGCGTGGCCACCCAGCCGTCGGTGGCGTCGATGGCCATTGTGGCCCACGAACTGGGCCATGCGCAGCAATACGCCGCCAAGTCGCCATTGATCGCCGCGCGCAGCTTCCTGTTGCCGGCCGTGCGCGTCAGTCCGATGATCTCCTATGGCCTGCTGATGGTGGGTTTCATTCTGAACATGACGGGCGCGATCTACCTGGGCATTCTCTTCTTCGGCATCACAGTGCTGTTCAGCGTGCTGACCCTGCCGGTGGAATTCGACGCCAGCCGCCGCGGGTTGAAGCTGCTGGCTGATGCCGGCCTGATGACCAGCACCGAGGACCAGCGGGGCGCCCGCACCGTCCTGCGCGCCGCGGCCGCCACCTACGTAGCCGCCACCATCACGGCCATCTTGCAGTTGCTGTACTACCTGGCGCTGGCCAACCGGCGGCGCTGAGAAGTAACGAGTAATGCGTAACGAGTAATGCGTAACGAGTAATGCGTAACGAGTAATGCGTAACCCGGAAAAGCTCCGCCCGCGCCCGGCTCTTCCGGGTTACGCATTACGCATTACTCGTTACTCGTCACAAATCCCATCCACACACCCTCCCTCCGGGTTACGCATCACGCATCACAAATCCCATCCACACACCCTCCCTCCGGATTACGCATTACGCATTACTCGTTACAATTCCCATCCACACACCCTCCCTCCGGGTTACGCATTACGCATTACTCGTTACTCGTCACAAATCCCATCCACACACCCTCCCTCCGGTTACGCATTACGCATTACTCGTTACAATTCCCATCCACACACCCTCCCTCCGGGTTACGAGTTACGAGTTACGAGTTACGAATCACCCTCCCCCACCGTCGTGAAGCTCTCCAACAGGTCCAGCACCAGCTCGCGCAGGTCGCCGCGGTTGGGGAGCGCGCCCATCATGCCGTACATGGCGGCGGAACGCTGCGGCAGCCCCTCGTCGCCGCCGAAGAGGGCCGAGGCGCGGCCGGTCATGCGGCTCAGCAGCCGGTCGGGCAGGAGCCGGGCGGCTGTGCGGGTCGCCTTGACCGCGAACTCGTTGCCGCTGCGGCGCAGGCTGGGCTGGCGGGCGGCCAGCACCGACTGCGCCAAATCCAGCAGAAAGCGGTCTGCCACGGTGCGGTGGGCGTAGTTCACCGTCAGGTGCAGGCTGGGGGGAAACTGCTGGCGGTCCAGGTGCCAGCCGCGCGCGCTCATCTCATCCCCGATCTCGTAGATGTTGTCCTTGTCTGAGGCGATGGCCAGCACGCTCATCGGCGGCTGGCCCAGCACCCGCAGGCCGTCGAGGGCGTTGATGCCGTCACGCATGCGCGCCGTGGTCTGCATCACCGTGCGCGCGATGCGCAGGTAGCCCTCCTCCCCCAGGAAGTTGAGCACAGCCCAAGCCGCGGCGATGGCGCCCCCCGGTCGGGTGCCGGTCATGGTGGGCGAGACATAGATGCCCCCCGGCCAGTCGGTGGTGGCGAAAAGCTGATGCCGGCGCAGCGCCGCGTTGCGATAGAGGATCACCGAGGCGCCCTTGGCCGCGTAGCCGTACTTGTGCAGGTCCACCGAGAGCGAGGTCACGCCCGGCACGCTAAAATCGAAGAGGGGCACAGGGTAGCCCAGCCGGCGCACGAAGGGGAGCATCATCCCACCCACGCAGGCATCGACATGACATAAAATTCCGCGTTGCTGCGCCAGACTGGCCAGCTCGGGAATGGGATCGACCGCGCCCTGGGGGTAGGAGGGCGCGGAGCCGACCACCAGCACCGTGTCCAGATTGACCGCGCGGCGCATGGCCTCCACATCGGCGCGGAAGTCGCCATCCACCGGCACGCGCACCGCTTTGACGCCGAAGTAGTGGGCGGCTTTGTCGAAGGCCGGATGCGCGCTGCTGGGCAGCACCATCTCCGGGTGGATGATCTTGGGACGCTCGGCGCGCGCCCATTCGCGCGCCGCCAGCACCGCCATGAGGATGCTCTCGGTGCCGCCGGTGGTCATGTTGCCGGCCGAGTGGCCAGCGCCGCCCAGCAGCGCGCCCACCATGGCCACCACCTCGGTCTCGAAGCGGCGCAGGCTGGGAAAGGCCGTGGGGTTGAGCCCATTCTCGGAGAAAAAGGTGATATAGGCGGCCTTGGCCAGATCATTGACCTCGTCGCCGGCGTCGAAGACCAGGCTGAAGACCTGGCCCTGCCGCCAACGCACGTCGTGGGTCCGAGCGGCATCCATCTTGGCCAGGATGTCGGGACGGGAAAGGCCGTGCTTGGGGAGTGAGATCAGTTTGTCGGTCATGAGGCTTGCCTCCGGGCAGCGATTGCGGCTGGGTATTCGCTGGATGTTGGCTGGATGCTGGCTGCGTGCTGGCTGGATTGTAACCCGTTGGGCATCTTTCGGCAAAGGGTAGAGAGCCAACAGCGCGCCGGGCGCGGAGACAGTATGCTGACTGAGACGACCGGCGCGATCTGCCTGGCGTCCATTCAACGCTGCCAGAACTCAATCTGGCCAAATCACAAGGAGAACCCCATGAAAATCAGTGCACGCAACGTGTTGCAAGGCGTGGTCAAGAGCGTCAACCACGGCGCGGTCAACAGCGAGATCGTCATCGAGCTGCCCGGCGGCGTCGAGATCGTCTCGGTGATCACCAAGAGCTCAGCCGAGAGCCTGGGCCTGGCGGCCGGCAAGCCAGCTTTCGCCGTGGTCAAGGCATCCAACGTGATGATCGCGGTGGAGTAGGGAGTTCCAGCGGAACCCCCCGCTGAGTTGGCTCAGTTCGCCATCAGGATCTTCGTCTGCTTGGCCGCCCGGTCGCGGTCGTGCTTGGGCAGGATGCGCTTGCGGATGCGCAGGTTGAGCGGGGTGACCTCCAACAGCTCGTCGTCAGCCAGGTACTCGATGCACTCGTCCAGGCTCATCTCGCGCGGCGGCGTCAGCCGCTCCTGGATCTCCTTGGTCGAGCTGCGGATATTGTCCAGATGGCGCGCCTTGCAGACGTTGACATCCAGATCGCCCGGCCGCTGATGCTCTCCCACCACCATCCCCTGGTAGACCCCCACGCCCGGGCCGATGAAGAGCACGCCGCGCTCTTCGCCGTTCTTCAGCCCATAGGTGGTGGTGGCGCCCGTCTCCCAGGCCACCAGCGAGCCGCGCGAGCGGCCCTGGATGGGGCCGGCCAGCGGCAGGTAGTCGTGGAAGATCGAGTGCATGATGCCCATGCCGCGGGTGGCAGTCAAAAACTGGTAGCGGAAGCCCAGCAGGCCGCGCGTGGGCGCCAGGTAGGTGAGCATGACGCTGCCGTTGTTCAGGTCTTGCAGGTTCAGCATCTCGCCCCGTCGCCGGCCCAGCATCTCCACCACGACGCCCACGGTCTCCGGGCTGGTCTCGATGTGCACCTCCTCATACGGCTCCAGCTTCTCGCCATCGGGCCCATCGCGCAGGATGACCTCCGGGCGCGACACCTGGAACTCGTAGCCCTCCCGACGCATGGTCTCGATCAGGATCGCCAGGTGCAGCTCGCCGCGGCCGGAGACCAAAAAGGTATCGGCGTTCAGGGTGTCCTCGACGCGCAGGGCCACATTCTGGCGCAGCTCGTTGTCCAGCCGTTCCCGCAGCCGGCGCGAGGTGCCCCAGCGGCCCTCCTTGCCGGCGAAGGGCGAGGTGCTGACGCCAAAGGTCATGCGCACGGTGGGCGCCTCGACCTTGATGGTCGGCAACGCCACGGGCGCATCCGGGTCGGCCAGCGTCTCGCCGATGGCGATACCCTCCAGACCGGCCAGCGCCACGATCTCGCCTGCCTCCGCCTGCTCCACCTCGACCCGCTCCAATCCCTCATGCACGAACAGGTAGCGCGCCCGCTCCGGCAGCGTCCTGCCATCCAGGGTCAGCCGCGCCAGCGGCTGGCCCGCCTTGATTCGACCGGCAAACAGCCGCCCCACAGCCGTCAGGCCGCGGTAGTTGTCATAGCCCAGGCTGGTCACCAGAATCTGCAAGGGCGCATCCGGATCGACCGTGGGCGGCGGCACGTGGCGCAGGATGGTCTCGAACAACGGCTGCAAGTCGGGGCCGAGGGCCGCGGTCAGGCCGGCCCGGCCGGCCGTGGCCACTGCGTAGACCACGGGAAAGTCCGCCTGCTCATCGCTGGCGCCCAGCTCCAGGAACAGATCGAAGGTTTCGTTGAGAACCCGGTCCGGCTCGGCGTCCTTGCGGTCGATCTTGTTGATGACCACGATGGCGCGGTGGCCCAGCTCCAGCGCCTTCTTCAGCACAAAGCGGGTCTGCGGCATCGGCCCCTCGGCCGCATCCACCAGCAGCAGCACGCCATCCACCATGTTCAGCACCCGCTCCACCTCGCCGCCGAAATCGGCGTGGCCGGGGGTATCGACGATGTTGATCTTGACCTGCTGGCCGGCCTCAGGGTCGTAGATGCTGATGGCTGTGTTCTTGGCCAGAATGGTGATGCCGCGCTCGCGCTCCAGGTCGTTGGAGTCCATGACGCGTTCGGCGACTTGTTGATTGGCGCGGAAGGTGTGGGCCTGCCGCAGCAGCCCATCGACCAGGGTGGTCTTGCCGTGGTCCACATGGGCGATAATGGCGATGTTGCGAAGGTCGGTTCGTTCGGTCAGCATGGTCGTTTGGCTCGCACGAGCTCAGGGGAAGCCGGGCATTGACAGGAACCCGCGCCGCCTGAGCTGAGAATCAGTTTAGACAAGAAAGACTTCGGCGGCAGGCCGAAGTCTCGTCACGGCGGTATCTTAACACAACTGGCGCAAAAACCAGAAATGGCGTCAATCGTCGTATAGGATCACGATCAGCCGCTTCGGCCCATGCACGCCGATGGCCATGGTCTGTTCGATGTCGGCCGTCTTGCTGGGGCCGCTGATCAGGGTGACGTTGGCCGGCAGGTCGCCGCGCCGGCCGGCTGTCCAGGTGAAGAGGTCGGTGGTCAGCCTGGAGGCCGGGGCCAGGGCAATGTGCACCGGCGGCAGCAGGGGCGTCAGGCGACTATTGCCCGGCCCGCTGCTCACCACAATGGTACCGGTCTCGGCCAGCAGGGCATCCACGCCGGTGATGCCGGCATCGGCCGCGGCGCAGAAGGCGCGCAGATCCTCGTCGTCCTCTCCTGCCACGCGCCATTGGATCTCCGGCCAGCGGCCGGCCAGGTCGACATCGGCCAGCGGCGGCTCGGCGTTGAGCGCAGCCTGTCGCACCGCCAGCCCGGCCAGCACAGCGCCCAGCGTCGCCAACGCCGCGTCCAGCGTGCCAGCCCGGTGTACCTCGCCGTGCGCGGCTGTCAGCGCCGTGCAGAAGCGCTCTGCCAGATCGTCGAACTGGCGGCGGCTTTGCCAGGCGGATGGATGCTCAACGGTGCGCAATTGTTGGCGCAGGGCAGCGAGAATCTGGTCGCGGTCGCTCATGGAAGTTTCGCCTTTCACAGGAAGGATACGGGAAATGTCTGGCCTTGTCAAACGGCGCCGGCAGTTTTCAGCGATGCCAACTGCGGCGCGGGGTCGGGGCTTCAGCCCGGTCGGGCCGATGCGAGTTGAGCGTGCAAACCCGCCTGAAGGCTCGACTCCAGTCTGGCAGCCACCACATTCAGAATCGCTGTTGGGAATCGCTGGTCTTTGACGCCCGTGGGGGATGGGCTATAATGTCGTGGCTACAATGTCGACGAAAGACAACCCGTGCTGCGACTTGTCGTCCGCCGCAGCACCGAAAAGGCAAAGCTGTGTTGGCCCCCATCTCAATGACAGATTCGCAACAGATCGACCTGATCATCGCCAACGCCCTGGCTGAAGACATCGGCGACGGCGACGTGACCGCGCTCAACACCGTTTCGGCCGACGCCGTCCTGCACGGCGTCTTTCTGGCCAAGGAGGCCGGCGTGCTGGCGGGGCTGGCGGTGGTGCGCCGCGTCTTTCAGCAGGTGGACCCGGCCGTGACCTGCGCCTTCGACCTGGCCGACGGCGATCGCGTCGCCGCCCGCCAGGTGTTTGGCGCCATCCACGGCCCCGGCCGGGCGCTGCTCACCGGCGAACGGGTGGCGCTGAACTTCTTGCAGCGCATGTCGGGCATCGCCACCCTCACCCGGCGCTACGTGGACGCGGCGGCCGGCACGCGCGCCGTGATCCTGGACACCCGCAAGACCGCCCCTGGCCTGCGGGTGCTGGACAAATGGGCTGTGCGGCTGGGCGGCGGACAGAACCACCGCTTCGGCCTCTACGACATGGCCATGATCAAGGACAACCACATCGCGGCCGTGGGCGGCATCGCCGAGGCGGTGCAGCGCGTGCGGGCTGGCGACCCGCGCGGCCGGCCCATCGAGGTCGAGGTGACCACCCTGGAGCAACTGCGCGAGGCGCTGGCTCAGCCCATCGACCGCATTTTGTTGGACAACATGAGCCTGGAGCAGATGCGGGAGGCCGTGCAGATCGCGGCCGGCCGCATCCCGCTGGAGGCTTCCGGCAACGTCAACCTGAACACCGTGGCCGCCATCGCTGCCACCGGCGTCGATTACATCTCGTCCGGCGCGCTGACGCATTCGGTGGCCGCGCTGGACATCAGTCTCGACATAACGAGTAATGCGTATTGCGTACTGCGTAATGCGTAATGCGTACTGCGTACTGCGTAATGCGCAACCCAGAGACTCCCGCGCATGAACGGCATCTCCGGGTTACGCATTACGCATTACGCATTACGACTCACGGAGTATCCCCATGTCAACCACCCTTACCGTCACCGACCGCACCCGCATGTCGGTCGAGGAGATTTTCGAGGAACTGAAGGCGCGCATCGGCGAGTATACGCCGGAGCCGGAGCTGTGGGCGCAGGCTGACCTGGCGCGCGAGGTCAACCAGCTCAAGGTGCAGCGCAACGCCGTCATCCTGGGCCACAACTACATGGAGCCGGCGCTGTTTCACTCGGTGCCTGACTTCGTGGGCGATTCGCTGGATCTGAGCCGCAAGGCCGCAGCTACCGACAAGGATGTGATCGTCTTCTGCGGCGTCAAGTTCATGGCCGAGACGGCCAAGCTGCTCAACCCCGGCCGCACGGTGTTGCTGCCTTCGTTGGAAGCCGGTTGCTCGCTGGCGGCCAGCATCACCGCCGCCGACGTGCGCGCCCTGCGGGCCCGCTTCCCTGGCGTGCCGGTGGTGACCTACGTCAACACCTACGCCGACGTCAAGGCGGAAAGCGATATCTGCTGCACCTCCAGCAACGCGGCCGCGGTGGTCGATTCGCTGGGCAGCGACACGGTGATCTTCCTGCCCGATGAGTACCTGGCCAAGAACGTGGCGCGGGAGACCGGCAAGCACATCATCGTCCCCACCCGATTGCCGACCGGCAACCTCCACTTCGCCGACGATGTGGACTTCCAGATGGTCGGCTGGAACGGCCGCTGCGAGGTGCATGAGCAGTTCACCGTGAGCGACATCACCGCTGTGCGCAGCCAGTTCCCCGACGTGGTGATCCTGGCCCACCCCGAATGCAGCCCCGAGGTGGTGGACGCGGCCGATTTCTCGGGCAGCACCAACGCCATGATCCGCTATGTGGAGCAGACCCAGGCCCCGCGCTACCTGCTGCTGACCGAGTGCGCCATGGGGGAGAACGTGGCCGCGGCCAACCCCGACAAGGAGATGCTGCGCCTCTGCATGGTGCGCTGTCCCTACATGAACCAGATCAGCCTGAAGATGACGCGCGACTCGCTCAAGTATATGCAGTACGAGATCGACGTGCCCGAGGAGATCCGCGTGCGCGCTGCCCGCGCGGTCGAGCGGATGATCGCGATCGGATAAGCTGTGAGCGAATACCTCGAAACCGACGTTCTGATCCTCGGCAGCGGCATCGCCGGGGCAACGGCCGCGCTGGAGCTGGCTGACCGCGGCGTGCAGGTGGTGGTGGCGACGCGCGCCGTGGAGCCGGAAGATTCTAACACCCTCTGGGCCCAGGGCGGCATCATCTTCCGCGGCGAGCACGACTCGCCCGAATCGTTGGCGCAGGACATCCTGCGGGCCGGCGCGGGCCTGAGCTACCCGCCGGCCGCCCGGATCCTGGCCGAGGAGGGGCCGCCGGTGTTGCAGCGCATCCTGTTGGAGCGCGCGCCGGTGAACTTCGACTGCACGGAAGATGGCGCGCTGTCGCTGGCGCTGGAGGGGGGCCACTCCATGCCGCGCATCCTGCACGTGGCCGACTACACCGGCAAGGCCATCGAACAGGCGCTGATCAAAGCCTTGCAGGCCCACCCCAAGATCACCCTGCTGACCGGCCACACGGCCGTGGACCTGCTGACCCCCTCGCATCATTCGCTCAACCGGCTGGCCGTCTATGAGCATCGCTCCTGCGTCGGCGCCTACCTCTTCGATCAGGCCAGCGGGCAGGTGCGGCGCTGCCTGGCGCGTGCGACCATCCTGGCTACCGGCGGACTGGGCCAGATCTTTCTGCGCACCACCAACCCGGTCGGCGCGCGCGGCGACGGCGTGGCCATGGCCCAGCGCGCCCAGGCGCGGGTGATCAACCTGGAGTTCGTCCAGTTCCACCCCACCACTTTTTACCATCTCAACGCGCCCAACCTGCTGATCTCCGAGGCGGTGCGCGGCGCGGGCGCGCGGCTGGTCAACGCCGACGGCGAGCCTTTCATGCAGCGCTATCAGCCGCAGTGGAAAGACCTGGCCCCGCGTGACATCGTGGCGCGCAGCATCCACCAGGAGATGCTGGCCAACAACCTGACCCATGTCTACCTGGACCTGCGCTCCTACGTGTCGCAGGAGGAGATCCTGCATCATTTCCCCACCATCCGCCAGAGTCTGCTGCCCTATGGCGTGGACATCGCCCGAGACCTGGTGCCGGTGGTGCCGGCCGCGCACTACGCCTGCGGCGGCGTGTGGGTGGATCAGTGGGGCCAGACCACGTTGCGCCAGCTCTACGCCATCGGCGAGGTTTCCTGCACCGGGCTGCACGGCGCCAACCGGCTGGCCAGCACCTCGCTGCTGGAAGGGCTGGTCTGGGGCAGCCGCGCCGCCCACCACATTCTTGCCTCTCTGCCGCCGGCCCTGACCATCGACCCGGTTGACATTCCCCCCTGGCGCAGCGACGACCTGGACGACCCCGACCCCGCGCTGATCAGCCAGGACATGGCGTCGATCAAGCACATCATGTGGAACTATGTGGGACTGGCCCGCACCACCCGGCGGCTGGAGCGCGCCATCAGCGACCTCTACCACCTAGAGACCGAGATCGAAAGCTTCTACCGCGCCACACATCTGACCGACGGGCTGATCGGCCTGCGCAACGCCGTGCGCACGGCGATCCTCACCGCCAACGCCGCCTGGCAGAACAAGCGCAGCATGGGGGCGCATTTTCGGGAGTGATGTCGCCAGTTTCGGATTGGAGGAAGGCTGGCGCTAGATCAACAATTGCCGGATATGCTCAGCATCATAATCGTGGTTGGCGGCAATCAGAATGTTGTCGCCGACCATGAGCTCGGTGGAGCCAGTCGGGACAATGTGGACGCCGTCGCGTTCGATCAGTACCAAGAGCAGTTCGCGCGGCAGATGCAAATCGAGGATGCGCTTGCCGGCGGCTTTTGCGCCGTCGGTCAGGCCAACATCGACCAGGTGTTCGCTCATGTGTTCGCGTAGCGAAGGGCCCATGGCCGCGGGCCGCTTAGGTGCATTCAGCCGCAGCCAACGACCGGCCAGCGGAATCGTTGTGCCCTGGATCAGCACTGAGGTGAGCACCACGAAGAATACGACGTCGAAAATGCGCGAGGCTTGCGGCACACCGGCAACCAGGGGGAAGGTAGCGAGGATGATGGGGGCAGCCCCGCGCAGCCCCACCCACGAGACCAGCACCTTTTCCCGCAGTGATATCTTTGACGCTGCCAGGCTGATGAAGACCGCCACGGGCCGGGCGACCAGCATCAAGAACGCTGCGATGGCCAGCGATACGCCGGCCACCTTCACCAACTGCGATGGGAACACGAGCAAGCCCAGGGTGAGGAACATGGCGATTTGCATCAGCCACGCCAGGCCATCATGAAAATGTACCAGGCTATTCTTGTGGATGAAGTCCCGGTTGCCCATCACGATGCCCGCCAGGTAGACCGCCAGGAAACCACTGCCGCCCAGCACCGTCGTGCCGCCGTAGATCAGTGAGACCAAGGCGATGGTGGCCACCGAATAGAGGCCCTCCTGCTGAAGGCGCAGGTTGTTGAGCAGCCCCACCCCCAGCCGCCCACCAACATAGCCGGCCAGTGCACCTACGACCAACTGGACTACCAGCATGCCCAACAGCGATAGAAGCGACGCGTCCGGATTGGTGGTCAAGCCGATCAATCCGACGGTGAGAATGACCGCCATCGGATCGTTGCTGCCCGATTCCAGCTCCAGCAACGGCTCCAGCGGTTCTTTGAGATGCATGCTCCGGGAGCGCAGGATGCTGAACACGGCGGCGGCATCGGTGGAGGAGATAACAGCGCCCAGCAACAGCCCAACCATCACAGGCTGGTCCAACACCCAGGCGGCGAACAGCCCGGCCAGAAGCGAGGTAAGTACGACGCCGATGCTGGCCAGCGACACACCTGCCCAAATCACCGGCTTGATGCGGCTGGTCGGTGTGCTGAGGCCGCCGGAAAAGAGAATAAACGCCATGGCCGCAATGCCGATGGCCTGCGCCAGGCGTGCGTTGTCGAAGTAGACGCCGACGATCCCCTCTGACCCGACGAGCATGCCGATGACCAGGAACACCACCAACGCCGGCACCCCCAATAGCCCGGAAAGCCTGCTGGCGAGGATGCTGACGACCAGGATGATCCCGGCGAGAAACAATAGCCACTCCATGGCGAGCATTATGGAAGAGCGGTCCTTTCTGGGGTAGATTGTGGGTCAAGGAGGGAAGTCAACCGAGGGGCGCTCCTGTCTGTGGGATTTCAGATGCGGGCAGTATATCACAGTTGCGGCGACACCCGAAGTCTGGTCAGCGCCGAAATTGACGATGCCGCGGCGCGGGGCTATACTGGACGGCAGGCATGGTCCGTTCGGCTTAGGCCGTCCTGCCTCGGGCCGGAATGGCCCTTCACCATGCGGCGCCTCGACCGCGCGGGCCGCGTTCGGCCCTTGGGCGCTGTGTGCGCCTGCTTTCGTGAAAGGAGCGTGATGCCATGACGCGCGCCAATGTTTTCCTGCGACTGAGCGTGCTGCTGGCGACGGCGCTGGTGGGCGGCAGCTTGGTGGCCTGCGCCGCGCCCCAGCCGGCCGCCGCGCCAGATGCGCCCGAATATCTGATCGCCACTGACAAGACTGACAATGTGGTGACGGCCACGGCTGACGGCGACCGGCTGCTGGTGGAGGTGCACAGCGCCAGCGGCATCGGCAGCGCCGGCGTCAGAGCCGCCCAGGGCCAGTTGCCGCCATCCGTCACGTTGCGTTTCTACCTGGCTGGCCTGGAGCAGATGACCTTTGCCTTTGGCGATGCCGTGGTGAAGCTGTCCGTCCCCAGCGGCGACCAGCCGGTGCTGCAAAGTGTGGTTGAGGCCGGTCAGGAGAGTCCGCTCACGCCGGAATCGCCCTACTGGATGGAGGTGACCAAGCCGGCAGCGGCGGGCGATCCCTTCGAGGTCAGCGCTCCGCCAGCCTTCGCCGCCGCAGCGCCGTCCAATTTCACCCTCGGTTGGATCGATTTCTACCGCTGAGGCGCCCATCGAAGCAGCAATTTCCGCTGCCGCATTGAACCAAGGAGACTCTGATGACCCTACCGATTGCCTTGCAGATCTACACCGTGCGCCAGCAGATGGGCCAGGACTTCGAGGGGACGATCCGGCGCGTCGCGGCCATGGGCTACGGCGCGTTGGAGACCACCTTCGAGATTCCCGGTGCGACCCTGAGCCAGGCCGCCAGCCTCTTCCGTGGGCTGGGCCTGAAGATCCCCGCCGCCCATACCCCCTTGCCGCTGGGCAAGAACCAGAAGCCGGTGCTGGACTATGCCCGCCAGTTTGGGCTCTCCTGGCTGGTCTCCATGCACGGCCCCAATGACTTCAAGACCATCGACCAGATCCGCCACATCTGCGACCAGTACAACCAGGCGGTGAAGGTGGCGGCCAAATATGGCCTGGGGCTGGCCTACCACAACCACTGGTGGGAGTTCCAGGTGGTCGAGGGGCGGCTGGCTTTCGATGTGATGCTGGAACACCTGGACCCGGCCGTGGGCTTCGAGATCGACACCTACTGGGTGCAGACCGCCGGCCACGATCCGGCAGCGCTGGTGCAGCGCCTGGGCGACCGCGTGCCGCTGCTGCACATCAAGGATGGCCCCGCCGTCGCCGACGCGCCGATGGTTGCCGTGGGCCAGGGGACGCTGGACTTCCACGCCATCATCGCGGCCGCCAACCATGCACGTTGGCTGATCGTCGAGCTGGATCGCTGCGCCACCGACATGCTGGCCGCGGTGGAAGAGAGCCATCGCTACCTGGTGCAGGAGGGGCTGGGCCATGGCTGAGCGAGTCAAGGTGGGTGTGGTCGGCGTGGGCAAGATCTTTCCCGCCTACGTCGCTGGCTGCCGCAACTTTCCCCTGCTGGAGCTGGTCGCGCTGGCCGATATCGACGGCGAGCGGGCCAGCCAGCAGGCGGCTGAGCATGGCGTGCCGCGCGTCCTGAGCGTCGATGCGCTGCTGGCCGATCCAGAGATCCAGATCGTGGTCAACCTGACCGTGCCCAAGGTGCATGCCGCGGTCAGCCTGGCTGCCATCGCGGCCGGCAAGCACGTCTACACCGAAAAACCGCTGGCCGTGACGCGCGTCGATGGCCAACGCATCGTGCAGGCCGCGGCCGAGCGCGGGGTGCGCGTCGGCAGCGCGCCCGACACCTTTCTGGGCGGTGGCCAGCAGACCTGCCGCAAGCTCATCGATGACGGCTGGATCGGTGAGCCGGTGGCGGCGGTGGCCTTCATGATGGGGCACGGCCCTGAGTCGTGGCATCCCAACCCCGATTTCTTCTATCAGGCCGGCGGCGGCCCGCTGCTGGACATGGGGCCCTACTATTTGACCAGCCTGATCAACCTGTTGGGGCCGGTGCGGCGGGTGGCCGGCTCGGCGCGCGCCTCCTTCCCTGAACGGGTCGCCACCAGTCGCCAGCACTTCGGCCGGCGGCTGCCGGTGGAGGTGCCCACCCACGTGGCCGCGCTGCTGGACTTCGCAGCAGGACCCGTGGCGACGTTGATCACCAGCTTCGACGTGTGGCATGCCAGCCTGCCGCGCATCGAGGTCTACGGCTCGGAGGGCACGCTGAGTGTGCCGGACCCCAGCATTTTCGGCGGTATGGTGCGGGTGCGACGGGCCGGCGCGGCCGAGTGGAGCGAAATGCCCTTGCTCTTCGATGACCAGGTGGGGCGGGGCATCGGCGTGGCCGACCTGGCCTACGCCATCCACAGCGGTCGGCCGCACCGCGCCAACGGCGAGCTGGCCTATCACGTGTTGGACATCATGCAGGCCGTGGAGGAATCGTCGGACGGGGGCCAGCACGTGACGCTGGAGAGCAGCACGGCCCGCCCTGCGCCGCTGCCCATGGGGCTGCTGCGCGGAGAAATGGATGCCTGAAAACGCCAAGGACTGACAGTGCTGAGTCTGCCGCCGGACGTCGCCTGCGCGTCGCATCCAGGCCGCAGCGAGCACTGTCAGTCCTGAAAACGCCAAGGACTGACAGTGCTGAGTCTGCCGCTGGACGTCGCCTGCGCGTCGCATCCAGGCCGTAGCGTGACCAGCACTGTCAGTCCTGCGATTTAAGGCGCGCTTCGATTCTTGAAAACCACCGGGTCCAGCACGCCGGGGGGTGCGTATTGGTCCAGCGTGATGGTAACCGCGCTGGGGGTGACGGGCGTCCAGCCGCTGCGCGCGGTCTCGTAGATGCTCCAGACGCCAGGGGTCAGCGCGGCCGTGGCCGCGCCGTTGGCGTCGGTGGTTCTGACCTGTCGCACGGCGAAGGGGTCATTCACCGGCTGGAAGGTGATGCGCCAGCCGGCGCCGGCCTGCACCGTTCCGCCGGCCAGCTCTTCCCATTTCAGCGCGGTCACGTCGAAGAGGCGGCGGATCTTGAAGAGAATCAGATAGGGCTGGCTGCGGCCGGGCAGCGGCGTGCAGCCGGTGCTGGCCAGGCCCGCGCGGGGGGCCAGCGGCACGATGCCATCCCAACTGTCAGGCAGTTGCATCTGGAAATCCCACACATCGGGCGTCAGGCTGAGGCGGAAAAAGCCGTCGCTGCCCACCGCCGCGCTGACCGTGGCGCCGTTGGAGGCGATGGCTGTGATGGTCAGCGGCGTGGGGGTGCGCGTGCCGTCCACCGGCAGCTCGCGGTGATTGATGACCCAGCCCTGCACCACCACCGGACCGGCGGGCAGCGCCTGGGCCGGGGCCGGGCAGGAGGTCGGGGCGTCGCCCGAGGCCGCAGCGCTGCCCGCACCGAGGGGCGTCAGCAGCAGCGCCATGACCAGGGCAAGGGAAAGGATCGAGAGTGGTCGGTGGCTCATGGGTAGCTCCTTCCTTCAGAGGACAGCGCCATTCAGCGGCGCACGGCTGGCCAGCTTAGCAACAGCGCGCCCAGGGCCAGCGGCAGCAACGGCCACGCCTGGCTCAACAGGGTCGCGGAAGTCAACACCTCCAGTTGGCTGGCTGCCCAGACCGCGCCGGCCAGCGCCAGCGCGCTGCCAGCCAGCGCCCAGCCAGAGCGTCCGGCGACGAAGAGCACCAACAGCACCACGGCCAGCGCGGCCAGCAGTTGCCAGCCCGTGCCGGGGGTCAGCAGGGCCTGGGCCGCCAGCGCGATCAGCGCCAGCGCGGTCAGACCTGCGCCCAATGCCTGGCGCAGCCGGTTCCACGGACTGGATCGCCGCGCGCCGGCCTGCGCCCGGCTTTTGGCCTGCGTCGCGTCCTGAGCCTGGCCACGCGGCGGCGCGGCCGGCGCCTTGACGATCACCGTGGCGATCAGATCGCCGCGCGTCGTGGCGTCCTGAACGGTGGGCATGCCCAGGCCGCGCAGTCGGAAGGCCTGGCCGCTGCGGGTGCCGGCGGGAATCTTCAGCTTGACCGCGCCGTCGACGGTGGGCACAGTCACTTCCCCGGAGCGGGCCGCGGTGTCGCTGTCCACGGCCAACTGCACCCGCAGGTCCGCGCCCTCTCGCGTCAGGAAAGGATGGGGCTGCACCTGGATCGTCATGTACAGGTCGCCGCGCGGCCGGCCAAAGGAGCGCTCCCCCTGGCCGCGGATGCGCAGGCGGGAGCCAGAGTCGACGCCGGGCGGGATGGCCACCTCCACCTTGCGGCCGTCGCTGTAGGTCAGCGTGCGGGTGGCGCCGGTCAGCGCCTCGGCCAGGCTGATCTCGGCGCTCACCTCGATATCGCGGCCCGGGCGCACCTCGGCGGGCTCATGGGCGCTCTCGCGGGCCGTTTCGGTCTCAGGCGCGTTCCAGCGGTTGCCAAACAGCGTCTCGAAGAAATCGGAGAAATCGCCGGCTGAGCTGCTCGAACGGGCGCGCCGGCCGGCGGCCGCGCTGTAGGCCCAGGCAAAGCCGCGGAAGATGCGCTCGAAGTCCTCTTCGTCGATGGTGTAGGTGCGGCGCTGGCTCTGCTCCTGGCGTTGGCGCTGCTGCTGCGGCCCCGCGTCCGAGCTTGTCCGGCCAGCGCTGTAATAGCCTGGCTGCGGCCCGGCGCTGTCGAAGCCCGATCGCGTGCCGCCGGCGGAGCCGGAGCCGGGCCGCGTGCTGCCGGCGCTGCCATAGGCCGAGCGCGCGCTGCCGCCGGAGCTTGTCCTGCGCTCATATTGGCGGTAGCGCCCGTCGAACAGATCGTAGTGGGCGCGCTTGTCGGGGTCAGAGAGGACGGTGTAGGCCTCGTTGATCTCTTTGAAGCGCTCGGTGGCCTCCGCTTTGTTGGCGTTGACGTCCGGGTGATGGACGCGCGCCATGCGGCGGAACGCGCTCTTGATCGTCTGCTCGTCCGCGTCGTGGGGCACGCCGAGGATGGAGTAATAGTCTTTGTAGTCCATAATGCCTGCTGTGTTGACTATTATACGCAGCAAAGGCAATTTGTGTTACATCGGCAGCAACCCCAGCTCCCGCGCACGCAGGGCGGCCTGCGTCCGGTCGCGCGCGCCGATCTTGCCCAGGATATTGGTGACGTAGTTCTTCACCGTGCCCTCGGCCAGGTAGAGGCGCTGGGCAATCTCGCGGTTGGTCAGGCCGTGGGCCAACAGGGCCAGGATCTCCAGCTCCCGTTCGGAGAGCGGCTCCTCCAGCCGCTGTTGAGGCCGGGAGCTGGGCGCGGCCATGCGGGCGAACTCCGCCACCACCTTGCGCGCCACCGAGGGCTCGATCAGGACGCCTCCCGCCATCACGGTGTGGATCGCCTCAGCCAGCTCCTGGATCGAGACGTCCTTGAGCAGATAGCCCAGCGCGCCGGCCCGCAGCCCTTCGAAGACGTACTCATCATCGTCGAAGGTGGTCAGAATGATCACTCGCGCCGCGGGCCAGCGCGCCCGCAGCCGCCGCGTGGCTTCGACGCCGTCCATCACCGGCATGCGCACATCCATCAGCGTCACGTCGGGCAGCAGCTCGGCGTAGGCGTCCAGCGCCTCCTGACCGTTGCCGGCCTCCCCCACCACGGTCAGGCCGGGCTCCATCTCCAACAGCGTGTGCAGCCCTTCGCGCATCAGGCGCTGGTCATCCACCAGCAGCAGCCGTACCTGGTCAGCCATGGGTTTGCTCCGGTGCAAGGGGGAGAGTCATCAGCAGCTCGACGCCGCCGGCTTGCGCGGGCCCGACTGTCAAGCTGCCGCCCAGTTGCGTCGCGCGCTCATAGAGGCCTGACAGGCCGAAGCCAGCCTGGTCGCCGGCGTTGGCATCCAGCCCGACGCCGTTGTCGCGCACCCGCAGCGTCACCGCGTCGTCGGCGCGGGTCAGATCGACCCAGGCCGCGCGTGCGTTGGCGTGCTTTTGGATGTTGGTCAATCCTTCCTGTGCGCCGCGGTAGAGGGCTCGCCGCTGGTTGGCAGCCAGTTCCGGCAGATCGTCGGCGACCGACAGATGCACGGTTACGTCGGTGGCTCGTTGGAAGTCGTCGGTTAGCCGTTTCAGGGCCGGTCCCAGGGCCAGATCGGCCTCCACCGGCGCGCGCAGGGTGGCCACGGTGCGGCGCAGCTCGCCCAGCCCGGCGCGTATCTCCTCCAGCACCGCGCCGACCATCTGGCCGGCGCGCTCTGGTGCGCTGGGGATGAGCCGCTGGGCCGCCTGAAGCTGGACGGAGGAGACCGTCAGCCTGTGGCCCAGGGTGTCGTGCATCTCACGCGCCAGGCGGTTGCGCTCCTGCTGCACGGCCAGCTCCTCAGCCTGGGCCGCGTAGGCCTGCAATTGGCGGTGCGCATTTTGCAATTCCAGCAGGAGGCGCTCGCTCTCCGCCCGTGCGCTCTCGGCCTTGGCGGTTTGCAGGGCGAAGATGGCAAAGAAAGCGTAGCCAGCCACGTAGATGGGCGTCACCACCAGGGCGCTGCGGATTCCTCCGACAGCCGCATAGGCGATGAACGTGATCAGGCTGAACAGCGTCAGCCAGGCGACGATGGCCCTCGGCGGGTACATCATGGTGACTTCGGCGCTGAGCACAAAGAAGAGCACCACTGCGATCAACGGATGGAGGGGCATGGCCAGCAGCGCCGTTATCAGCAGAGTCTGCACGCTGGTGTAGAGGTAGCTGCCCCATGGCGCTGCCTTCAGTATGCGCTCGCGCGTGGCATAGAAGAGGGTGAACAGCGCCAGCAGCCCTGACGCCAGCCAGCGGCCGGGCGCATCGCTGCGGAAGAGGTCAACCAGCATGGGAATGCCAACGGCCGGCACGATGAAGTAGCCGGCCAGGTTGAGCATGTTCAACGAGAAACTGGAGGTCGGGCGTTCGGCCATTGCTGCATGATACCTGAAAGGCGACGGGCTGGCAAGCCCCATCTCGTCAGCTCCGTTTGCGCAGCAGCAGGTAGACGCCGACGGCCACCAGCGCCAGCGGCCAGGCATAGCCGAGGATCTGCAAGAGCTGCATGGCCAGGCCGCCCCGCATCACCGCCACACCGACCAGGGCGATGATGGCGCCGGGGATCAGCGGCCACCACTGGAAGCCCTGCTTGCTGAACAGCGAGAACAGGCTGATCAGCGCCCAGCCGGCTGAAAAGGCCAGCAGGAAGATGCCGCCCTGGTTCTCCTCGATCTGGCCGGCGTAGGGGCCGACGATCAGGTAGACGCCCAGGCCGAGGCCAGCCAGGATGCCGCCGGGGATCAGCAGCCCCACCTCGCGGGTGAGGAGACCCCAGAGCAGGAAGATCACCGCCAGGCCGGGCAGGATCAGCCAGCCGACGTTGGGCAGGTCGATGACCTGGGAGAGGAAAGCCAGCAGGCCGATGGCGATGAGCATCACAGCCAGGATGACGCGGTCGCGGGTCTCGGTGGATGGCTTGGCGGCGCCGTTGGTGGGCTCTTGAAGTTGGGTGGACATGGTCTATACTCCTTGTGGCAGGGTGGTGAAGCCGGGAAGAGACGAGATGAAGTCAGAAGTTCAACTTCTTTCGAGAAGTTGAACTTCTGACCCGAACTGCCAACTTCCCGATGGTTGCCTCAGTCTACACCGCTCACAGTCATCCTCACCAGTGCCAGAAGTCACCGCCGTGGTCACATGACCTTGAGTTGGCGAAGCCAGCGGCGCGCGGGTATAATGCGGCCAAAGCGGCTGATGCCTCCCTGGCAAGCCCCAAGGGTCTCAACCTGGTTTGAATGCACCCGAAAAGTAACCTTATGCCCCGTCACAGACCTTCACAGCGCCTGCTGTTGCCGGCGCTGCTGCTCAGCATCGGCCTGGCGGCCTGCCAGCCGGCTGCGCCCGCGGCCCCAGCCCCAGCCGCCGCGCCCCAGCCTGCGCTCACAGCCCCACCGGCGCCGACCGCCGCGGCCCCCACGTCCGCACCGACCGCCGCGGCCCCCGCGTCCACGCCGACGCCAGCCCCCACGGCCCAGCCGGCCGCGCCCACGCCGATCGACGCGCCGCCGACGCCAGCCGCCCAGCCGTCCATCTACGGCTATCAGGTGCTCAACGTCTTCCCCCACGACCCCAGCGCCTTCACCCAGGGTCTGGTCTACCAGGATGGCATTTTCTACGAGGGCACCGGACTGCGCGGCCAATCGACCCTGCGCCAGGTTGACCCGGCTACCGGGCAGGTGTTGCAGGGCGTCCGCCTGCCCGATCAGTATTTCGGCGAGGGGATCGCCCTCCTGGGCGACCGCCTCTACCAGCTCACCTGGCAGGAGAACACCGGCTTCATCTATGACAAGACGAGCTTCGAGCTGCTGGGGACGTGGAACTACGCCGGCGAGGGCTGGGGGCTGACCAGCGACGGCCAGCGGCTGATCATGAGCGACGGCAGCAACGAGCTGCGTTTTCTGGATCCCGCCGCCATGGAGGAGCTGGGCCGCGTGGCGGTGGTCGATGGCGACGGCCTGCCGGTGACGCGCCTCAACGAGCTGGAGTGGGTCGAGGGGGAGGTGTGGGCCAACGTGTGGCAGACCGACCGCATCGCGCGCATCGACCCTGCCAGCGGCCGCCTGCTGGGCTGGATCGACCTGGCCGGCCTGCTGCCCGAGGAAGACCGCGCGGCGCAGCGGGTCGATGTGCTCAACGGCATCGCCTACGACGCCGCGACCGGCCGCCTCTTCGTCACCGGCAAGTGGTGGCCCAAGCTGTTCGAGATCCAGGTGGCCGCGACGCCATGACCGAGACCTCTGCCCAGGCGCTGCTGCGCGTCGAGCATCTGACCATGGCCTACGGCGCTCACGTGGCGCTGAACGATGTCACCCTGGAGGTGTGGCCGGGGGAGGTGCACGGGTTGCTGGGCGAGGATGGGGCCGGCAAGACCACGCTGATGAAAATCATCGGGGGCTATATCCCGGCCGGCAGCTATCGCGGGGAGATGACGCTGGCTGGCCAGCCGTTGGCGCCCAAGTCGATCAAGGAAGGGCTGCAAAGCCGCGTGGCGCTGGCGCCCCGGCTGCTGGCCGTCTTCGAGCACATGAGCGTGGCCGACAACGTCACCATGGCCAGCAGCGAGCTGCGGCGCCGTTTCAGCCTCTCCCGCGGCCAGGTCAACGCCCAGGCGGCCGCGGTCTTGCACCAATGGCAGATCGCCATTCCCCTGAGCGCCCGTGTGACCGAGCTCTCCCCCATGCAGCGACGCCAGTTGATGATCGCCAACGCGCTGGCCATCGATCCGCTGTTGGTGGTGCTGGATGAGCCGCTGGCCGGCATGTCCGACGGCCATTCCATCAGCGGCGTCATGCGGCTGATCCGGCGCATGGCTGAGCGCGGCATTGCCTGCCTCTGCCTGGCCCGACGGCCGGTCGATGCCACCCTGGTGGCTGACCGGATCAGCGTGCTGCGCGATGGGGAGATCGTCGGGAGCTGGCCGCGGGCGGATTACGACGAAGGCGCGCTGGCTGCGGCCATGGCCAGCCAGCGCGCCTATGATCCTGACAGAGCCGCCCGACATCCCGACTTCGGCGAGCGCGCCGGTCTGCGGGGCTGGTTCAAGTGGGGCGGTCATTGACCGCAACTGGGTAGCGACGCCCCGTCAACGGGGCCAAAAAGCTGCGGCGGCGGGTTACTCCTGGATGTTGGTGCGTTTGGCCATGGGGGGCAGCGGGCCGATGGCGTCGCCGAAGCGGGTCTGGGGCATGGTCGCCTTCTTGGCCATCAGCGCCTCGTACTCGTCATCCTCCACATAGGCCACGATGCGCGCGATGCTGGCCTCGCCGTCCACGAAGCGCCAGGGGAAGCAGCCGATCTGCACGCGGCGGTTGAGCAGCAGGTCGATGTCGCCCCCCACGCACTCGGCGTGGATGATGCCGTAGGGGAACATCTCGATGTGCATCAGTTGGTACTTGTCGTCGCTGAAAACCTCGCCCAGACCCTGGCCATACTTGGCCTGGAAATGCGCCTCGGCCTCTTTGGCCTGGCGCGGCATCCACTGGCGGATGATGGTGTTCATGGGGTGATCCGCGCTGCCGCAGTCCACGCCGATCCACTTCAGCTTCTTGGCCCTGCACCACTGGGCGAACTCGCGGTCGGGGCCAGGATGCTTGACCATGTAGGCGATCTCGTCGGCCGTGGGGTGATCCCAGCCAAAATGATGGTAGCCGGTGTGGATGATGAGGATGTCGCCCTCGTGGACCTCCACCCGCTCCTCCACCATCTGGGAGGTGTAGATGTCGTAGTCGCCGGCCACGTCCGAGAGATCGACCACCACGCCGGGGCCGGTCAGGAAATCCATGCTCAGGCTGGCAATGTCCTTGCCAGGGGTATAGAAGTGGATTTCGCCGTCCAGGTGTGTGCCCAGGTGGTTGGAGTGGGTCAGCAACTGGCCGTTGGCGCCGTTGGGCGCCAGACGCTTGAAATACTTGACTTGCAGCGGTTCGTAGGTGGGCCAGGCTGGGGTGCCGATGCCCAGGGGGATGGACAGGTCGATGAACTTCATTGGTCGGACCTCCGAGGGGGTGATGGATCGATAGATCGATGGCGGGATTATAGCCCAGAACCAGAGCGACGCCAAGATTTGAGAAAGATGACCGTACACGTATAATCCGGGCGTCGCCATCACATGGCGAGCTGCCAAAACTTGGTTTGCTCAGACAGGTATCATCGCTATGCCCCCAATCTCCCTGTTGATCATCGGCGCCGGCAACCGCGGCGCAGGCTATGCCACCGCGGCGCAGCTTCAGCCGGAGCGCGTGCGGATCGCCGGCGTCGCCGAGCCGCGCGCCTACCACCGCCAGGCCCTCGCCCAGACCTACAATCTGCCCAAGCAGCATGTCTTCGCCGACTGGCGCGAGGCGGCCAGCCGACCCCGCTTCGCCGATGCCGTGGTCATCGCCACGCCGGACGCGTTGCACGTCGAGCCGGCCATCGCCTTTGCCCGACTGGGCTACGCTATGCTGCTGGAAAAGCCCATGGCGCCCAACGAGGCCGACTGCCGCCGCATCGTGGACGCGGTCGAGCAGAGCGGCATCATCTTCGCCGTGGGCCACGTCCTGCGCTACACCCCCTACACCCGCCAGATCAAGGCCCTGTTGGCGGCCGGCGCGATCGGCGACCTGGTCAGCATTCAGCATCTGGAGCCGGTGGGCTACTGGCATTTCGCCCACTCCTTCGTGCGCGGCAACTGGCGCAACGAGGGGCTCTCCTCGCCGGTGTTGCTGGCCAAAAGCTGTCACGACCTGGATTGGATCCGCTACATCATGGGCGCGCCCTGCCGGGCTCTCAGCTCCTTCGGCAGCCTGCGTCATTTCCGGGCCGAGGAGCGCCCTGCCGGCGCGGCCGAGCGCTGCCTGGATTGCCAAATCGAGCCGGATTGTCCCTACTCCGCCCGCAAGATCTACTTGGGCCGCGTGGCGCAGGGGCAGGTGGGCTGGCCGGTGGATGTGCTGACGCCCGACGTGACCGCCGCCGGCGTCGAGGCCACGCTGCGCGCCGGCCCCTATGGCCGCTGCGTCTATGCCTGCGACAACGATGTGCTGGACAACCAGGTGGTGGCCATGCAGTTCGAGGGGGGGCGCACGGCCAGCTTCAGCCTGGCCGCCTTCACCGAGGCCGGCCCGCGCCGCACCACCATCTGCGGCACGCGCGGCGAGCTGCACTGCGATGGCCGCACCATTCGGGTGCATGATTTTCTGCGCGACGCCACCCAGGAGTACGACGTGGCCCGGTTGACGGCCGATCAGCCGGGCGGGCATGGGGGCGGCGACTACGGCCTGATGGACGCCTTCATCTCGGCCGTGGCCGCCAACGACCGCGGTCTGATCCTCTCCGGCCCGCGCGAGAGCCTGGAGACGCACCTGATGGTCTTTGCCGCCGAGTGGGCGCGCCGCGAGGGTCGGGTGGCGCTGCTCTAGCCTGGCGTTGATCGCGCGTGCGGTTTGCGCTGGCCGGACCCGGCTGAAGCCTCGACTCCGTGATCGATCTGCGCTGGGCGGACCCGGCTGAAGCCTCGACTCCGTGCTTGGTGTGGACCCGGCTGAAGCCTCGACTCCGCGATCGGTGTGGACCCGGCTGAAGCCTCGACTCCGTGCTTGGTGTTGACCCGGCTGAAGCCTCGACTCCGTGCTTGGTGTGGACCCGGCTGAAGCCTCGACTCCGCGGTCGGTGTTGACCCGGCTGAAGCCTCGACTCCGTGATTGGTGCTGAAGCCTCGACTCCGTGATTGGTTTGCGCACAGTTTTCTGAAAGGCAATTCCTTGACCGACACCCTTGACCGGCCGGCCGCGCCGGTTTCCACCCCCTCAGCCCCGGAAGCGGGGAACGGCCAGCCGGCGCCCGCCTGGACCTGGCAGCCCTACGCCATCGTTTTCATCTCCAACGCCTGCATCATGGTGCTGGAGCTGACCGCCGGCCGCATCGTCGCGCCCCACGTCGGGGTCTCGCTCTATACCTGGACCAGCATCATCGGCATTGTGCTGGCCGGCATCAGCCTGGGCAACTACATCGGCGGCCGGCTGGCCGACCGCCGCGGCTCGCTGCGTCTGCTGGGCATCCTCTTTCTGCTCTCCGGCCTGACCAGCTTCGGCGTGCTGGCGGTGGATCTCATCGGGAACCGCCTGCCCGCGGGCTGGCCGGTGATCGGGCAGATCGTCGCCCTGGTCACGGTGCTGTTCTTTGCCCCCAGCCTGGTGTTGGGCGCCATCTCCCCGGTGGTGGCCAAGCTGGCGGTGCGCGATCTGGCCACCACCGGCGCCATCGTCGGCAAGATCTACGCCGCGGGCACCGTGGGCAGCATCGTCGGCACCTTTGCCACCGGCTTCGTGCTGATCTCCTGGTTCGGCTCCACGGCCATCGTCTGGGGGGTGGCGCTGGTGCTGATCGGCATGGGGCTGATCTTTCTGGGCGCCGGCCGGCCGCGGGCCATCGTCGCCGCGGGGCTGGTGGTAGTGCTCGGCCTGGCCGGGGCGCAGGCGGCCGGCTGGCTGGCCAGCCGTTGCACCCTGGAGACCAACTATTTCTGCATCCGGGTGCGGGAAGAACAGCGCGCGGGCCAGCCGGTGCGGGTCTTGGTGCTTGACCGGCTGGTGCACAGCTACTCTTCGCTGGAGGATCCCACCCTGCTGGTCTACGGCTATGAACAGCTCTATGCTCAGTTGGTGCGCTACCAGGCGCAGGGCAGCGGCGACCCCAGCGCGCTCTTCATCGGCGGCGGCGGCTACACCTTTCCCCGCTACATGGAGGCCCTCTACCCCGACAGCGCCATCGACGTGATCGAGATCGATCCCGGCGTGACCCAGGTGGCCTACGACATGCTGGGGCTGAGCCGCGAGGGCCGGATTCGCAGCTTCAACGAAGATGCCCGTCTGGTCATGGCGCGTCCGCCCGAGCGCCGCTACGATCTGATCATGGGCGACGCCTTCAACGATTTCTCCGTCCCCTATCATCTGACGACGCATGAGTTCAACCAGCGGGTGCGGGCCTGGCTCGACGAGGATGGGCTCTATCTGGTCAACATCATCGACGGCCCCACCGCCAACTTCCTGCGCGCCTATGTCCGCACCCTGCGCCAGACCTTCGACTACGTCTATCTGGCGCCGACGCAAGCTGCCTGGCGCGAGACCCCCCGCAGCACCTTCGTGGTCATCGCCAGCGACACCCCGTTGGATCTGGAGCGTCTGGCCGCCAGCGCGGCCGCCGATTCCTCCCGCGCCATCGGGCCGTTGTTGATGAGCGATCAGCAGTTGGACAGCCTCCTGGCCGAGGGGCGGCAGATCATCCTGACCGATGGCTATGCGCCGGTGGATCAGTTGCTGGCCCCGGCCTTTCGCAACTACCTGCCCGCTGCCAGCGCGCCGGCCTCCACCACCCCGACGCCACCCAGCTCGACGCCGGCCAGGGTGCAGGGCTCCTGAAACTGAACGGTCGCTACATGACCAGCACGGTGGTCAGCAGCCCCATCTCCTCCAGCGTCTCATAGGCATAGGTGTGAACGATGTGGTTGGGGTCATTCAGCGCGGGGAAGAGCCAGCGGGCCGATGCGCGGCTCTTGATGCGGTGCAGGGCATAGGCCGCCCGCACCCGCACCCCCTCGCGCGGGTCTTGCAGCGCCTCGCCCAGGGCCGGCACCGCCGGCTCGCCGATCAATGCCAGGGCGTCGGCCGCCGCGCCGCGCACCCAGCCGCTGGGGTCGGCCAGCAGCAGCGTCAGAGCCGGAATAGCGCTGGCCGCGCGAGCCTCGCCCAAGGCCAGCGCGGCCAGGCAGCGGATCGAGTCGTCGGGGTCATGGAGGGCCGCGAACAGCACCGGCATGGCCTGGGCGCGCGCCTCCACCTCTTGATCCATGATCTGGGCGACGGCCCGCACCCCCCACCAGCGGCGATCGTCGTCGTCAGCGGCGCACAGGTGGATCAGCGCCGGCAGCGCCGGCGCGCCCAGGCTGGCCACCGCAGCCTCGGCCGCGTCGTCATCGGCGGCAGCAATGGCATCCAGCAGTGGTTGGAGCAACGGTTCATCCATGGGGGCCACCTCCATCCGGTTACGTATTGCCCATTACTCGTTGCGGGCTAATAGCTGATGATCACCGGCATGCCGATGTAGGCCATCTCCCACAGCGTGGCGCTTTCGTTGGCGCCCAGCAGCACGCAGCCGTAGGTGACCGGGGTGCCCACCGAGTTGGCCCAGATCGGGTAGCCGCCCGTCTGATAGGGCAGGCCGTGGATGCCGTTCTCGCTGCCGCCGGCCCAGTAGATCCCCAGCCAGTAGGGCATCCAAAAGCCCCAGCGGGAACCCCAGGCCTCGCGGTATTTGCTCTGCACGTAGAAGGCGCCCGCCTTGGTGCCCGAGCCCGCGCGGCCGGTGGAGCAGCGCCAGTTGTACAGCAGCTCCTCATTCTGGTAGACCCGGCAGCGCTGCTCGCTGATGCTGACCGTCATCTTGAGCGCGCCCTGCGGCGCGGGCAGCAACGCCGGCGCCTGTCCGCCGACCGGAATCGTCAGACGCTGGCCGGCGCGCAGTTGCGACGGGTTGTCGATGCCGTTGGCCGCGGCAATGGCCAGCACCGTGACGCCATGCTGGCGGGCGATCTGGCTGAGGGTGTCGCCGGGCTGCACCACGTACTCCGACGGCGCCGGCGCGGGCACGGGGGCCGGCGCGTCGGACTGGCCCGCGATCTCCGTCGCCGCGGCGTCAGGGATGGTCAACTGCTGGCCGACATAGATCAGCGCGGCATTGTCGATGTTGTTGGCAGCCACCAGCGCCTGCTGGCTGACGCCGTAGCGCTGGGCGATGGCTGACAGAGTCTCGCCCGCCTGCACCGTGTGGGTCACGCCCTGGGCCAGGGCGACCGGGCTGGCTGCCATGGCCAGCAAAGCCGCCAGCAGCAGGGCGCTGAGCAATCGTTGAATAGTTGTCATAATGTCTCGTCTCATTCTCTGCTTCACAGTCGATGATGCCAGCAAAAGGGGGGAGCAGCGATCATTGCAGGCCAGAATCACACTCGACGTAATCATACAACACCCTGACCGCGCTGTCAAGCTGAGATTTTGTGAGTTTCGATGAAAACGAGGCTGGGCGCGCCGCACGGGGCGCATCTGCTCGCACCCAGGCCCAGGAATCGACAGCAGGCCGAACCTGCGGTAAAATCAGCGCTTGTGTTCGATGCTTCGATTGGTTCTCAAAACGAAAGGCAAACAAAGTGACTATTCTCACCCCCAAAGGATATTCGCCCGCGCGCCAGCCTCGCAGCGAGGAGCCGCAGCCCCCGACCCCGCCCGCGCCGGCCGCAGCGCCGCAGCCTGCCGCTGTCCAGGGGACAGACGAGGCGCAGCGGCCGCAGATCCGCCTGGCCTTCCCGCCGCAGGTGGTGGGCATCAACTGCCCCAACTGCGGCGCCCCCTACCCGGCGCAGGTTTTCAGCGTGGTGGACGTCGGCCAGGACCCGGTGCTCAAGTCGCTCCTCCTGTCTGGGCAGCTCAACGTCGCGGTCTGCCCGCGCTGCGGCGCCGGCGGGCCCCTGACCACCCCCTTGCTCTACCACGACCCGGCCCACGACTTCTTGGGCGTCTTCGTGCCCCAGCAGATCCCGGTCAACGAGCAGCAGAAGGTGATCGGCGACCTGAGCCGGCGGCTGATGGACGGCTTGTCCCAGGAGGCCCGCCGCGGCTACATGCTGACCCCCAAGCAGTTCCTCTCTTTCCAGAGTTTGCTGGAGGCGGTGTTGGAGCACGAGGGGGTGACGCGCGAGATGCTGGACAAGCAGCGCCGCCAGATTCAACTGGTGGAGCAGGCGATCATGGCGTTGGTCGATCCCGAGGGGTTGCGCCAACTGGTCAAGGAGCGCGACGCCGACATGGACGACGAGTTCTTCTCGCTGCTCACCATGTTAACCGACTCCAGCGCCAACAGCGGCGACGCCGAAAGCGCGCGCCAGTTGATCGATCTGCGCGAGCGGCTGATCGAGCTGACCACCTGGGGCAAGGGGGTGCAGCGCCAGCGCGCGGCCGTGGCCCAACTGCGCCCCGACACCACCCCCAAGGATCTGGTGGACCTGGTGGCGGCGGCCGAGGAGGAGCGGGTGGTCGATGCGCTGGTGATGGCCGGCCGGCCGCTGGTTAACTATGCCTTCTTCCAGGAGCTGACCGGCCGCGCCGAGGCGGCCGAGCAGCGCGGCGATGCTGAAACCGCCGCCCGCCTGGTCAGTCTGCGGGAGCACATCCTGCAGTTCAGCCAGCGGCTGGATGAGGCCCAGCGCGCCGCCGTGCAGGAATACACCACCGTGCTGAGCGAGATCCTGGCTGCCAACGACATCGAGCAGGCTATGGCCGAGCGCGCAGCCTACATCGATCAGAACTTCCTCAGCGTCTTGTCAGCCAACCTGCAAGAGGCGGAGAAGCGGGGCGCGAGCGCGGCCACCCACCGCCTGCAAGAGGTGTGGAACGTCGCCATGGGCATGATCACCCAGGGGGCGCCGCCGGAGGTGCGGCTGGTCAACGACCTGCTACAGGCTGAGTATCCGGGCGAGACGCGCAAGCTGTTGTCTGAGAACCGCGCCCTGGTCACGGCTGATTTCATCGAGGCGCTGAGCGAGCTGGCCGTGCAGATGGAGGCTGAGGGCGAGGCCGAAATGGCCGCCCGGCTGCGGCAGGTTCGCTCCCAGGCCCAGTTGATGCGCTGACCCATCATGGACGCCGAACTGGTCACCACCGGCACCGAGATCTTGCTGGGCGAGATCGTCGATACCAACGCGGCCTGGATTGCCCGCCGCCTGCGCGATCTGGGCATCAACCTCTTCTACAAGACCACCGTGGGCGACAACCTGGAGCGCATCGCGGCCGTGCTGCGCCAGGGCCTGGAGCGCTCCGACCTGGTCCTGGTGACCGGCGGGCTGGGCCCGACCGTGGACGATGTGACGCGCGACGCGGCCGCGCTGGCCGCCGACCGTGAGCTGCAAATCGATGACGCCAGCCTGGCGCAGATCGAGGCCATCTTTGCCCGCTGGGGCCGCAAGGTGCATGACAACAACCGGCGGCAGGCGCTGTTGCCGGCCGGCGCCACCCCCATCGCCAACCCGGTGGGCACCGCGCCCGGCTTCATCGTCGAGGTGGCCCGCAAGGGGCGCGGCCATGCCCTGCTGATCTGCCTGCCCGGCGTGCCGCGGGAGATGATGCATCTGATGCAGGAGACGGTGGAGCCCTTTCTGGTTCAGCGCATGGGAGCCGACCGGGTCTACATTCGCAGCCGCATCCTGCGCACGGTGGGGCTGGGCGAGAGCGTCATCGACAGCCGCATCGCCGATCTGATGGCGCGCAACAACCCGACGGTGGGCCTGGCCGCGCACCTGGGGCAGGTGGACGTGCGCGTCACCGCCCGCGCGGCCAGCGCCGAACGGGCCGATCAGATGCTGGACGAGGTGGCGACCGATCTCTATGCCCGCCTGGGCGACGCCGTCTTTGCCGAGGGCGATACCTCGCTGGAGGCGGTGGTGGTTCAGGCCCTGGCGCAGGCAGGCCACACCCTGGCCCTGGTGGAGACCAACACCGGCGGCGAGCTGGCCGCGCGTCTGCGCGCCGCGCCGGGGGGCGAGCAGACCACCCCCAGCAGCCTGGTGATCGCCTCCTTGGCCGAGCTGGGCCCCGGCGGGCCGGCTGAGCCCATCGGCCAGGCCTGCGCCGAGTGGGCGGCCGCCACGCGGCTGGCCGCGGCCCGCGTCAACACCGATGTCTCCCTGGCCCTGGCCATCTGCGGCGTTGCCGACCCCGCGGCCGGGCCCTATGGCGCCTACCGCGGCGAAAGCTTCGTGGCCGTGGCCACCCCCGCCGCCGTCGCCTCCACCCGGCTGGACGTGGGCGGGGTGGATGAGCTGGCCCGGCGCTGGGTGGGCAACGGCGCGCTCAACTTCCTGCGCCACTGGCTGGCCGGCCAGCTTCCTCAGGCGTGAGCTCATTCAGGTTAGTTTCAAGGGATGCCAGTATGATCAGGAATGGGAAACGCTCCTCCCAGTTGGGCAGAACCCGCCAGGCGCTGCTGCTGATCGCAGCCCTGCTGACGCTGGCCGGCTGCGCCGCGCCGCTGGCCTCGGCCCCGAGCGTCGTGGTGACGCGCGTGCCGTTGGCTCTGGATGCGGCCGGCAACGCTGAGGCGGCCGCGCCGGCCAGCGCGGCCATCGCCGTCACTCAGACGCTGACCGGCGCGCTGCAGACGGCCGCAGCCCTCAGCCTGCCCGGCCAGGCCACCGTCGCCGTCACCCAGACGCTGACAGGCACGCATCACACCGCCGTGGCCGATGCCGGTCAGTTTGGCCTGGAGCCCTCCGCTGCCATCAGCACATCGGCCCCCGCTGAGGTTGTGGTGGGCGATCCATCGCTGCGACCGTTGCAGCGCACGCGCAACATCCTGCTGTTGGGTACCGATCAGCGCCAGTTGGGGGCGGTGGGCCGCACCGACACCATCATGGTGCTGGCCATCGACGCGCCCAACAACCGCGCCGCGCTGATCAGCTTCCCGCGCGATATCTACCTGGCCATCCCCGGCGTGGGCTACAGCCGCATCAACACTGCCTATGGCTTCGGCGAAGAGCGCCAGCCGGGGGGCGGTCTGCCGCTGCTGATGAGCACCATCGAGCGCAACTTCGGCATCCCCATCGAACGCTATGCCCGCATCGACTTCAGCGGCTTCGAGGATGTGGTCGATGCCCTGGGCGGCGTGGATGTGACCGTGGACTGCGCGCTTTACGACGAGTTGATCTACCGCTATTTCGGGACCTACACCCTGGAGCCGGGCGATTACCACATGAACGGCGAGCAGGCGCTCTACTACGCCCGCTCGCGCAAGACCACCGATGACTTCGATCGGGCGCGGCGTCAGCAGCGTGTGCTGTTGGCCATCCGCGACCGCATGTTGAACGCCAACCTGCTGCCGCGCGTTCCCGCCCTCTGGCTGGCCATGCGCGATATGGTGGACACCAACCTGGGGCCGGCCGAGATCGCCGATCTGGCCAAGCTGGGCGCGTCCCTCGGCGGCCGCGATCTGCGCGGCATGGTGATCCGCTATCCGCTGGTGACCGACTGGACGACGCCGCAGGGGGGCATGGTGCAACTGCCCGACCTGCCCGCCATCAACACCGCCCTGGACAATATCTGGGAACGCGCCCCCTTGCAGAACACCAACACCGAGGAACGGCTCTGCCAGTGATCCCCCCCGGGGTCAGTCGAACACCACCTCATCCTTGCCGCTCAGCTTCTCCTGCACCTTGTCGATGATCAGGTCCAGGTGCAGGCCGTTGTCCACGAAATTGAGGTTGTCGGCCGGCACGGTCAGGACGGGGCACAGGTCGAAGCGCTGGATCCAGTCCTCGTAGAGCTGGTTCAGTTGCGCCAGGTAGATCGGGGAGATGTCACGCTCGTAGTCGCGGCCGCGCTTGCGGATGCGCTCCACCAGCGTCTCCACAGAGGCGCGCAGATAGACCACCAGGTCAGGGGGGGGCAGGAAGCTGGTCAGAACCTCGTACAGCTCGCGGTAGCTCTGATAGTCGCGCGGTTCCATCTTCTCCTGGGTGTACAGGTTGCGGGCGAAAACCTCGGCGTCCTCGTAGACGCTCCTGTCCTGCACCACCGAGGTGGGATGGTCCAGCAGTTGGCGGTGATGGCGCAGCCGGCGGCTGAGGAAGAAAACCTGCGAGTGGAAGCTCCACCGTCGCATGTCGCTGTAGAAATCGGCCAGGTAGGGGTTCTCATCCACCGCCTCGGGAAAGGGGGCCCAGCCCAGCCGCTGGCAGAGCATGGTGGTCAACGTCGATTTGCCGACGCCCACGTTGCCGGCGATGGCTACGAAGCGCTTGGTGATCATGCTTCCCTCCAATCGCGCAGGACGGGCGCGCTGCTCTCCTCCAGCGCCGGCTCCAGGTCGGGCAGCGCCCGCTGGAAGGGGCCGTGCGCCAACGCGGTGCGCACCATGCCGACGACGTAGCGCCGATCTTCGGCGCGCTGCACGAAATCCAGCTCGCTGGTGTCGATGGTCAGCAGCGGCGCCTGGTCGTAGTCGGCGAAGAAGTGCTCGTAGGCCTGGCGCAGGTCGTCGATGTAGTCGCGTTCCATGGCGCGCTCGTAGCTGCGGTCGCGCACTGCGATGCGGCTCATCAACACATCGGTGGCGGCGCGCAGGTGGATCACCAACGTCGGCTGGATGATCTTCTCGGCCAGCGCGGCATGCACCAGCTCGTAGACGGCCAGCTCATCGCCTGCCAGGTTGAGGCGGGCAAATAGGCGGTCTTTGGCAAAAAGGTAGTCGCAGACCAGTCCCCCGGTCGCCTCCAGGTTGCTCAGCGCGTCGTGCTGTTGACGGTAGCGGCTGAGCAGGAAGAAGATCTGCGTCTGAAAGGCATAGCGGGCGCGGTCATGGTAGAAGTTCGACAGGAAGGGGTTTTCTTCGAAGACTTCCATCAGCAGGCGGCCGCCCAGCTCCTCTTGCAGGATGCGCGCCAGGGTTGTCTTGCCAACGCCGATGGGGCCCTCGACAGCGATGAAGAAATGATGGTTGTGCATGGCGCTGTGCATCATACATCGGCGGCCAGCTTGAGTCAAAGTCTGCCAGGGTCCTTGTGAAACCTTTCTTTCGGCCGCTGCGTATGGTACAATGCAAGGCGGCAAAGGAAAACCGCCGGCCAGAGCGCCACCGGGCTGGCTCGGTCAGGAGACCGGCCAGAGCGCCACTGGGCTGGCTCGGTCAGGAGACCGGCCAGTGCGCCGGCTTGATTGGGTCCGGTGCGGCAGCGCACTTTTCGCTTTCGGAGCATCGAGTGAGCACGACCGAACAAGAGGAATTGCAGTGGATCACGGCGGCCCGCCGCGGCGACCGCCATGCGTTCAACAAGCTGGTGCAGGCCTACCAGATTCCTGTCTATAACCTGACTTATCGCATGCTGGGCAACGCCCAGGAGGCCGAGGACGCCGCACAGGAGACCTTTCTGCGCGCCTACAAGCGTCTCAGCACCTACCAGCCTGACAAGAAGTTCAGCAACTGGATTCTCTCCATCGCCTCCCACTACTGCATCGACCTGCTGCGGCGGCGGCGCTTTCAGTGGCTCTCGGTGGAAGACGATCCGGTGATGGCGGTGCTCTCCAGCGACGATGAAGCGCCCGACGACGTCGCGCTGCGCCGCGAGCGGGCCGAAGAGGTGCGCACCCTGCTGGAGCGGCTGGAGCCGAGCTACCGCGCGCCGCTGGTGCTGCGCTACTGGCACGACCTTTCCTACCGCGAGATCGCCGAGATGTTGGAGTTGAGCGAGCCGGCTGTCAAGACCCGCCTGCACCGCGCCCGCCTGCAGATGGCGGCCCTGTTGGAAGAGAACACCGCCGCGCGCCAGCGCGCCGCGGTCGCACGGACCGCCGACGGCCCCGCGGCCGCTCTTCCGGTCAGCGCACTGCGCACTGCACCGGCCGCCAGCCTGGCTTTGTAAAGGAATGCGTCTATGGATAGCCTCACAACGCAACCCACCCCCGCCGCCCAGCACGACTATTCGCACCTGATGTCGCTGGCGTTGGACGGCATGTTGAGCGCCGGAGAGCAGGAGGACCTCGATCAGCACCTTGCCGCCTGCCCGGCCTGCCAGCGCACCTGGGGCAAATGGCAGCGGATCTCGCAGGTGCTGACCGTGGAGCCCTTCGCCGGCCCTTCGCTGGGCTTCGCCCTGCGTCTGGACTCGGCCATGCAGCGCCGGGAGCTGCGCCGCCAGCGGCTGGCGGCCGTCGCGATCCTGGTGGGCGGCACCCTGGCTGTGTTGACCCTGTTGCTGCTGAGCACGACGCTGACGGTCACGCTGCTGATGAGCAACGCGCCGGGCCTGGGGGCGCGGGTGGTCGAGAGCCTGGGCTTTGGCAGTCAGTTCATCACCCTGGTCTGGCAGAATCTCACCGCGGTGCGCGATGCCCTGGCTGCGCTCTTGCCCGATCCGCTGGTGATGATGGCGCTGGCCTTGGCGCTGGTGATGGCTGGCCTCGTCTGGGTCAGGCTGGTCTTCTACGACGCCAGGGCGCGTTGAACCCGTTGAATGTGTAGTTTCAGGAGGCCCATCATGTCCCAACGCCGCGTCGGCATTGCATTGATCTTTGTCATCGTCCTGTTGGCCATGCTGGCCGCGCCCGTCGCGGCCCAGCGCGACGAGCCGGGCAAGCTGGTAATCGGCGGCTCCTACACCCTGCGCACAGGCCAGCAGCTTGACGGCGACCTGGGCGTAATTGGCGGCCAGGCCACCATCCGGGAGGGCGCGACCGTCAACGGCGACGTCATGGTGGCCGGCGGCATGTTGACCGTCGCCGGCCGCATCAACGGCGATCTCGCCATCTTCGGCGGCTCGGTCACCCTGGAACGCACCGCCTACGTCGCCGGCGACCTGGTCTCCTTCGGCGGCTCGGTGCAGCGCAGCCCCGGCGCGGTGGTGCAGGGCGAGACGCGCGAGGGGGGCGCATTCGACGGCTTTTCCGTGCCGGGCCTGTGGACGGCGCCGGGCAGCGACGGTTCCGCGCCTGAGCGGGATTTCATGCAGCAGCAGACGCCAGGCCAGTGGTTCTTGGCCATGCTCTGGCGCGCGATCCGGGCCGGCGTCATGATCCTGGCGTTGAGCGCGCTGGCGCTGATCGCGGCTTTGCTCTGGCCCAAGGGCATCCAGCGGCTGGGCCAGACCGCCATGCGCCAGCCGGCGCTGGTCTTGCTGGTGGGCCTGTTGAGCTGGGTGGTGGGTCTGGGGCTGGTCGTGGTGCTGGCCATCACCTTCTGCCTCTTGCCGGTGGCCATCGCGCTGGGGCTGGCGCTGCTGGTGGCCGCCCTGCTCTCCTGGGTGATCACCGGCTGGCTGGTGGGACGCAGCCTGCTCAGCCTGCTCAAGCTGGAAAACCCCAGCGTGGCGCTGGAAGCCACTGCCGGCACGCTGCTGCTGGCCATAGTCTACTTCCTGGTTGGGATTATCCCCTGCACCGCGTTCATCTTTGGCCTGCTGATCGCCAGCCTGGGCCTGGGCACGTTGGTGCTGACCCGCTTTGGAACCCGTCCCTATCCTCTGGTTCCCACCGTCGGCGGCGGGGAGCCGTCCGACGCGCTGGCCCTCGCCCCGTCCGAGGAGCTGCTGCCGCCGGAGTGATTGGTCAGGACTGACAGTCCGCGCGCGTGATCAGGACTGACAGTCCGCCGAAGGACTGTCAGTCCTTGCGCGTTTCATCAGGACTGACAGTCCTCTGAAGGACTGACAGTCCTTGCGCGTTTCGATCAGGACTGACAGTCCTCCGAAGGACTGTCAGTCCTTGCGTCCTTGCGCTTTGGCCAGACTCATGGGGGCTATGGTATAATCGCCGCTGCTGTGAGCACCCACCAACGTTTGCCTGCGGCCTCAGCCGCGCACCAACCTTCCGAAAGCGGCCCCCTGGTTTCCCTGCGCCTTTGGCTGGCCGGCTCCCCCTGGCGTCTTAGCGGCGGCTGGCTGGCGCTGGCCGGGCTGATCGCGGCCGCGGGGCCGGAGCTCGGGCAGGGGCCCTGGCTGCCGATAGCCCTCGCCCTGGCACTGGCCGAGGCCTTCTGGGGCGCGCTGTGGTGGCAGTTGGTCCCGGCGCAGGCGTGGCCGCTGCACCGCGCTGCCCGCCGCCCTGCCCTGCCCTACATCCAGCCGGGCAGCCCGGCCGGTCGGCTGCTGGGCTGGCAGCAGCCGGGCGCCGCGGCCGCCATCACCCGAGCCGGCGCGCCGCTGGCCCTGCTGGCGCTGCTGCTGGCCCTGGCCATCAGCCCGCTGGCCGTCGTGTTGACCGGCGCAGTGATCCTGCTGGCGCTTTTGGCCATGGCCGCGCGCCAGGCTGGCCTGGCCGGTCTCGTGCGTTGGCTCTACGCGCTGGTCTTCGCCGCCCTGCCCTTCGCCCTGGGCGTGGCGGTGGGCCTGGCGGGGCAGTGGCCCAGCGCGTCACAGGGCCCCTGGTTCTTGACGCTGGCGGTCGGGTACACCCTGCTGGGGCGTGCTTTGGCTCCCGATCCCCAGCCCGCGCCCCGTCACGGCCTGATGCGTCTGTTGACCGCCGCCGCCGGCTTCGGCCTGGCGGCGGCGACGCTGTTGGGCAGCGGTCTGTTGCTGGCCGGGGGCGCGGTGGGGCTGCTGGCCGTGGCGCCCCTGCTGATCCTGGCGCGGGCCGATGATCAGCCGCCGGCCGCGGCCCAGCCCTGGACGCTGGCGGCCATCCTGGTCTCGGCCGCGGCCCTGGGCTTCGGGATCGGCTGATGCCTGGCTGGCTGGTGCTGCTGGCGCTGGTCGCCGTCGCGGCCGCCGCGCTGCTCTACTGGTTGATCATTCTGACCGAGGGCGTCTACCTCGGCCCGGGCGCCGTGACCGCCCTCTACAATCGCTTCGCGCGGCGCTACGACGCCATCAAGCAGTTCGACGCCGACGACGAAGCCTTCTTTTTGGGCCGTCCCATCGCCCGCTTCTTGGCCGGGCTGTCGGACGCCCAGGATCCGGACACGCCGCACGCCGGCCCGGCCCATGAGCCGGCCGCCGCTGCGCCTCCCTGGCTGCTGGATGTGGCGACCGGCACCGGACGGCTGCCGCTGGCCGTGTGGGCCGCGGCGCCCGCCGCCTGTCGCATGGTGGCGCTGGACCGGGCCGAGGCGATGTTGGCCGAGGCGCGGCGCAAGCTGACTGATCAGGGCGCAGAGGCGATCCTTCTGGCCCACGACGCCAACCGGCTGCCCTTCGCCGATGGCCAATTCGCCGTGACCACCTGCCTGGAGGCGTTGGAGTTCATGCCGGCGCCGGATGGGGTGCTGGCCGAGCTGGTGCGGGTGACCCAGCCGGGCGGCCTGTTGGTGTTGACCAACCGGATCGGCCCTGACGCGCGTCTCCTGCCGGGGCGCACGTGGTCCCGTGAGCATCTGGCCGCCCGGCTGCGGGAGCTGGGCGCGGCCGGGGTCGAGATCAGGCCCTGGCAGGTGGATTACGACCTGGTCTTTGCCCTCCGGCTGGGCCAGCCGCCGGCTGGCGGCGCGGCCGACTGGATCGCGCTGTTGCGCTGTCCCCGCTGCCACGCCCAGCCCCTGCCGGCGCAGGACGAGGCAACGCCGACGGCAGTCTGTCCGGCCTGCGGCTGGCGGCTGCAGCGCCAGAACCCGCCGTCGAAACCTCCGTTGGTTGAGTAGCCTTCTGAGGCGTATCGAAACCTTCGTTGGTTGAGTAGCCTTCTGAGGCGTATCGAAACCCTCCGGCCGATGCGAGGCCGTGGATTGAGTAGGCCGCCGTATCGAAATCACGGCCTCGCATCGGCCGGATAGCACGACCACCATCTGGAGGTTTTTCTGATGCGTATTGCACGGGCGCTGCTGCCCAACGGAGATCTCACATTCGGCCAGGTGACGGATGACCGCTTTCAGCCGCTGCATGGCTCGCCCTTCAGCCAGCCGCGGCAGGCCTTGCCGGCCGCGGGCCAGCCGCTGCCGCTGACTGAGGTGCGACTGCTGGCCCCCTGTCAGCCCAGCAAGGTGATCTGCGTCGGCCGCAACTACGCAGAACACGCGGCCGAGCATGGCGTCGATCTGCCCAGCGAGCCGTTGATCTTCCTCAAGCCGCCCAGCGCGGTGGTGGGGCCGGGCGATCGGGTGCTGTTGCCGGCCCTCAGCCAGCGCGTGGAACATGAGGCCGAGCTGACCGCGGTGATCGGCCGCCGCGCCCACCGGTTGACGCTGGAGAACGCGCTGGAGGCGGTCTTGGGCTACACCTGCGGCAACGACGTGACCGCGCGTGACCTGCAACGCCGCGACGGCCAGTGGAGCCGGGCCAAGGGCTTCGACACCTTCTGTCCGCTGGGACCCTGGATCGAGACCGACCTGGACTGGCGCGCGCAGCAGGTGCAGTGCCTGGTCAACGGCGAGGTGCGCCAGTCGGGCAGCACCGCCGACATGGTGTTTGGCCTGCCGGAGCTGCTGGTCTACGTCAGTGCGGTGATGACGCTGGAGCCGGGGGACGTGCTGATGACCGGCACGCCGTCGGGCGTGTCGCCGCTGCACGCGGGGGACCAACTGGTGGTCTCGATCAGCGGCATCGGAACGCTGCACAATCCGGTCAGTGCGGCCTGACAGCAGCAGTTGCGGCCAGGCCGCCGTCGTTTTCGTGTAGTCAAGAAGACTATACGCCCGTAAGAAATCAACTGGACTGAAAAAGAACGAAACGCTATGCGAATCGACTGGCGGCTCTTCTGACGCTGACAGCGTGCCATGCGGCCAACGGTTCAGCGTGACGCCACACAGGCAGACCCAAAAACTATGACAAAACCGATTGTAGCCCTGGTAGGGCGGCCCAACGTGGGCAAATCAACCCTCTTCAACCGCATCGCCGGCGAGCGCATCGCCATCGTCGAAGACCTGCCCGGCACGACCCGCGACCGGCTCTATGCCGATTCCGACTGGTCGGGCGCGCCCTTCACCCTGGTGGACACCGGCGGCATCGAGCTGGTGGAGGGGGACCCCTCCGGCGCAGAGGCCCGGCGCGGCGGGGAGCCGCTGAGCGTCAGCTCCGCCAGCTTCCGCCGCGAGATCCGTGAGCAGGCGCAGATCGCCATCGACGAGGCCGACGTGGTGGTCTTTCTGGTCGATGTGAAGGAGGGCGTCACCGGCGGCGACCAGGACGTGGCCGACGTGCTGCGCCGCAGCCAGAAGCCGGTGGTGCTGGCCGCCAACAAGGCCGACAACCTGACGCGCGAGCTGGGCGCGGTCGAGTTCTACGAGCTGGGTCTGGGCGAGCCGGTGGCCATCTCGGCGCTGCATGGCCTGGGCGTGGGCGACCTGCTGGACGAGATCGTGCGCAATTTCCCCACCCGCGAGGAGGAGGAAGAGGACGACGCGCTCAAGATCGCGATCATCGGCCGGCCCAACGTGGGCAAGTCCTCCCTGCTCAACGCGCTGCTGGGCCAGGAGCGCTCCATCGTCAGCGAGATCCCCGGCACCACACGCGATGCCATCGACATGCGCCTGAGCTGGGAGGGGGAGCCGGTGGTGTTGATCGACACGGCCGGCATCCGCCGGCGCGGCCGCATCGAGCAGGGGGTGGAGAAGTACAGCGTGATGCGCGCCCTGCGCGCGGTGCAGCGCGCCGACGTGGTGGCGTTGGTGATCGACGCGTCCCAGGGCTTGACCGCCCAGGACGCCCACGTGGCGAGCTATGCGCTGGACGAGTGGAAGGGCATCATCCTGGTGGTCAACAAGTGGGACCTGGTGGAGAAGGACTCCAACACCATGAACGAGTACACCCGCAGCTTGCAGGCCGGGCTGAAGTTCATCGACTACGTGCCGATGCTCTTCATCTCGGCGCTGACGCGGCAACGGGTGCAGAAGGTGATCCCGCTGGCGCGCCATGTGCAGGCGCAACGGAGCACGCGCATCCCCACCGCGGCGCTCAACAAGCTGGTGCAGGACGCGGCGGTCAAGCACCGTGCGCCCGGCAAGACCGGCAAGCTGTTGCGCATCTACTTCGCCAGCCAGGTGGAGATCAAGCCGCCCACCTTCATGTTCTTCGTCAACGATGTGGAGCTGGTACACTTCACCTACCGGCGCTATCTGGAGAACCAGATCCGCCGCGCCTATCCCTTCGAGGGCACGCCGATCAAGCTGCTCTTCCGCAACCGCTCGGAGCGTGAGAAGTGAGATGGGCAGCGTGGCCGGGTCGCGTGTCCCAGGGAGCGGCAAGCAGGTGACAGGCGCCAAACGGGTCGATCTGCGCGGCTGGTTGCGGGCCAACTGGCTGGAGCTGGCGCTGCTGACGGTGTTGGCTGCGGCCAGCATCTGGCTGGTCACGGCCGGCCGCGAGATCTGGCAGACGGTGCGGCCGGAACCGACGCCGACGCTGGCCAGGATGCCCGCGCGCGAGGGCGCGTCGGCCGTTTTCGACGCGCAGCGGGCCGCGGGCATCGTCAGCTTTCTGGCTGCGCTGGGGCCGCGCACGGCCGGCAGCGACGCGCTGGCGGTGACAGCCGAACGCATCGAGCAGGAGCTGCGCGCCGGCGGCTGGCAGGTGGAGACGCAGCCCTTCG
>JAKQCW010000246.1 GCA_029558955.1 Chloroflexota bacterium
GCGGGCTCGGTCAGGAGACCGGCCCGAGCGGTTGTTTTGAGGTTGGGCCGGCCCGAGCGGCTGTTTTTAGGTTAGACCGGCCTGAGCGGTTGGCGGGCTCGGTCAGGAGACCGGCCCGAGCGGTTGTTTTGAGGTTAGACCGGACCGAGCGGCTGTTTTGAGGTTGGGCCGGCCTGAGCGGCTGTTTTCAGGTCAAAGTCCTGAACACGTTACTCTACGACGGAGGATAGCTCCCCATGCATGACAAATACCTTGCCGAATTGGAAGAGCGCTTCGTGCGCTACGTGCAGATCGACACCATGGCCGACGACACCTCGCCCACCTCGCCCAGCACCGCCAAGCAGTACGATCTGATCCACCTGCTGGCCGAGGAGCTGGCCGAGATCGGGGCGCAGGAGATCCGCGTCACCGACTACGGCGCGCTGCTGGCCACGATCCCCGGCCGCGGCCCCAAGGCCGCCAGCGCGCCCACCGTGGCCTTCCTGGCCCACGTGGACACCATCCCCGGCTTCAGCGGCGCGGGCGTCAAGCCGCAGGTGCATCGCAACTACGCCGGCGGCAGCCTGACCTTTCCCGACGCGCCGGAGCTGACGCTGTCGCCGGAGACCTCGCCCAACCTGGCCAAGAAGATCGGCTATGACATCGTCACCGGCAGCGGGGCCACGATCCTGGGCGCGGACGACAAGTGCGGCGTGGCCATCGTCATGGCCATGGCCAACGAGCTGCTGCACAACAGCGCCAGCGAGCATGGCCCGGTGCGCGTCTGCTTCACCCCAGACGAGGAGATCGGCCGCGGGGTCGATCCCCAACTGCCGGCCGACCTGGCCGTGGACGTGGCCTACACCCTGGACGGCGGCGAGCCGGGCGCGATCGTCTACGAGACCTTCTCGGCCGACAAGGCGGTGGTGACCATCGACGGCGTCTCGACCCACACCGGCACGGCCAAAGAGAAGATGGTCAACGCGCTGACCCTGGCGGCTAAGGTGTTGGGGGTGCTGCCCCAGGCCACGCTGACGCCGGAGACCGCCGATGGGCGCGCCGGCTTCATCCACTGCTACAAGGTCGTCGGCAACGCGGCCCATGTGGAGATCGCCTTTATTCTGCGCGATTTCACGCTGGAAGGGCTGCGGGCCAACGGCGAGGTGGTGGAAAAGGCCTGCCAGGTGGTGGCCGCGGGCGAGCCGCGCGCCAAGATCACCTGCACCATCACGCCGCAGTACCGCAACATGTACTACTGGCTGGCCGAGGACATGCGGCCGGTGGAGCTGGCGCGCGCCGCCTACCGCGACCTGGGGCTGGAGCCCTTCGACGAGCCGATCCGCGGCGGCACCGATGGCTCGCGCCTGACCGAGCTGGGCACGCCGACACCCAACCTGTTCACCGGCATGAACGACGTCCACGGCCCGCTGGAGTGGGTCAGCCTGCAGGATATGGCGCTGGCGACCGCGGCCTGTGTGCGGCTGGCCGAGCTGTGGGGTCAGGAGACGCGGTGACCGGACGCCGGCGTGACTGGGCGGCCAGGCATCGCCCCGCGCCTCCCCATCCAACCATGCGCATCCTCAAGCTGGCGGCCATGTTGACGCTCTGGGCGTTGAGCTTCATCCTCAACGAGGTGGCGCTGGGCACCCTGCAGCCGGTGACCGTGGTGGCTGGGCGCTGGAGCGTGACCGCGGCGCTGGCGTTGCTGCTGCTGGCGCGGCGCGGCCAAGTGGGCGCGTTCAACATGGCGCTGCGCCGCGACTGGCGGGCCTTCTTCCTGCTGTCGCTCTTCGGCGTGACGTTGCTCTACGGCCTGCAAATCGCCGGCCAGGCGCGCACCAGCGCGATGAACACCGGTCTGCTGGCCAACACCGTGCCCATCTTCACCGCGCTGCTGGCCGCGGCCTTCATGCGCCAACGCCTGCGCGCGGCCGGCTGGGTCGGCATTCTGCTGGCCCTGGTCGGCGCCTGGATCATCAGCGCGGGCGGGCTGCGCTGGCAGATGCACTGGGAGACCGCGCTGGGCGACGGGCTGGTGCTGTTGTCGTCGCTGGCCGGCGCGCTCTACTTCATCTGGGGCAGCCGCCTGCTGGCCGGCTATGCGCCCCTGGTGGTGACAGCCGCCGCGGCCACGCTGGGCGTGTTGACGCTGGCGCTGCCGGCGTTGCTACTGGGCCAGGAGAGCGTCTGGACCTGGCCGGCCGTGGCTGCCGTGCTGGCCTTGGGCATCGGGCCTGGCCTGCTGGCCAACCTCTGGTGGTGGGAAACGGTAGAATGGCTGGGCGCCACCCGTGCGGCCATCTACATCTACCTGATCCCGTTGCTGACCATGCTTTTGGCCGTGCTGCTGCTGGACGAGCCCATCGGCCCGGCGCAACTGGCCGGCGCCGCCCTGCTGCTGGCCGGCGTCTGGCTGGCCGAAAGAAAGGAATAGTGCGTAATGCGTAATGCGTAATGCGTAATGCGTAATGCGTAACCCGGAATGGAGAGAGATGTCTCCGTAGTTGGACTTTGGTTAATGGGCGTTGACAGTCGGACCAGACCCTGGCGCTGCGGTCCTCATCTCCAGTCACGCATCACGCATCACCCTTTGTGTCTATAATAGGTGAAACAGCTTACTCGACGAATTTAGTGTACAATACACCGAACACCGAAGGAGTCAAGAAGATGTCACACAAGCAATCAGTCAAGGTTAACAACAACGGATCATTGAACGGCCATTCGCCAGCAGTCAAGCCAGACCCGGAAGTCGTGCCCAAGGCCAAACGGCGCAATTTCAGCGCTGAGTACAAGCTGCGCATCC
>JAKQCW010000263.1 GCA_029558955.1 Chloroflexota bacterium
TGCAGCTCCTGCAAGGCCAGCACCTGCTTGCTCTTGTCGGCCTCGCGCACCGCGCGCAGGGTGCGCAGCGCCTCGAAGGCGTTGCTCTCGGCCAGCGCCAGGGCCTTGTGGCTCTCCTCATCGGCCGGCCGCGCCAGCCGCACGGCCGGGTCGTCGCCGTCCACCTGGGCGCGGCGCTTTTCGCTCAGCCATTGGGCGATCACGTCGCCGTCGGCCGGCTCCATGGGCAGGACGATCTCCGGCGGCAGCGCGCTGGCCTGGTCGTAAAACTGGCTGAGGAAGGTGGCCAGCAGCTCGGCGCGGTCTTCATCGCGGGTGTGGGGCAGCACGAAGCTCTCGCGGCCGATCAGCTTGCCGCGACGCACCAGGAAGACCTGGAAGGCGGTCTCATCGCCGTTGTCGTCGCTGGCAAAGGCGATGACGTCCTGGTCGACCTGGTAGTTGGAGATGACCTGCTGCTGCTCGACCAGGCGCTGGGCCAGCCTGATCTGGTCGCGATACATGGCCGCGCGTTCGAAATTGAGCTGGCCGGCCGCGGCTTTCATGCGCTGACTCAGCGCCGCGATGGCCTCATCGCTGCGACCTTCGAGAAAGTCGGCCAGCCCCTGCATCACCGCGCGGTATTCGTCGCGATCCACCACGCCGATGCAGGGGGCCACGCACAGCTTGATGTCGTAGTAGAGGCAGGCGCGTTTGTCCTGGCCGGTGATCTCGCGGTTGCAGGTCAGGTAGGGGAAGACGCGGCGCAGGTTGTCCAGCGTCTGGCGCACGGTGAAGGCGGAGGTGTAGGGGCCGTAGTAGCCCGCGCCGTCTTTGTAGACCTTGCGCGTCACCGAGACCTTGGGGAAGTCGTCCTGCCAGTGGATCTTGATGTAGGGATAGGTCTTGTCGTCCTTGAGCAGCACGTTGTAGCGCGGCTGGTAGCGCTTGATCAACGTGTTCTCCAGCACCAGCGCGTCCACCTCGGTGGGCACGATGATCCACTCCAGGTCGACGATGTCGGCCACCAGGCGGCGGGTCTTGACCGTGTGCTGGGTTGAATTCTGGAAATAGGAGCGGACGCGGGCGCGCAGGTTCTTGGCTTTGCCGACGTAGATCACCTGGGCGCGGCCGTCGCGGTAGATGTAGACGCCGGGGTTGAGGGGCAGGCTGTCCAGGCGGGCCTGCAACGCGTCGCTGATGGGCTGGGACATGGGGCTATTATAACATAAGGATAAGGAACTGGGGGAACTCAGGGTAACCAGGGGTGGAATCTCATTTGACAGCGATTGCATCAGCCTTTACAATCGCGGCAGGTGGTTTTGGAACGGCCTGTAGTCGGGGAGGACAGGCCATGATTGTGTCCATAGAAGGAGGAAGAACATGGATCATCATCGACATGACAGGCAAGGAGCGGCGGTATTGCTGTTGTTGGTCGCCTTTTCTCTGATGCTAGCTTTCTTGTTGGTTAGTGACGCCCCTGATCCAACCGCGCTGGCGCAGGAAGGCGCAAGCAACACGCCAACCTTCACCCCGCTGCCGCCTGTCACGTCTCCGCGCAGCACGCCTACGTTCACTGCAACACCGCGCCCAGCGCCCGTCCCCCATCCTATCGAGTTCATCACTAATCCGACAGAGGCCTACGTACTGAGCCAGCGCTACTTCCGCAATCGGGGACGCGGGGACGCGCAAGGAGCGGATGCATCCGAGCCCCAATTGGATGGCGGGGAAGCCCAACCCATGCACGCGCCTGAGGCGAGGTCGCTCTATTTGCCGCTGATCCGAAGAGATGTCGGACCATTGGCGTGGTACAAAGGAGCCGGTCAGGGCATCCAGTATTTGCAGCGTGGTGGGCTGACTTCTTGCAGCAACTGCGGCTCTACCACAGCGATGTCAGGATCGACGGTCTGGCAATTCACGCTTATCCTTGGAATACTAGCGTTCGAGACTGTTGGAACAGCGCACTTGGAAGCATCTGGACCTGCATGACACGGGAGTTGGAGGAGAACCGGAACGACTTTCGCGGCATTGGCGCGCCGCTGGTTCCTGACGCGCCGATCTGGATCACTGAGACGGGTTACCTTGGTATCCCTGCGGAGGTATCTCCCCCTCTGACTGCGCCACAAGTACAACAGTACGTGATGGATCCCATGATAGTCTGGCTCCAGAGCGGTAACGCAGGCTACGAGGCGGTGGCGTGGTTTATCTCGATCGGGGCCGATCCTCCCCAAACCAATCTGTTCCCGCCGACCGCCCCGCAGCACACACCATCGGCCATGACGATCCTGGGGGCGCGCTGGGCAACGGTAACGCCCGCGCCCGCCCCATGAGAGACTGTCCCGGCCTCGCGCCAACAAGGATCAGAGGATTACTACAATGAACCGGGAAGCAACAGGGTCTTGCGCCATCCGGGTGTTCGTCGGCCTCGCCTGCCTGGCGTCCGTCGCTTTCGCCGTGCGCGCTGAGCCGATCCGAGCGCAAGTGGGCGGCCTCCTGCCCCTCTGTCCGCATGAGACCTATGGACGGCTGTTTGTTTCGCCCAACTACATCAACGACGGCACGATCTTCTGGCTAACAGCATGGCGTTTCGCCGGAGCCAATCACGAGGTCGTGCTCAGGAGCATGGATCGAGGCGAAAGCTGGTTGCAGGTGTTCGATTTTCCCTATACTGTGAATGGCGCCTTGTTCACAGCATTCGACATAGCACCGGAGCCGGAGTCCACTGGCCTGGTGGCCTACCTGGGTTTGATCTCCTCAAGCTGGATCAACGGCCAGTACCATTTCTACCGGACGACGGACGGAGGGGACACCTGGGAGCGACGCACAGCGCCGTGCAACGAGAATCTGCAATGCTACGATTATACGCTGCGCGCCGCTAATCGCCCTGGCGTCTTGTTCCAACCGCGCTTTCGGACTGAGTATTACCCATCCCTGCCCGCAGGGGTGGCGCGTTCGGTGAACGGGGGCGCCACCTGGCAGCAGGTGTGGTCAGAGACGGCGGCAGGCTCGGTGGTGGTCTCGTCCAATTATGACCAGGACGAAACTGTGTTCGCCTCCTTGACCGCAGTAAGCCCGTCGCTGAACACGCGCCTGATCATCTCACACGACGGCGGCGAAACCTGGAGCGCTGGCGGTCAGGGCCTGTGCTCTGAGCGTTACTTCGAACAAATGGTGGTGTCACCCGGCTTCGCTCGGGATCAGACGCTACTGAATGGATCTCTGAACTCATCGCTGTTCATGAGCCAAGATGGCGGCCTCACTTGGCGGGCCATCTTCCCCCCTGGCGGCCCCTACTGCGGCAACAGCGGCGTTGGCGACATGTATCCACAATTCTCGCCTAATTTTCCCGAGGATCCAACGATCTATGCGGCAACCTCCAATGGCCTGTATGCCAGCTACGACGCCGGTGGGAGCTGGACCATGCTGGCGCCCAACACATCCTACGACCTGATCGTGCGTCGTGCGACGGAGACAAACGCTCCTACTCTCCGCGCATCGAGCCAGGGTCCGCCCGATCTGCCGGAGGATGTCTATCAAGTCTTTTTGCCGCTGGCAGTCGTCCAGGGATCAGGGCCACCCCACAAGCCGCACACGTTGTTCATGGGAGCACATTTCTCCACGCCCAACGACGCAGCGCACTATCGCTCCGACGACGGCGGCCGCACCTGGCAGTGCATAAACATCCCCCTGGTACGACCACAGGTCTATCTGCCGCTGCTGCGCATCCGGTCGTGACGCCCAGAGTTGGAGACTGCGCGCCAGGTAGGACGAAAAGCAGTTCGTTACCGTGAAACGTGATGCAGTCCGCGTGGAGCGTCCACGTATCACGTATCACGTTTCACGCCGGACGCCCGTTGTTGGCGGCTAAACCACAGATCAGTATAGAGTCACATGCCCGCTGTCGGCTCCACCGCCCGCTGCGCCTTGTAGCGCCGCCATTTGCGCCAGATCACGATCATCAGCACCACCAGGGCGATGAAGGTCAGGATGGGCAGCAAGATGGCCATAACGCTGACCAACAGTGCGACGATGTCTTCGACCGTGCTGACCACCGGGTTGCCCAGGCCACCGGTGGTGGCTGTGACCACCGGCCGCACGGTGGCTTTGGCCGTATGCACGCCGCCGGCCAGCACGAGGCCAGCGCCCAAGGCCAGCGCCGGGTGGACGTCGGTGATAACCTGGGCGTTGGCCGCGAAGAGGATCGCGCCGGCGGCCGGTCGCACCACGGTCTGGATGACGTCGTTGGCGTGGTCGACCAGGGGCACCTTGTCGGCGAAGATCTCGATCAGCAGCAGCACCGCCAGCAGGCCGATCACCCACCAACTGGTCAGCCAGTCGAAGGGAGATTGGAGGGTGATCAGGTTGGTGAAGCGGGCGGTGAGCGCCACGATCAACAGCGGCAGATACGCGTTCAGCCCGGCCGACGAGGAGAGGCCAAAGGCGGTGAAAATGCCTGACAGGCTTTCGATCATGGGGGTGCTCCTGCTCAGACCGGCTGAAGCCTCGACTCCGAACCGGCTGAAGTCGACTCCGAACCGGCTGAAGTCTTGACTCCAGACCGGCTGAAACCTCGACTCCGAACCGGCTGAAGCCTCGACTCCGAACCGGCTGAAGCCTCGACTCCGAACCGGCTGAAGCCTTGACTCCAGACCGGCTGAAGCCTCGACTCCGAACCGGCTGAAGCCTCGACTCCAGACTGGCTGAAGCCTCGACTCCAGACCGGCTGAAGCCTTGACTCCAGACCGGCTGAAGCCTCGACTCCTGATGGGCGCGGGATCTGCGCCGGCGTGTGTTAGCTGGGATTCTCTGGGTTCGTATCCACCGGCTCGACAGCCGCCTCAGCCGGCGTCTCGTAGACCGACGGCGCGGCCGGCGGCTCGGGAATGTACTCCTGCGGCACGATGGAGGTCTCCCACGGCCTGGCGCCCAGACCGATCTGGGCGTAGAGGTGCGACTGGATCATGGTGGCGATGAACTGGGCCGCCGGCAGCGTGACCAGCAGGCCGATTCCGCACAGAAGCAGGCCGACGATCATGCCCATGGCGCTCATGACCACGCTGGCGATCACCACCATGATGGCGGCGACGATGACGTTGCCCAGATGCTGGCGGGTGAAGTCCAGGATCTCGCCGAAGCGGAAGGCGCTGGCGAGATCTTCGCTCTCGGCCAGGCGGATGTAGATCGCCGGGGTAGCCAGCAGGACGATGACACCCCAGATGATCATCAGGCAGACCATGCCGGCGGCCAACAGCCCACCAACCACCGCGATGCTGTCGTTGCTGCCCAGCAGCGCAAAGCCAAAGCCCATGGGCAGGGCGATGATGATCGCGGGCAGCGACCAAACCAGCAGCGCCACCATGGCCTTGACGCCCAGCACCAGCCATTCGCCCCAGCGGTCGCGCCACTCGGGCATGGGATAGAGCTCGCCCTTACGGACGTTGCGCAGCACCTCAAGCCCATAGCCCGCGACGATGAAGTAGCCCAGGATGCCGACCAGGATGGACGACAGCAGACTGGACAGAATCAGCACCAGGGCGCCGATGCCGACCTTGGTGACCCAGCGCGGGTCCTCGAAGATAAAGCTGAAGGACTTGCCAATGTTCATAAGATCTCTCCTCGTGTACAGAACCCTCGTCAACGCCGCCGGCTCGCTGCCGGGGCTGCTCGACATTATACCAAACCTCGATCCAGGTGACAATCGACGAGGCTGCGAACGCGGTGCGCCGCAGCCTCGTGGTTGTCCAGGATTTGCGAAGTCCGATCAGTCGTCCACTTCAGGGGTGACAATGATCGTGCCATCAGGCCCCACGACCATGGTGGTCTCCTTGGGCCGGCTGCTGGCCGGGGCCGGCGGCGGCGACTTGGTCACGCTGGTCTGCGGCTGGCGCTGCTTGCCAGGCCCGATTTGGGCGTAGAGGTGGACGGTCACCAGGGTGCTCAGCATGGCGGCCGCGGGCAGCGTCAATGCCAGACCCACGCCGCACAGCAGGATGCCAATCACACTGCCCACCAGCAGCAACGCCAGGGAGAGCAGGGCAGCAAGCAGCACGGCAATCACCACGTCGCCGAAACGGTCCCGGGTCCAGACGTAGATGGCGTTGAACTGGAAGCCGCTGGCCAGCTCGCGCGTCTCGGCCAGTCGCAGGTAGATGGCCGGGGTCGCCAGCGCCAACACGATGGCCCACAGCAAGCCCAGGCAGCCCGCCGTGGCCACGGTGACGCCGCCGAACAGGTTGAGCAGATCGCTGCCGCTGCGCAACATGCTGTTGCCGATGCCGTTGAACATGTTCAGGACGATGATCGGCAGGCTCCAGACGAAGGTGATCAGCAGCAGCTTCAGGCCCTCGATCAGCCACTCGCCCCATTGATCGCGCCACTCAGGCAGCGGCCGGGTCGAGCCGGCGCGCACGTTGCGCAGCACGTCCAGGCTGTAGCCGGTAACGATGGCCAGGCCGAGAAAGCCGACCAAAACGAAGGTCAGCGGCAGGCTGACCAGCAGGATCAACGATCCGATCAACACCTTCGAGAGCCACTGCTTGTCCTCGAAGATGAAACGAATTGACTTGCCAACGTCCATGGGTGTTCTCCTTCAGATTGTATCTGTCAGCAAATGACGTTCTGGGTTGGCCCGGTCGGAGACCGGCCAAAGCGCCAGGTTCTGGGTGGGTTGCCAGGGTTCTGGGTTGGCTCGGTCGGAGACCGGCCAAAGCGTCGTACACAGATGTGTCAGGTGTGGTGGTGCGCACTCTGAAGTCTATACGCAAGGTCGCTGGGAAGGTTGCAACGGAATGAGGCGGAATGCAGGATGCAACGGAAAGGGGCGGAATGCGGGAGGCGACGGAACGGGGCGGAATGCCGAGGGCGACCAGAACGGGGTGAAATGCGGGAGGCAGGGGGCGGCCGGTGCCGTGTCGGCGCCCTCAGAAGGCTACTCAACCAGCGACCGACCTGCCGGCTGAGCCGTTGCCGGCCATTGAGGGTTGGAGCACCCCTAGAAAGGCAGGCCCCACTGGGCGGTCAACCAGGCGCGCAGCAGATTGATCAGGAGCAACTCGACCAGGGCCAGGGCCAGGCCCGCGATCAACAGCGGCAGGGCCTGGCGCCAGCCGGCCGTCTGGCCCTCCCGCTTCAGCGCCAGCACCACCAG
>JAKQCW010000133.1 GCA_029558955.1 Chloroflexota bacterium
TTGCGCAGCCTCAGAACGTTTTTTGGCAGGCAACCATGACCAAATACATTCTTCAGCGCCTGTTGGCTGCCCTGCCGGTGCTGTTGGGCATCTTGTTCGTGACCTTCGCCCTGGCCCGCCTCCTGCCGGGCGATCCCTGCGTGGCCATGCTGGGTGAGAAGGCCAACGAAGTGACCTGCGCGGCCTTCAACGCCCGCTATGGCCTGGACAAGCCCATCATTCAGCAGTTTGGCATCTACCTGAAGGATGTGCTCACCGGCGATCTGGGCATGTCCTTTCGCTATGGCCAGCCGGTGACGCGCATGATCGCCGAACGGCTTTCGGTCACCATCGAACTGGCCTTCAGCGCCATGATCTTCGCCGTCACCGTCGGCATGACGCTGGGCATCATCTCGGCCAAACGTCACAACAGCTCGGTGGATGTGGTCACCATGGTCGGCGCGAATCTGGGGGTGTCGATCCCCGTTTTCGTGCTGGGTCTCTTCCTGGCCTATGTCTTCGCCATCGTGCTGAAGGACACCCCCCTGGCCCTGCCCCCTTCAGGCCGGCTATCGGCCGGCATGTCGGTGACCTCCTTCGCCGCCAAGTTCAATCTGAGCGAGGGGCAGCCGCTCTATCGCGTGGCGCAGTTTTTCACCGGCCTCTATTTCCTCAACGCCATCGTCAACCTGGACGGCAAGCTCTTCGTCGACAGCCTGAAGCACATGATCCTGCCGGCCATCGCCCTGGGCACCATTCCCATGGCCATCATCGCTCGCATGACCCGCTCCAGCCTGCTGGAGGTGATGAACCAGGATTACATCCGCACCGCCCGCGCCAAGGGGCTGAACGAACGGGTGGTGCTGCTGGGCCATGGGCTGCGCAACGCCATGCTGCCGGTGGTGACCATCATCGGGCTTTCGTTGGGCTTCCTGCTCAGCGGCGCGGTGCTTACCGAGACCATCTTCGGCTTTTCAGGCATGGGCCGGGCGCTGTACGATGGCATCACCTCGCGCGATTATGCCGTCATCCAGGGCTTCACCCTGGTGGTGGCGGTGATTTTCCTGGTCATCAACCTGTTTGTCGATATTCTGTATGGCTTTTTGGACCCCCGCATTCGCCTGGCGTAAAGAGGAACCATGACCTCGCAAGAAGCTAGCGCGCCTCCTGTCGATCTCAGTGTGAATCCGAAGCGCAAATCGCGCGGCTATTGGAGTGAGGCCGCGCGCGATCTGGTCTTGCGCCGTCGTTCCGGCCAGGTCGGCCTGGCCGTGGTCATCGTGTTGATCGCCATCGCCCTGCTGGCGCCGACCCTGGCCACCCACGAGCCCAACGCCGTGCTGATCGGTAAAGAGGAGGGGGTCAAGCGCCGCCAGCCCCCCTGCATTCGCGCCGTGGACAACCTGCCCGCGCTGCCTGTGGTCGATTTCTTCCGCTGTGACCCGGGCCAGCCGCAACACATCTTCGGCACCGATGGCAATGGCCGCGATCTGTACAGCCGCGTGCTCTACGGCGCACGGGTATCGCTCAAGGCCGGCATCTACACGGTGACGCTGGCGGTGTTGGTTGGTTTCTTCCTCGGCGCGGTGGCCGGCTACCTGGGCGCGTTCTACGACAACGCCATCATGCGCATCATGGATGTGGTGCTGGCTTTCCCAGCGCTGATCCTGGCCATCGCGATCAACTCGGCGCTGTTGACGGTGGCCGACGATAGCATTCTCTCAAGCGGTCTGGACTTCATGCAGCGCACCCTCGGCTTCGAGGACATCGGCCTGCTGACCGCGCTGATCTCCATCGCCATCGTTTCGATCCCCACCTATGCCCGCCTGGTGCGCTCGCAGGTGCTGTCGCTCAAGGAGCAGGAGTTCGTGGTCGCGGCCCGCTCCATCGGCGCCCGTGACCGGCGCATCCTCTTCCGCGCCATCATGCCCAACGCCATGGCGCCGCTGATCGTGGCTGCCACGCTGGGCATCGCCACCGCCATTCTGGACACGGCCGCGCTCTCCTTCCTGGGCCTGGGCGCCCAGCCGCCCACAGCCGAATGGGGCGCGATGATCGGCGCCGAACGCAACCAGATGTTCACCTCGCCCCACCTGATCATCTTCCCGGCGCTGGCTATCGTGGTGACGGTGCTGGCCTTCAACCTGCTGGGCGACGGTCTGCGCGATTCGCTGGATCCGCGCATGAAGAATCGTTGAGAGTTGTTTGTAACTCGTAACTCGTAACTCGTAACTTGTGGTGTGCGACCTGGTATCCGTAATGCGTAATGCGTAATGCGTGATCTGGTGTGTGCAGCCTGGTATCCGTAATGCGTAATGCGTGATGCGTGATGCGTGATGCGTAACCTGTTGTTTGCAGCCTGTTATGCGCAATGGGTAATCTGGTGTCTGCAACCGGTTTTCTGCTATCGGTAAACCGCAATCTGCAAGACGCCACACGCAGCACACACCCATTTCCGGGTTACGAGTTACGGGTTACGGGTTACGAGCTACCGATCGCTCATCAACGCATCCCGAAAGGAAACAATGTCCATGCAGGAACGTTTCGGAGCAGTCACGCTGAAAGGCGCGCCGCTGACTGTTATGGGGCCGGTTATGGCGGTCGGAGAGGCCGCACCGGAGGTCACGCTGAGTTCCAAGGGTTTCACTGGCCGGGCCAAGCTGCTGGAATCGACGGCTGGCAAAACCCGTTTGATCAACGTGATTCCTTCCATCGGCACCGGCATCTGCGACGCTCAGACCCGGCATTTTAACCAGGAGGCCGCCAACCTGGGCGACGGCGTGGTGGTTGTCACCGTCAGCGCCGACCTGCCCTTTCACCTGGCCGAGTGGTGTGCCGCCAAGGGCGTCGATCGCGTCGTCACCCTGTCTGATCACTACGACATGGCCTTCGGCGACGCCTACGGCACGCACATCAAAGAGCTGCGCGTCGAACAGCGCGCGGTGTTCGTCGTGGACGCGGACGGCATTGTGCGCTACGTCGAATACGTGCCGGAGATTGCCCAATTCCCCGACTACGACCAAGCCCTGGCTGCGGTCCGGGCGCTCTGAAAACTACCTCTACGGAGTACCAAATCTGTGCAGGTGAGCATCGGGAGTCTGCTCAAGCTCCTGCGAAGCATCTCAGGCGTGCGCGCAGACAGCCGTGCTTCATCATGAAATTTGCGAAGGAGAACCGATCATCATGTCTCAGTCTAAGTCGCTCGTGTTGTTGGCGATGTTGCTCATCGCCTCTCTGATCGTCGCCGCCTGCGGCGGCGCAGCTACCCAGGCGCCGGCTGCCGCCACCGAGGCGCCGGCCGCTGCTACCGAGGCGCCAGCCGCCCCGGCGCTGAAAATCAAAGTCGGCACCAACGCCGAGTACCGCCCCTTCGAGTTCGTGGACGAGTCGGGCGCGGTGGTCGGCTTCGACATCGACCTGATGAACGCCATCGCCAAGGCCGCCGGCTTCGAGGCGGAGTTCGTCAACACCCGCTGGGATGGAATCTTCGTGGCTCTGGCCCAGGGTGAGTTCGACGCGGTGCAGTCGGCCGCCACCATCACCGACGAGCGCAAGCAGACGGTCAACTTCAGCGATCCCTACTTCCTGGCCGGCCAGGGCCTGGCCGTCAAGCAGGGCAGCCCCATCACCGGCGTGGCCGACGTCGATGGCAAGCGGGTCGGCGTGCAACTGGGCACCACCGGCGACATCTGGCTCAGCGAGAACACCGGCGCCGATGTGCAGCGCTACGACGAAATCACCCTGGCCATGCAGGCGCTGGCCAACGGCGACATCGACGCGGCGTTCACCGACGCCCCGGTGTTGGCCGACATCATCAAGGCAACCCCGGAGCTGGGCCTGGTCGTGCTGCCTGAGGTCTACACCTCCGAGGAATACGGCATCGCGGTCAACAAGGACAAGGCCGATGTGCTGGAGGCCATCAACCGAGGTCTGGCCGCGGTCAAGGCTTCCGGCGAGTACGACGCCATCTATGAGAAATGGTTCGGCATGAAGCCGCCGCAGGCAGCCGACCAATAGGCAGCTCTCCAGGCCGTTTTGTTGACGGTTCTGACCCCAGGCCGACTCAGTAACGCAACAAGCAGCACAGGTCAGGGCGCCAGCCCCCGCCCTGACCTGTCCGGGACTTCGGAGGCCCAGGCTCTGCGCCGCGGCCTCCGAAGTCCGTTTTGCCCGTTGCAGTCCGCTTTCTGACCCGCCAGGAGGAGACCGATGAGCGTCAAACCAGAAGGATCACCGAAGCCAGCCGTCCGCTCGCGCCTGACCTTCAGCGAGCAAATGCGCCATTTTCCCTGGTGGGCGGTTATCATGATCGCCGGCTTGGCAATCGCCTTTGTCGCCATGATGGGCAACCCGCAATACCGCGAGGCGCTCAACTTCATCGTCCGCCCCCCCACATCCACCGAGATGGCCTTCGGCATCGAGGTGCGCAACGGCCTGATGATGACCCTGGTCACCACCATCGTTGCCTACCTGATCGCGCTGATCTTCGGCCTGCTCCTGGGGGTGATGCGGGTGTCCAAGAACCCGATTCTCTTTCATGCCAGCACGCTCTACGTGGAGTTGATGCGCGGCGTGCCCATGCTGGTGCTGATCATCTGGATCGGTTTCGTGGTGGTGCCCTTTCTGCGCCTGCAGGCCGGCGACGCCTTCCCCCTCACCAACGTGCAGGGCGCGATCCTCGGCCTGGGCTTCGGCTACGCCGCCTATCTGGCCGAGGTCTATCGTTCCGGCATCGAGTCGATCTCCCATGGCCAGATGGAAGCCGCCCGCTCGCTGGGCATGGGCTATGTCCAGTCCATGCGCTACGTGATCCTGCCCCAGGCTATCCGCCGCGTCGTTCCGCCCCTGGCCAACGATCTGGTGGCGCTGCTCAAGGACTCGGCGCTGGTCAGCGTGGTGGCGGTGCCGGAGATCTTGCAGATGGCCCGTCTGTATGTTTCACGCACCTTTCGCGCCTTCGAGGGCTACAACTCGGCCGCCTTTCTCTACCTGGTGCTGACCCTGGCCTTCATCATTGTCGTCCGTCTGATTGAAAGGAGGTGGCGATCCAATGCCTGATCCCATCATTCGCGTTGTCGAACTGCACAAACATTTTGGCCGGGTGTCGGCCCTCAACGGCGTCAACCTGGAAGTCCAACAGGGACAGGTGGTGGTGATCATCGGCCCCAGCGGCTCGGGCAAATCGACGCTGCTGCGCTGCATCAACCACCTGGAGAAGCCGACCCACGGCCATGTTTTCATCGAAGGGGTTGATCTGGAGGCCAAAAGCACCAACATCAACAAGATGCGCACCGAGATCGGCATGGTCTTTCAGCAGTTCAACCTCTTCCCGCACCTGACTGTGCTGAACAACATCACCCTGGCCCAGAAGGTGGTGCGCAAGCGCGGCAAAGAGGAGCGCGAGCAGGTGGCCCGCCAACTGCTGGAGCGCGTCGGCATCCCCGAAAAGGCCGATGCCTACCCCGGCCAGCTCTCCGGCGGCCAACAGCAGCGGGTGGCCATTGCCCGCGCGCTGGCCATGAACCCCAAGATCATGCTCTTCGACGAGCCGACCAGCGCGCTGGACCCGGAGATGATCACTGAGGTGTTGGACGTGATGCAGGACCTGGCACAAACAGGCATGACCATGGTCTGCGTCACCCACGAGATGGGCTTCGCCAAGGCCGCGGCCAATCGCATCATCTTCATGGACCAGGGGTTGATCGTCGAGGACACCACCCCGACGGATCTCTACGAGAACCCACAACACGAGCGCACCCGCCTCTTCCTGAGCAAGATCCTGCACTGAGGCAGCAAGGCGGGAAGAGATGACGCAGATGGGCGCAGGTCAGCGCAGATCAGATCGATTGTTGCTGCTCAAGTCAGTGCGACCAGAAAACTTCAGTGTAAATCTGCGTCCTGATCCCTTTTATCGTCTCTGATCTGCGTCCATCTTGTGAATCTGCGTCCTAATCCCTTTTATCGTCTCTGATCTGCGTCCATCTTGTGAATCTGCGTCCAATTTTTACATAGCGCCCGCGCTGCCGAGGCACGGGCGCTAGTTTTTCGCCATGAGACAACCCTTTGCCGCACCATCCTCCTTCGATCCGGCCACCTTGCAGCGGCTGGCGGACGACATGGCCGGGGCAGGCAGCGGCGCCAACCTGAGCCAGCCGCAGGTCGCCGACCTGATCGACCGCTGGCAGCCCATCGTCCAGCCGTTGCCCAAGCACCACGAGCTGTTTGACCTGGCGACCTGCGACGGCGAGACCACCGGCGTGACCGCGCCGCGCTGGCTTTGCCACCTCCTGGGCCTCTGTCACCGCACCGTGCATCTGGTGCTGCGCACGCCGCAGGCCGCGCCGTGGCTGGTCTTGCAGGTGCGCGGCCAGCAGGTGGACTGGCCCGGCCAACTGGACCTGGCCGTCACCGGCCACGTGCGCGCCGGCCTGAGCTGGCAGCAGGCCATGGAGTGCGAGGCGGCTGAAGAGCTGGGGCTGGACCTGACGCCGGGCAGCGCCATGATCAGCGCGGCCGGCTGCCAGCCGCTTGGTCGCCCCTATCACCGCGCCGAGGCCGACAGCCTCAACCCGCCGGTACACATCTGCCACATCACCCAGGTGTTCGTCGCCACGCTGACGCCGGCCGGCCTGGCCGGTCTGAGCTTCACCGACGGGGAAGTGGTGGCCCTCTACCTGTGCAGCCTGGCTGAGGTGCAGCGTTTGCTGGTCGATGAGCCGCAGCGGCTCGCCCCTGGCCTGGTTCAGTCGCTGCCGGTCTTCCTGCAATGACGCCATCGCCGCGCACTGCATCTGGCAGCGCCAGCACCGGCCGCCTGATCGTCGTCGCCATCGCCATGCGTCTGGTGGTCGACACGGCGGTGCGCATGTTCTACCCCTATCTGCCGGAGATCAGCCGCGGCCTGGGCATCACGCTCTCGCAGGGAGGGCTGCTGCTGGCGCTGCGTTCGGCCATGGTTTTCCCCAGCCCCCTCTTCGGCGCGTGGAGCGACCGCCACGGCCCGCGCGCCCTGTTGACGGCCGCGCTGTTGACCCAGGCAGTGGGTCTGTGGTGGCTCAGCACCGCGCAGGGGCTGGCCAGCGCCATCCCGCCCATCATCCTGCTGGGCCTGGCCTCGACCGCGTTCATCCCCAACCTGCAGGCCGCCGTGGCCAGCCATGTGCCCTTTCATCGCCGCGGCCGGGTGGTCGGCATCATCGAGTTCAGTTGGGCCATCACCGGTCTGGTGATCCTGCCGCTGATCGGGATCATGATGGTGCAGAGCGGCTGGCAGGCGCCGTTGCGGGTCCTGGCCGGGCTAAGTCTGGCCGTGGCGCCGCTGCCCTCGCTGCTGCCACGCCGCCGCCAGGCGCCCACGCTGCTGGGGCGCAGCTTCCGCCAGATGGCTGGCGCGGTGTGGCGTTCGCCCAGCGCCCGCGCCGCGATCGTGGTCAATGGGCTGATCTTCATCGCCGCCGAGAGCTTTTTCGTCACCTACGGCGCCTGGCTGGAACATTCCTTTGGCCTGGCGCCCAATCAGATCGGCCGCGTGGCCGCGCTGCTGGGCTTGGCCGAGCTGTGCGCCTCCGGGGCCAGCAGCCTGTTCATCGACCGGCTGGGCAAGCGGCGCGGCGTGGGTCTCGGTCTGGCCGGCATGACCGCCACCCTGGCCCTCTTGCCCCTGCTGGAGCGGAGCCAGGCGTTGGCCGTGGCCGGCATGCTCATCTTCACCCTGGCCTTCGAATGGAGCATCGTCTCCCACATCAGCCTGCTGTCGGAGCAGGCGCCGCTGGCGCGCGGCACGGTGCTCTCGCTGGCCGTGGTGGCCGGCGGCGTTGCCCGCACCATCAGCGACTACCTGGGCGTGGTGCTGTTCGAGCAGGGCGGGATGGCGGCTACCGCGCTTTTCGGCGTGGCCGGCGCTGGCCTGGCGGTTTTCGTGCTGTTGCGCTGGGTGCAGGAGCGCGCGGCCGAGCCGGCGGCCGCGCCGGCGCCGGTCGAGAGGTTGCCATGAACGACACCCCACAGCCCCCCCTCAGCCGCCGGCGCGCCGTTCAGCGGGCGCTGGCCGGCCAGTGGCCTGGCCGGGTGCTGGCCGGCGAGCTGGCCATCGACGACGCGTTCGTGCGCGATTTCGTCGGGCTGGAGGGCGAGGCCATCCCCTGGGCCGCGCGTCATGCCGTATTGCAGCGGCTGCGCCACGATCTGGCGGTGATCCCCTTTTCGCACGGCTGGGGCAGCCCAGAGCAGCCCGATGAGCAGGAGGCGCTCTTTTTGCTGCGCGGATGGCAGCAGGAGAGCGACCTTTTCGTCTTCGCCCTGGTGGATGGCCCCTTCAGCCTGGCCGCCAAGGCCTGGGGCTGGGAGCAGGCGCTGATGAAGCTGACGCGGCCCACCCCCGACCTGCCCCGCTTCATGGCCGAGGCCGTGGTGGAGCAGGCTGAGTTCATCCAACGGCTGGTCGGGGCCGGGGCCGACGGCATCCTCCTGGGCGACGACATCGCCTACCGCCGCAACGTCGCCGTGCGGCCGGCCGCGCTGCGGCAGAGTTATTTCCCCTACCTGACCGTGCTGGTGGACGCCTGCCAGCGGATGGGGCTGCCGGTGGTCTTTCACTCCGACGGCAATCTGTGGGAGATTCTGGAGGATCTGGCGGCCACCGGCATCAACGGCCTGCAGGGGCTGGAGCCGGCCGCGGGCATGAGTCTGGCCAGCGTGCGGGCCCGGGTCGGGCCGGAATTCTGCCTGTGGGGCAACGTGGACGTGGGCTGGCTGGCCCAGCCGCGGCCCGCGGCCGAGATCACGCAGGAAATCAGCCGGCTGCTGGCGCCGCTGGTCGGCGCCCCGCTGATTCTGGGCACCAGCGGCGGGCTGATGGCCGGGCTGCCGGCGGGCAACGTGGAGGCCATGGCCCACGCGGCCTGGCTGTTGGCCCACAGCGCATGACGATGCTATAATTGGCGGGACAATCCAGCTCCAGTCGTTCACTTCAATCTCCAGCCCGCGTGGCGCGCATAGACGCGGCCCGTGGGCTTCCCGGCAACAGAAAGGCAGATGACACTATGCACCCCCTGGATGCAGCCCTCCAACTGACGGCGCTTGGAGGCGACCGTTTCACAGGCGCGACCAGCCCGGCCTATGGCAATATGGTGGGGCCCTTCGGCGGCGTCACCTCCAGCCTGCTGCTCAACGCGGTGTTGCAGCACCCGCAGAGCGCCGGCGTTCCCGTCGCGCTGACCGTGAATTTTGTCGCGCCCATCGAGGATGGCGTCATCGAACTGACCGCCCGCGCCGCCAGAATCAACCGCTCCACCCAGCACTGGATCGTCGAGGCTGCGCAGGGGGGCCTGGTCGTGGCGTTGGCCACTGCGGTTCTGGCCGAGCGACGCGCCACCTGGTCAGCGCCGCAGGCCCAGGCGCCCCAGGATCTGCCCGCGCCGCAGGAGCTGAAACGGCTGAGCATGGCCGGGCTGCCGTCCTGGACCGGGCGCTACGATATGCGCTTCATCGGCGGAGGTCTCGACGGCGGTCTCGATGGCCGGGAACGGGCCGATGCGGCCTCCTGTCTGTGGGTGCGCGACGATCCGCCCCGTCCGATGGACTTCCTTTCGCTGGCGGCCATCTGCGACAGCTTCTTCCCCAGGATCTTCATCCGACGGCGACGGCCCATGCCGGCCGGCACGGTCTCGCTGACCACCTATTTCCACGCCGATGAGGCCATGCTGGCGGCCCAGGCTGATGGCTATGTGCTGGGCGTGGCCGATGCGCTGACGTTCCGCCACGGCTTTTTCGACCAAAGCGCGCAGATCTGGAGCAGCAGCGGCGAGTTGATGGCCAGCGCCCATCAGATGGTCTACTTCAAGGACTGACGCCATGATCCACGGCCGAGACCTGGCACGCGAGGAGATCCAGCGCATCTGGACCATCGATCGCAGCGAAGTCATCGAGGCGGTCTATGCTCTGGAAGATGGCGTATTGGCGCTCAGGACGGCGCACTTTGACGCGCACGGCTGGCCGCCCGGCGAGGCAGCGATCTACACACCGCTGCTGGAGGCATGCCACGACCGCGGCGGTTGGTGCTATGGCCTGTTTGACAACGACCGGCTGATCGGCGTGGCCGTCCTGGAAAGCCGTTTCATCGGCCAGCCCGCTGATCAGTTGCAGCTCAAGTTCCTGCACGTCGGCAACGGCTATCGCGATCAGGGCCTGGGACGGCGGCTGTTCGAGCTGGCGGCGACCGAGGCGCGACGACGGGACGCGCGGCGGCTGTACATCTCCGCCACGCCGTCACAGCATACCATCGATTTCTACCTGAGGCTGGGGTGCATCATCGCGCCAGAGCCAGACGCCGGGTTGTTCGAGCTGGAGCCGGAGGATATCCATCTGGAATACAACCTGACTGGGTAGGCCAGAGCATGGACTGGCACGGTCAGGAGACCGGCCAGAGCGTGGACTTGGCACGGTCAGGAGACCGGCCAGAGCGTGGATTGGCATGGTCAGGAGACCGGCCAGAGCGTGGACTTAGTTATGAGCAGGACCAGCCTTCTCGGTGTCTGCAGGTGTCCTGTACTCACACAGATCGGAGTAACTCAACTATGACCCCTGACTTTCATGGCCTGCCGGCGCGCAGCCTGGCCAATCAGCACCTGCGCGTCGACTACCTGGCTGAGGCCGGCCCGCGGCTGGTCAGACTCTTCCTGGCCGGCTCCACGGTCAATCTGTTGGCCGAGGCGCCAGACCTGAGCTGGGAGACGCCCTATGGCGATTTTTTCATCTATGGCGGCCATCGCCTGTGGCACGCGCCGGAAGCCTTTCCCCGCACCTATCTGCCCGACAGCGAGGGCCTGACCGTGGACGAGTTCGAGGGGGGCGTGCGCCTGCGCCAGCCCGCCGAGCGGGCGACCGGCATCCAGAAAAGCCTGGAGCTGCGTCTGGAGCCGGACCGGCCGGCGTTGACCGTGCAACACAGCCTGCACAACGTCGGCCTGTGGCCGGTGGAGCTGGCGCCTTGGGCCATCACTCAGACGCCGCTGGGCGGCGTGGCCGTGCTGCCGCAGCAGGCGCCGACGCCATCCCAGTACCTGCCCAACCGCCAGCTTAACCTTTGGTCGTATACGCAGGTGCGCGACCAACGTCTGCGGCTGGACGATGACCTGATGCTGATCGACGGCCAGGTCGGTGAGCAGCCGTGCAAGATCGGCTACTTCAACCACGCCGGCTGGATGGGCTATCTGCTGGACGACCTCTTTTTCGTCAAACGTTTCAGCCCGCAGCCGGCCCTGCCGCACCCCGACCTGCACAGCAACTGCGAGGTCTACGTCTGGAACCGCTTTCTGGAGATGGAAACCCTCGGTCCGCTGACGACCCTGGAACCGGGCGCGGCCGTCGTCCACGTCGAGACCTGGGAGCTGCACCGCGTTCCCCCCATCG
>JAKQCW010000266.1 GCA_029558955.1 Chloroflexota bacterium
GACCGTGGGCGTGATCGGGATGTTCGGGCTGCCACTCAATGCCGCGGTGGGCTTCACCGGCGTGGCACTTCTGGCAGCCGGATGCTTCGCCCTGCTGCTCTCGGCACTCGAAGCTGCCTGGGGCCGGTGGGGACTCGTCGGATTCGGCATCCTCACCGCCGCCCAGGCGGCAAGTTCCGCCGTGCTTCCGCTGCAGACCGCTCCCCCGGTGTTCGGGACGCTCAACCAGCTGCTTCCCGGGACCGCGTTCGCGTCGCTGGCGGCAAGTCTCGCCGGCGACCCCGACGGGTCTTCGGCGCTCAGCGCCATCACGGTGCTGCTGGTGTGGAGCGTCCTCGGCGCCGCGGGCGTGAGGTGGGGCATCCGTCGCCGGCGAGCGCTCACGGGCAGCCACCGGAGCGCCATCACCGTCGCCGGTGGGGCTGTCGCAGTGCAGCCCGTGGCAGGATGACGACATGAGCGCCCGCATCCTCGTGGTCGACGACGACGACGAGATCCGCGCGATGTTGGACTCGACGCTGCGCTTCAGCGGCTTCGAGGTCACGCAGGCAGCGACCGGCGCCGATGCCATCGCGGCGCTCGCCTCGGCGCAGCCCGATGCGGTCGTGCTCGATGTGACGATGCCGGGTGTCGACGGGTTCGAAGTCGTGCAGTTGATCCGCCGACGCGACGCGACTCTCCCCGTGCTGTTCCTCTCCGCCCGCGACGCCGTCGAGGACCGCGTGCGCGGGCTGCGCCTGGGCGGCGACGACTATGTCACCAAGCCCTTCAGCGCCCGCGAGCTGGTCAGCCGCATCAACGCGGTGCTGCGCCGGGTCGAGCTGAGCTCGCCCGCCGAGCGCAGCAGCCTGGTGCAGGTCGATGACCGGCTGCAGGTGGACTTCGACAACCGGCTGGTGCTGGTCGAGGGGGAGCCGGTGAAGCTGCGCCCCACCGAGTACCGCCTGCTGCACTATTTCATCCAGAACCCCGGCCGCATGTTGTCCCACGAGCAGTTGCTTTCCCGGGTGTGGGGCCCCGAATATGTGGACGACAACCAGCTTCTGCGGCTCTATGTCGCCTACCTGCGGCAGAAGATCGAGCCTGACCCATCGAACCCGCGCTATATCTTCAACGAGCGGGGGATTGGCTATCGTTTCGTGGACTTCAGAGACGCATGAACGAGCTGCTCCGTTTGCCGCTCAGCCCGGCGCTGGTTCTGCTGGCCGCGGCCGCGCTGCTGCGCATCTTCTCCAGTCCGCGGCGCGCCCTGACGCTGGCCCCGCTGACGCTGCTCCCCCTGGCGGTCAGCTTCGTGCTGCTGATGGCCCTGCGCGCCGAAGGGGTCGTGGTCTGGGAGTTCACCTGGTGGCCGCTGGTGACGCCGCCGCTGCACCTGCGCTGGACGTTGGACGGCTGGAACTGGCTCTCGGTGCTGCTGATCCTGCTGACCGGCGGGGGCGCGGTGCTGCTGACCGGGCGTTCGCCCGGCAAGCGGTCGGGCGCGCACCACGGACTCAGCTTTGCCCTGCTGGCCGCGGCCGCGCTGACGGTGGTCACAGACAATCTGCTGACGCTCAGCGCCGCCTGGGTGGCCGCCGACATCCTGTTGGTGGCACGCGCCCGCGGCAGCAGCGCCAGAGGGGGCACCGCGCCCGTCTGGCTGGAGGTGGCAGGTAGCCTGCTCATGTTGATTGCCATCGGCATCACCGACAGCAGAGCCGCCACCGCCAGCCTGGCGACAGCCCCCCTGCCCGCGGAGACCATGGCGCTGTTGCTGGTCGTCGCCGGCCTGCGCATGGCCGCCTATCCGCTGCACCTGTGGCTGGCCCCCTCGGGCCAGGCGCGCGACCGGGGCACCCAGCTTCTGATCAACTGCGTGGTCCTGATCACCGGCGGCTGGCTGCTGGGGCGCGTCTTCACCCTGGGCGCCGGCGCGTGGTTTGCCAACCCGCTCTGGCTGCTGATCCTTGTCCTCCTGACGCTGCTGGCCGGCCTGACAGCCTGGACCGCGCAGGAGCGCGACCGCCTCAGCCTGCTGAGCAGCAGCCGCGCGACCTGGCTGTGGCTGATCCTGGCGATGACCCCCACGGCCAGCGGCCGCGACGCCCTGGGCTGGGGCCTGGCCGGTGTGGTGCTGGGCCTGATTCTGCTGGCTGTGGGCCAGACCATCGACGAGCAGTGGCGCTGGCGGGCGCCCATGGTCCTGGCCGTGGTCACCCTGGCCGGGCTGCCCTTGACCGCCGGCATGCCCGCGCGCGCGCTGGCCGATCCCGTCAACCTGGCGCTGATGGCGCTGCTGGTGGTCGCCGATGGGTTGGCTGTCGCCGTGGCGCTGGCCGGTTGGCAGGCGCCCCGGTCGCGGCCCCCCCTGGTCGTGCTGCCAGCCGGCCTGTCGCTGCGTCAACTGCTCGGCCGGAGCGAAACCTGGGACGTGATGCGCCTTCTGACCGCGTTGGGCCTGGCGCTGGTTCCCGATCTGCTGTGGGGCATCCAGCCCGTGCGTCTGGCCATGCAGGCCGGCTTCAGCAACGTCCTGACCCTAGGCGGCATGCTCGGCCAGCTTGGCCTGGGAGGACTGCTGGCCATCGTGGCCGCCCTGGCGTTGGGCGTCCTCTTCCACCGGCTGGCCCAACAGCCTGAGGCCTGGTTCGGGCGCTGGCGGCCGCGCCTGGGCAGGGCCGTTGGCCTGAGCTGGCTGCTGGCCGGCGCCGCTTGGCTGGCCGGCTGGATCGAGCTCGGCTGGCGCAACGCGCTGCTGATCGTCGAAGGGGAGGGCTACCTGGGCTGGGTTGCCCTGGCCCTGCTGATCGCCATCCTGCTCTACGGCGTGTGACGCCCAGCCCGCGCCAGTCATCGTTCACCCTGTCACCCTGTCATGCAACCTCTTCCACCCTTTCCCGACCTGGAAACGCTTTTCGCCCAGGCGCAACAGTTGGCCGGCCTGCCCACGCTGCTCATCATCGGCGTGGGGACGGCGGTAGCCGTGGCTGCCCTGGATTGGCGGCTGGCGTTGGCCGCGCTGATGCTGGTCTATGTGGGGCTGGCCCTGCTGACCGCCAATCTGTTGCCGCCGCAGTGGGCGCTGCTGCGGGTCATCACCGGCGGCTTTGCCGCGCTGATCTGGTATCTTTCGGCCCAGCAGGCCGGCTGGGGAGGACGCTTCCTTCCCTTCCGCCATAGCCAGGGCGTGCAGGCGCGGCCGCTGGCCTCGACCACCCTCTTTCGCAGCTTGATGGTGTTGACCCTGGCCCTGTGGCTGGTGGTGCTGCGCCCCAGGCTGCCGCTGCCCATGCTGCCCGGCGACGCGCGTTTCGCCATCTTCTGGCTGGGCGCGTTCGGGCTGCTGGGGCTGGCCCTGGGCGCCGAAGCGCTGCAGACCGGCATCGCGCTGCTGCTCTGGCTGGCCGCGACCCAGTTGGTGGTGGCCGTCCTCCAGCCTGCGCCCGACCTGATCTGGCTGCTCAGCTCACTGGAGCTGCTGCTGGCGCTGGCCACCGGCTACCTGATGATCGCCCGCGGCCCGCTGTGGGCCGATGAACCAGGGGGCCAGGAATAATGTCCGGCGTCGTCGTCATCTTCACCCTGCCGCTGCTGGCCGCGCTGCTGGTCTACCTGCTGCGCCGGTGGCCGCTGCCCTCGACCGTTCTGGCCGGCCTGGCCGCGCTGACCTTGGGCTGGCTGCTGTGGCGCTGGCCCAACGATGAGGCGGTGCGCTTCCTCGGCCGCGTCGTGCGCGTCGATGCGCCCGTGGTGCTGCTGGATCAAACCTTCGTCCTGGACGCCGCCGCGCAATGGGTTTTGGGCTGGCTGGCCCTGGCGCTGGCCGGCGTCTATCTGGGCGCCTGGCGCGCCGCGCAGGGGCGCACCTTCTTCCCCTTCGGCCTGGTGCTGTGGAGCCTTTTCGCCGCCGCGCTCACCATCCGGCCCCTGTGGCTGGCGCCGATCCTGCTGACGGTGGTCATGGTGGTGGCGACCTTCGTCATCCAGGCCGGGCGGCAGGGCAGCACGCGCGGGGCGCTGCGGCCGCTGTGGCTGCCCGTGCTGGCCATACCCCTCTTTCTGATGGCCGCCTGGTACGTCGGGCAGACGCCGCTGGACCCCGAAAGCTCTCTGACCTTGCGCACGGCCGGCCAACTGGCCAGCGTTGGCCTGCTTCTGCTCCTGGCCCCCTGGCCGCTGCATGGCCCCGCCTTCAGCCTGGGCGAAGAGGGCCCGCCTCTGGTGACGGCCTGGCTGTTGATCGCCCTCCCAGCCGCGGCTGTGACCCTGCTGCAAGGGCTGCTGGTGCAGTTCGAGTGGCTGCAAGGGGCGGTCTTGTCCTACGCCCTGCCCACGGTGCGCCTGGCTGAGTTGCTGCTCTACGGCGGCATGGCCACCTGTCTGTGGGCCGGGCTGGCCGGCGCGGTGCAGACCAACGTCAACCGGCTGTGGAGCTACGCTTCCCTCTTTGCCTACGGCGCGGTGTTGATCGCTCTGGGGCTGGGCGCGCGCGGCTCCTGGGCGTTGGTCTGGCTGTTGCTGATCGCCCGCGGCGTGGCCATGGTCGTCTCCGCCTACGGCCTGGCCGTCATCCGCCAGCGCGCCGGCGGCCAGACCGATTTCACCCACGTCCAGGGGCTGGGCACCCGCCTGCCGTGGGCCTCGGCCGCCTTCCTCTTGGGAACGCTCAGCCTGGCGGGCATGCCGCTGACGGCCGGCTTTGCCGGCCAGTGGGCGCTGATGCAGGCGCTGGGCAGCACCGACTGGCTGCAAGCCGTGGTGGTGCTGGCCGGCGCGGTGGGGCTGGCCGTGGGCGTGATCCGCAGCTTGAGCGCACTGCTGGGGCCGCTGCGCAACCTGCTGCTGGAGCGCGAGGATCGGATCATCATCGTGCTGGCCGGGCTGGGTCTGCTGGCCATTCTGCTGCCCGCCTTCTATCCCACCGTCTGGCAAAAGCCGCTCAGCGCGGTGGTGGCGGCCTTTTCCAGCGTGGCCGGTGGGCTGTAGCCGCGATCTGATAGCTTTTGGAAGCAACGATATGTTATCGTGTAGGTTGTAACAAGAGCCTTTTGAAAAGCCAGCGCTCCTGCCGTCCGATGGTCATGGAGCGCTTTTGTGTGAAAGTGTGGTTTCGATGGATCAACGACCTTCGTCGCGGCTGAGCGGCTTCTATCGTCAGAGCCTGGAGCAGCGCCTGGCCACCGTGGCCGACTGGGCCGGTCTGGATGACGCCGACCTGGCCGCCCTGCGCGCCGGCCTCAGCGTCGAACAGGCCAACCATCTGGTGGAAAATGCCCTGGGCCTCTTTGCCCTGCCGCTGGGCCTGGGCGTCAACTTCCTGATCAACGGGCGCGACTATCTGATCCCCATGGCGGTGGAAGAGCCGTCGGTGATCGCCGCGGTCAGCAATGCGGCGCGGCTGGCGCGGGCCGGCGATGGGTTCAGGGCCGGCAGCAGCGAGGCGTTGATGATCGGCCAGGTGCAGTTGCTGCAGGTGCCTGATCCCCAGCGCGCCGAGCAGGCGATTCTGGCTGCTGAGCCCCGCCTGGCCGCGCTGATCGATCCGCTGCACCCATCGCTCAGGCGTGCGGGCGGCGGCTTTCGTGGCCTGGAGGTGCGCCATCTGCCCGACACGCCGGCCGGGCCGATGGTGATCGTCCACCTGTTGCTGGATTGCCGCGATGCCATGGGCGCCAATGCCGTCAACACCGCGGCCGAGGCTGCCGCGCCGCTGCTGGAGGCGCTGTCGGGGGGACGGGCCCGGCTGCGCATCCTAAGCAATCTCAGCGATCGCCGCCTGGCCTGGGCGAGCTGCCAGATTCCCCTGCACGCTTTCGCCAGCGACGCCGTGGAGGGCGCCCAGGTGGCGGCCGGCATCGTCGAGGCCAACGCCTTTGCCTGGGCTGACCCCTATCGCGCCGCCACCCACAACAAGGGCATCATGAATGGCATCGACCCGCTGGCCATCGCCACCGGCAACGACTGGCGGGCGCTGGAGGCCGGGGCCCACGCCTACGCCGCGCGCGATGGGCAGTATCGCGCCCTGACCGATTGGCGCCTGCTGACCGGCGAGGAGGGCGAGCCGGCGCTGGCGGGGCGCATCGAGCTGCCGCTGGCCGTGGGGATCGTCGGCGGCGCGACCAAGGCGCATCCCACGGCACAGGCGGCGCTGAAGATCCTGGGCGTGACCTCCGCCCGCCAACTGGCGGAGGTGATGGCGGCCGTCGGGCTGGCGCAGAACCTGTCGGCGCTGCGCGCCCTGGCCGCCGAGGGCATCCAGGCCGGCCACATGGCGCTGCATGCCCGCCATGTGGCGCTGGCCGCGGGCGCGCCGCCCGATCTGGTGGAACAGGTGGCGGCTCAACTGATCGCCGAGGGCCAGATTCGCGCCGCGCGCGCGGCCGAGATTCTCGCCACGCGGGCTGATGACTGATGACAACCATGGAGTTTCGGAGATGACCGAAGTGAAAGACAGCGTTTTGTTGCGCCCCAATCGGCCGGTTGGTGTGGTCGGCTATGGCGCCTATGTGCCCATGTACCGCCTGCCGGCGCGCGAGGTGGCGCGGGTCTGGAGCGGCCGGGACGCCGAGCTGCCCATCGAGGAAAAGGCGGTGGCCGGGCTGGATGAAGACACGGCCAGCATGGCCATCGAGGCGGCGCGCAACGCGCTGGCCCGGGGCCAGATCGACCCGCGGCGCATCCGCGCCGTCTGGGTGGGCAGCGAATCGCACCCCTACGCGGTCAAGCCAACCTCGACCATCGTGGCCGAGGCGCTGGGAATCACGCCGCTGACCCAGGCGGCCGATTGGGAATTTGCCTGCAAGGCCGGCACCGAGGCGATGCAGGCCGCCATCGCCTTCGTCGGCTCCGGCATGGCGCCCTATGCCCTGAGCATCGGCATGGACACCGCCCAGGGCCGGCCGGGCGACGCGCTGGAGTACACGGCCGCGGCCGGCGGCGCGGCTTATCTCCTGGGTCCGGCCGAGGAGAGCCTGGCGGTGATGGAGGCGTCGCTGTCCTACGTCACCGACACGCCCGATTTCTGGCGCCGCGCCCATGCCCACTATCCCAGCCACGGCCAGCGCTTCACCGGCGAGCCGGCCTATTTTCACCACGTGACCAACGCTGCCCAGCTCATGCTGGCGGAGCTGGGGCGCAAGCCGGGCGACTATCGCTACGCGGTGCTGCATCAGCCCAACCTCAAGTTTCCCCAGCGCGCGGCCAAGCTGTTGGGCTTCAAGGCGGAGCAGATCCAGGCCGGGCTGCTGGTGGGGCGCATCGGCAACACCTACGCCGGCTCGTCGCTGGTCGGCCTGTCTGCGGTGCTGGACGAGGCGCGGCCGGGGGACCGGGTGCTGGTGGTCTCCTTCGGCTCCGGCGCGGGCAGCGACGCCTTTTCGCTGGAGATCACCGAACGGATCGAGGCCGCGCGGCCGCGCGCGCCGCAGACCCAGGACTACATCGCCCGCCGCGTGGAGATCGACTATGCGACCTATGCACGCATGCGCGGCAAGCTGCTGATGAAGTAGGATTGAAGATCATGAGACAAGTATACATCGCCGGCATCGGCCAGACTCCGGTGGGTGAGCAGTGGGAGCGTTCGCTGCGTCACATCGCCCATGACGCCATCATTCCCGCGCTGCGCGATGCAGCAGTGGAGCGCGCCGATGCCCTCTACGTGGGCAACATGCTGTCGGGCGACCTGGTGGGCCAGGAGCATCTGGGCGCGTTGGTGGCCGATTTCGTCGGCCTGCGCGGCATCGAGGCCTACAAGGTTGAGGCGGCCTGCGGCTCGGGCGCGGCCGCGCTGCGCACCGGCTACATGGCGGTGGCCGGCGGGCTGCACGACGTGGTCATCGTGGCCGGCGTCGAAAAGATGACCGACACCGTGGGCCGCGAGACCACGGCCGGCCTGGCTATGGCCGCGGATCAGGAATACGAGGCAGCCGAGGGGGTCACTTTCGTGGCGCTCAACGCGTTGCTGATGCGCCGCTACATGCACGAGTACGACGTGCCGCACGGCGCGTTCGGCTATTTCGCCGTCAACGCGCATCACAACGCGGTCGCCAACCCCAACGCCATGTTCCCCTCGCCCATCACGCTGGAAAGCTATCGCAAGGCAACCATGATCGCCGACCCCATCAACCTGATGGACAGCTCCCCTATCTGCGACGGCGCGGCCGCGTTGGTGCTGGTCTCTGAGGAGTATGCCCGGGCGCTGGGCGCCGGCCGCCGGCCGGTGCGCATCGCCGCCTCGGCCGTGGCCACCGACAGCCTGGCCATCCACGACCGGCGCGATCCACTCTGGCTGGATGCAGCTTACATTAGCAGTCGCAAGGCCTTGCAGCAGGCTGGCATCGGACGCGAGGAGATCGACCTGTTCGAGGTGCATGACGCCTTCACCATCATGGCGGCATTGTCGCTGGAGGCCAACGGCTTCGCCGAACGCGGTCGCGGCGTGCGTCTGGCGGAGGAGGGGGAGATCACCCTGGAGGGGCGGCTGCCCATTGCCACCATGGGCGGGCTGAAGGCGCGCGGCCATCCGGTCGGCGCCACGGGCGTCTACCAGGTGGTGGAGGCCACTCTGCAACTGCAAGGGCTGGCCGGCGCCAACCAGGTGCACGACGCCAACGTGGCCATGGCGCAAAACATCGGCGGCAGCGGCGCCACCGTCCTGACCCACATCCTGATAGGCGACTAGCAGATGGCGGCGGGCGGAAGGCGAGGCTTCAGCACGCAGGAGTCGAGGCTTCAGCCGGCAGGAGTCGAGGCTTTAGCCGGGCGCCGTGCCAAACCCGGCTGAAGCCTCGACTCCGAGCTGCTTTGACCGGTTGCCGATACGCAGGAGTCGAGGCTTCAGCCGGGCGGAGTCGAGGCTTTAGCCGGACGCCGTGCCAAACCCGGCTGAAGCCTCGACTCCGAGCTGGTGTGTGCCAAACCCGGTTGAAGCCTCGACTCCGAGCTGGTGTGTGGGGTTTGCGCCGGCCGGGGCTGAGATCGCCTGTTCACCGCCCTGGCCGGCGCAAAAAAGAACTGTCAAAAGCTATCAGCGTCCGGTTTGACGCTGTCAGCAGGGCACTCTGATAGCTTTTGACGCAGACAGTGTGATAAAATCCACGTTGTTGTTCAGGCGCCTGGCATGAGAAGACCCCACAGGTCGCCGCCGCCGGGCAAACTACGGCTTGATGCGCAGGCGCCGCGTCCCCTCTGGGAGGCGACGCCCGAAGCCCTGGACTCAACGTGAACAAGCCTTGCGCCGCAGGCGTCCCACGCCTGTGGCAGCAAAACCAAAAGGAGTTACCTGAGATATGTCTGTTGCACGCACTTGGCGCACACGCAAACAGCGCTACGGGTTGATGGGGGAGCGCTGCGACTACTGCCACAATGCCATCTTTCCGCCGCGCGATGTCTGCCCGCACTGTGCCGAGCCTGCCCAGCGGGAATTTGCCCTCAGCGGCCGCGGCGCGGTCTATTCCTACACCACGGTCTTCGATCCGCCCACCGGCTTCGAGGCCTATGCGCCCTACCCCGTGGCGCTGATCAAGCTGGAGGAAGGCCCCATGGTCACGGCCCAGTTGACCGACGTGGCGCCGGATCAGGTGCGGATCGGCATGCCGGTGGAGATGGTCACCCGCAAGCTCAGCGAGCAGGGCGATGAAGGGGTCATCGTCTACAGCTACAAGTTCCGCCCGCAGCTTCAGCGCCCGGCGCTGACGGCCTGACGGCCTGACGGTCGATCTGCGAGAATCAATGGGGTGGGGTCAAACTGGGTTGGCCGGCCCACCGGCTGACAAATTGCTCAGAATGCCCAAAGCAGCGCACACCGTGCGCTGCCTTTTTTGTCAGATGTGCTCAGTTGGCCAGAGATCGGGCTCTTCTTGCGTGGACTTGGCTCGCCTCTGCGGAAACGCCATTCGCAGGGCCATGACCTCGGTCTGCGGGACAAATACCTGGCGTTTGATGCGAGGCCTGAACAGTTGCCCCAGGGGTCAGGTGCGGTCTGAGGGCTGGTCAGCGATTGCCAGAGTTCGCTATTGGGGAATTTGCTGGCATTTGCGCTGATTTGGGCACTTGCTTTATAATTACTGGCACGAGCACCGGCGCCCGGCCGGTGATTTCCGGTCTGTGCGCCGCTCCCGCGGCGTTTGCTCAACTTTGGTTTCCACCCTGGGGCCACGCTGTTGACCGACTTCTCAGGCTGACGACACGTCTTCTTGCTCTATATGGCCGACCTGCGATCCCTTGCGCTCGAACAGCTTATCCAGCAGTGCAATGCGACGACGATCAGGTATCTGCGTCTGCACGAGGCTGGGGATGATTGCTATTGCCTGGAGCTCTTCCGGCGCGCCTTGCAGGAGCACGATGAGCGCGCCTGGGCCTACATCTACACCACCTACAGCACCGAGGAGTTTCTGGGGAAGCACTATGTTCTGAAGTGGGTGCGCAGTTGGCTGCATGGCCGCCACGGCGCGGCGATTCGCAGCGCCTTCACCGAGGAGGAGATCGTCCACGAGATCTGGCTGCGCTTCGCCCAGTCAGAGGTGGCGCGCAGCTTCAGCTTCGAGACCATGAGCCAACTGATGAGCTACCTGCGCCGGCTGATCAACAATTTCATCATGGATGCTGCCCGACGGCGCGCCCCGCAGATCATCGAGTCCTCCACCGAGCAGGAGGCCGCCGGCCTGGAGCAGAAGATGCACACGATGCCTGACCGCGCCAACGGCGTGGAGAGCATGGTGTCGGAACATGAGGCCATGGCAGAGATGCTGCGCGAGATCGACGATCATCTGATTGCCAACGAGCGCGAGGGGCTGGTGTTTCACGGCTACTTTTTGGAACGGCTGCCGCCGCGCAAGCTCTATCTGTTGCACCCCAACCTGTTCGCGCCCGGCGAAGTGGAGATCATCCGCACCCGTCTGGTGCGTCGTCTGCGCAAGTCCCCCTTCATCCTCAACCGCTACATTCAACTGGTGGTGTTGGCCGACAACGAGCGCCTGGGGCTGGTCTTCCAACATGCCATCCTGGACAACTGGACCGACGAGCAGCTGTTGCAGCGCTACCCGGCGTGTTTTCCCGATCTCGGCGCGCTGCTGGCGGCCAAGGTCCAGGTTGTGGAGCTGCTTCACGGCAACCCCACCCTGCTGCAGATGCTTCGCATCTAGTACAAGTTGGCGCAGATAACTCTTCAGTTTACCTGTTACCTGCTCCCGGCGGATCCGTGATCCGCCGGGTTTGCGCCCAACAACGCCGCCGGTTCACGGAACCGGCTTGAGCAGTGGGAACCGGCTTGAGCAGTGGGAACTGGCTTGAGCAGTGGGAACCGGCTTGAGCAGTGAGTGAAGACCGATTTAGGCCGACGTGACCTAGTACTCACCACCGCCGGAGTCGTTGCCAGTGTAGCACGGCTTGCATAGCCGGTCAAAACGGGGGGCAGCAATTCCAAATATGGTGACAGCCAAACTGGAGTCGAGCCTTCAGGCGGGTTGGCACGCGCAACTCGCATCGTCCAGACCCGGCTGAAGCCTCGACTCCGCCCATATTGGGAAGCGCTGAAACAGAGGCCATCGCAGCTTCGTGCCAACTGGCGCAATCTGCCCATTCCAGGTATACTGTGGCAAAGTTCGGTTTCCCTCAGTTCCCCGAGTTCCCCTCTGGAGGCTTCTCATGTTCGACTTTATCACCGACGAGCACCGCATGATTCAGGACGCGGCGCGCGAGTTCGCCCAGAAGGAGATCGCGCCCATCGCGGCTCATTTCGACGAGACCGGCGACTTTCCCCTGGACACAGTGCGCAAGATGGGCGCGCTGGGCTTCATGGGCATCGAGGTGCCGGAGATCTACGGCGGCGCCGGCCTGGATACCCTGGCCTATGTGCTGGCGCTGGAGGAAATCTGCAAGGTCGATGCCAGCCACGGCGTGATCATGTCGGTCAACAACTCCCTCTTTGCCCACGGCCTGGTCAAGTATGGCACGGAAGCGCAGAAACAGCGCTACCTCAAGCCGGTGGCCAGCGGCCAGAAGATCGGCGCCTACAGCCTGACCGAGCCCATGAGCGGCTCCGACGCGGGCAACATGCGCACCCGGGCCACTCTCAGCGCCGACGGCAGCCACTATCTGCTCAACGGTCGCAAGTCGTGGGTGACATCCGCGCCCTACGCCGACACCATCGTGGTCTTCATGATGACCGCGCCGGAGAAAAAGCACAAAGGGGTGACCGCCTTTATCGTCGAAGCCGATCAGCCCGGCTTTGCGCGCGGCAAGAAGGAGCCCAAGCTGGGCATCCGCGCCAGCGCCACCAGCGAGATCATGTTCGAGGATTACCGCTGTCCGGTGGAAAATCGCCTGGGCGAGGAAGGGGAGGGCTTCAAGATCGCCATGACGGTGCTGGACGCCGGCCGCATCGGCATCGCCAGCCAGGCGCTGGGCATCGCCGAGGCCTGTCTGGCGGCCAGCATCAGCTATGCCCGCGAGCGGGTCGCCTTTGGCCAGCCCATCGGCCAGTTCCAGATGATCCAGCAGAAGCTGGCCGACATGGCCTGCCGGGTGGAGGCCAGCCGGCTGTTGATCTACCAGGCCGCGCTGACCAAGATGGCCGCGGCGCAGACCGGCCAACGCTACACGCTGGAGGCCAGCATGGCCAAGCTCTTCGCCAGCGACACGGCCAACTACTGCGCCACCGAGGCGGTGCAGATTCACGGCGGCATGGGCTATAGCCAGGAGCTGCCGCTGGAGCGCTATTTCCGCGATGCCAAGATCACGCAGATCTACGAGGGCACCAATGAAATCCAGCGCATGGTCATCGCCCGCAACCTGACCGGGCTGTAGCCCGTTTCGTCCAGGGGGCGCGGCCGAATCTCCGCCGGATTGCCAAGCGCAATCCGGCGGAGGGCGCTCCGGGCGGGTTGAACTTCAACGGGCGGTGCGGCGTGCAATGGCCAGCCAGCCCGGCCGGGTTTTCCGGCCGCCAGCCTTTGCTGGCGCATGAGGGTAACATGGATCGACGTAGTTTCTTGCGCCTGGCAGCCGCCGGCGCAGCGGCCGGCGCCGGCGCAGCCGCGCTGGGCGCCGGCTGGGCAACGCTGGTCGAGCCCAACTGGCCGGTGGTCGAACGGGTCAGCGTGACCCTGCCCCGCCTGCCGGCCCGGCTCGACGGCCTGCGCGTGGCCCAGTTGAGCGATCTGCACATCAGTCAATACACCACGGCGGGCGACATCGACCGGGCCGCGGCGCTGGCCATGCGCCATGCGCCTGACCTGATCGTGCTGACCGGCGACTTCATCTGGCGGGAGGTGTGGCAGTATGCCGAATTCCTGGTGGAGCCGCTGCGCACCTTGACCGCGCCGCTGGGGGTCTACGCCGTGCTGGGCAACCATGACCATTGGGAGGATGCCGCGCTGGCCATGCGTGTGCTGGCCGAAGCCGGCGTCACGTCGTTGATCAACCAGGCGCGGCGGCTGGAGGTGGACGCGCCGCTGTGGTTGGTGGGGCTGGACGACGTGTGGGAGCGCAAGCAGGACATGGCCGCGGCGCTGGCCGGCGCACCGGAGGAGGAGTGCAAGCTGTTGCTGGTACACGAGCCGGACTACGCCGATGAGGCGGCCCGCTACCCCGTGGACTTGCAGCTCTCTGGCCACAGCCACGGCGGCCAGATCAACGTGCCCGGCTATGGCCGGCCGGTGCTGCCCTTTCTGGGCAAGAAATACCCGGCCGGGCTCTACCAGGTGGGCGGCATGTCCCTCTACACCAACCGCGGCATCGGCGTCATCGCGCCCCCCGTGCGCTTCAACTGCCCGCCAGAGGTGACGCTGTTGACGCTGCATTCGTGAGTTGCCCCCAATCTCAGCGACTTCACGATTGTTGCCTCACGCCAAGGCGCAAAGGCCGCAAAGGGCAGATTTCCTGGCGTCCTCGGCGGCGTTGCGTGAGATTCGCCGCACCGACCGCCTGAAGGCTCGACTCCCAATCCCAAGCCCGCCACAAGAGCTGCATCGACTCCCAATCCCATACCCGCCACAAGAGCTACATCGCCTCAGCCGAGGAAAACCCACCGTCCACCGCATACCGTTCACCGTTCACCGTTCACCGTCCACCGCCCACCGCCCACCGCCCACCGTTCACCGCCCCCCTCCCACCCGCTCCTCCCGGCGTTCTGCCCACCAGAGGACGATCAGCACCGCCACGCTCAGCCCCAGCAGGGCCAGCAATTTGAAGATGCGGGGGCCGATGCTCAGCGCCAGCAGGCCAAAGGCGGCGCAGAAGGCGTAGTAGCCCAGGACGATCTGGCGCTGGCCGAGGCCCAGGTCCAGCAGGCGGAAGTGCAGGTGATCGCGGCCGCCGGCGCCGGGCGACAGGCCGCGCCGTTTGCGGCGCCAGATCAGCCAGGCCACGTCCACGATGGGCAGGCCCAGCACCATCAGCACCGTGGCCATGCGCGCGCCGCCGATGATGCCCAGCGCGGCCACGGCAAAGCCGAGGAAATAGGAGCCGCTGCTGCCCATGAAGATGCGCGCCGGGTTGAAGTTCCAGGGCAGAAAGCCCAGCGTCGCGCCCAGCAGGGCCAGGGGGAGGATGGCCACCGAAAGCTGCGGCGGATCGGCGCGCCAGAGCATGTGCCCCACCAGCACCGCGGCCAGAATCGCCGTCACCCCGGCCGCCAGCCCATCCAGCCCATCCAGCCAGTTGAGGGTGTTCATCGCGCCCAGGAACCAGAAGGTGGTCAGCGTCCAGACGACGAGATCGGGGAAGACCACCTGCGTGTTGGTGAAGGGGTTGTTGACCCGTTCGATGAAGATCAACGAGGCGATGGCGACCGCGGCGCAGAGCAACTGCACGGCAAACTGGCCGCGCCAGCTCAGCTCGCGCTTGTCGTCCAGCAGGCCGAAGGCGAAGGCCAGCGTGCTGCCCAGCAGCAGACCGGCCAGCCGCGTCCGCTCGTTGGGATCGGTGGAGGGGGGCAGCCAGCGATGAAAGAGCAGAAACGCGGTCAGCAGCGTGAGGGCAAAGGCGCCGAAGAGGGCGATGCCGCCGGTGCGGGGGATCGCGCCGCGGTGGGCGCGGCGGCCGCCGGGCCGATCCACCAGCCCCCAGCGTTCTCCCAGCCGGCCGGCCAGCGGCGTCAACAGAAGAGCCAGCAGGAAAGCTGCGCCAAAGATGGCCAGGTAGGCGACAACAGGAAGGGTGTTCACGCCAGCGATTATACCACAGCGCCGCGTCGCGCCGCCACTGAAGAAGGGCCGTCATCAACAATTCCCCATCTGGTGCGGAGTCGAGGCTTCAGCCATATGGCACGGAGTCGAGGCTTCAGCCACATGACGCGGAGTCGAGGCTTCAGCCATATAACACGGAGTCGAGGCTTCAGCCGGGTCTGGCCGGCGCGAGTCGGGCGCGCTGACCCGCCTGAAGGCTCGACTCCGGTTTGGCAGCCAGCAAATATAACACGGAGTCGAGGCTTCAGCCGGGTCTGGCCGGCGCGAGGCGGGCGCGCTGACCCGCCTGAAGGCTCGACTCCGGTTTGGCAGCCAGCAAATATAACACGGAGTCGAGGCTTCAGCCGGGTCTGGCCGGCGCGAGGCGGGCGCGCAGACCCGCCTGAAGGCTCGACTCCGGTTTGGCAGCCAGCAGATATAACACGGAGTCGAGGCTTCAGCCGGGTCTGGCCGGCGCGAAGCGGGCGCGCAGACCCGCCTGAAGGCCCGACTCCGGTTTGACAGCCGCCATGTATGGAATCGCTGCACAACGCCTCAATTCAGTTGATTTTCTGAGACGCCTAGGTATAATCCTGATACCCGATCATGACCTCATCTGACACAGCCTCATTCACCATCAGCACAACCGATCAACTCTCGCCGGCTGACTGGGACAGTTTCGTCGCGGCCCACCCGGACGGCCATCTGCTCCAGACCAGCGGCTGGGCGGCGCTCAAGGGGTGCGTCGGCTGGCAGGTGGAACGGGCGGCGCTGCGCCAGGGTGCAACGATCGTGGCCGGCGGGCAGGTCTTGCTGCACCGCCTGCCCTGGGGACAGACGCTGGCCTATGCGCCCAAGGGGCCGCTGGTGGACTGGCGCAACGCGGCCCAGGTGCGTGCGCTGTTGGCCGGTCTCTGCCAAGTCGTGGCAGGCCACAGGCCGGCGCTGCTCAAGCTGGAGCCCGACCTGCCCGACTCGCCGCAGCTTGATTTGATCTTGCAGAGCTACGGCTTGCAGCGAGGCCATCCGGTGCAGCCGCGCAGCACCATTCACCTGGACCTTGGCCAGGGAAGCGAGGCGGTGCTGGCCGGCATGAAGCAAAAATGGCGCTACAACGTGCGCCTGGCCGAGCGCAAGGGGGTGACGGTGCGGCCGATGGACGCGGCCGACCTGCCCACCTGGCACGCCATGAACGCCGAGACCGGCCAGCGCGACGGCTTCGGCGTCCACCAGCCGGCCTATTACCAGGCCGCCTTCGAGCTGCTGCCCGCTCACCAGGCGTGTTGGCTGTTGGCCGAGTTCGAGGGTCAGCCGCTGGCCGCCATCGCGGTCTTTGCGCTGGGCAGCAAGAGCTGGTACATGTGGGGCGCCAGCAGCAGCCTGGAGCGGTCGCGCATGCCCAATCACGCCTTGCAGTGGGCCGGCCTCACCTGGGCCGCGCAGCGCGGCTGTGCCAGCTACGATCTGTGGGGCATCCCCGACGAGGTGGGCGCGGACCCGGCAGCCTTCGCCGAGGACTTCGTCGATCAAAAAGGGGGGCTGTGGGGCGTCTATCGCTTCAAGCAGGGCTTTGGCGGGCAGGTGGTGCGCTACACCGGCGCCTGGGACCTGCCGCTGTCGGCGCTGGGCCGGCGGCTCTATCACCTCGCGCGGCGGGTGAGGGGGTGAGGGAGAGAAGGGGAGAGAGGGAGCGAGGCGAACCGGCAGGTCACGCACACCCCGCTCAACGCTCCCCGCGCGCTCGGGCCGGTCTCCGACCGTGCCCCTACACACCCCGCGCGCTCGGGCCGGTCTCCGACCGTGCCCCTACACACCCCGCGCGCTCGGGCCGGTCTCCGACCGTGCCCCCACACACCCCGCGCTCGGGCCGGTCTCCGACCGTGCCCCCACACACCCCGCGCTCGGGCCGGTCTCCGACCGTGCCCCCCCACACTCCGCTCGCTCGGGCCGGTCTCCGACCGTGCCCGCCGTGCGTTTGGGATAAATGGGGCCGGCCACCTTGCGATAGTTGCGAAACACGATAGCAAATTTGACTAGAACACTCGTTCGTGTTACAATTCCGAACAGATATTCTAGCCGGTGCAAGAAATCGATCAACCATCCATCTGCCACCCTGTCAACGTCAATCGCGAGGTCAACCATGGAACTCTCAAATCGTCAGCAGCGCATGTACGACTTCATCCGTACCTTCACCGAAGAAAACCAATATCCCCCCACGATTCGTGAGATCGGCGAGGCGGCGGAGATCAGTTCCACCTCGGTGGTCAACTACAACCTCAACAAGCTGGTCGAGGCCGGGCTGATCGAGCGCAACAAAGAAGTGTCGCGCGGCATCCGTCTGCAGGACACCATGGCGCGCATCCTGCCCGGCCGCAACATCCCGATCCTGGGCCACATCGCCGCCGGCCAGCCCATCACCGTCTTCCCCGAAAGCGTCGAAGCCGCCGACACGCTGGACCTGGCCGTGGACGTGGTCAGCCGCCACGAGGGGGTCTACGCGCTGCGGGTCCAGGGCGACTCGATGATCGACGCCCTGGTGGACAGCGGCGACCTGGTGATCCTCAATGCTCAGAACACAGCCAACAACGGCGACATGGTCGCGGCGTGGCTGCCGGAGCGGGAGGAGACGACCCTCAAATATTTCTTCCGCGAGGGCAACAACGTGCGCCTGCAGCCGGCCAACGCCAGCTATGAGCCCATCGTGCTGCCGGCCAGCCAGGTGGAGATCCACGGCAAGGTGATCGCCATCGTGCGGCGGCTGGATTGAGCGTTGTCCCGCTGATGGCCTGTCCCACAAACCGGCGATGACAGACAGCTCCTTTCCCTGGCTGGGAGGCAACCAGACGCAGCCGCGCGGCGGCGGGTTCCAGACTGAGCCCTTCGCGCCGGCTGCGGGCCTGGCCAATCCCCACGTGCAGACGCTGGCCGCGATCCCTCTGGCGCGCGGGCGCGGGGTCAGATTCCAGCGCACGCGCCTCGACACCCCCGACGGCGACTTCCTCGACATCGACGTGGCCACGGTGGCCGGCGCCGATCTGCCGGCCGATGCGCCGCTGGCGCTGCTGCTGCACGGGCTGGAGGGCAGCGCGCGGCGGCCTTACGCCCTGGAGATGTATCGTCAACTGGCGCGGCGGGGCATTCGGGGCGTGGGGATGAACTTCCGCTCGTGCAGCGGCGAGATCAACCGCACCGCCCGTTCCTACCACGCCGGCGCGACCGAGGATGTGGCCCTGGTACACGCCTGGCTGGATCAGCGTTTCCCCGGCGTGGCCAAGGGCATGGTCGGCTTTTCGTTGGGCGGCAACATGCTGCTCAAATACCTGGGGGAGCGCGGCGGGGAACTGGCCATCCGCCTGCGCGCGGCCGCGGCCGTCTCACCCCCCTTCGACCTGACCGTGGGCCACGAGACTCTGAACCAGGGCCTGAATCGGCGCTATATGGCCAGTTTCCTGGGCAGTATCCAGGCCAAGCTGCGGGCCAAGGCTGAGCTGCTGCGGCCGCTGATCGACCTGGAGGCCGCGCTGGCGGCCCAGACCCTGCGCGAGCTGGATGAGGCCATGACTGCACCGGTGCATGGCTTTGCCGACGCGGAGGACTACTATGCCCGCGTCAGCGCGCGACGCTACCTGCCGGGCATCCAGGTTCCCACCCTGGTTCTGCGCGCGCAGGACGATCCCCTCATCTCCCCTGAGGATATCCCCCATGAGTTGTTGCGGCTCAACGGGGCCCTGCTGGCCGTCATCACCCCCAACGGCGGCCACGTCGGCTGGATTCAAGGCCGGCCGCCGGCCTATCGCCTCTGGGCGCAGCGGCAGGCGGCGGCTTTCCTGGCGCAGTATTTGGGGTGAGGGGGTGGCGGGAGTTGGCTTTGAGTCGAGGGGACGTGATGCGTGATGCGTAATGCGTAATGCGTGATGCGTAATGCGTAACCCGGAAGTGTGTTTGGGGGAGGTTGTTCTGTGGATGGGAAGACGGGGAGGGGGTGTGATGCGTGATGCGTAATGCGTGATGCGTAATGCGTAACCCGGAAGTGTGTTTGGGGGAGGTTGTTCTGTGGATGGGAAGACGTGGAGGAGAGATCTGTAGCTTATAGTCCATGCCCATGATTCAAAACCAATCCCCGCAAACTCCGGTTACGCATTACGCATTACGCATTACGTCCCCCATGACCTCAAAGCCAACCCCCGCAAATTCCGGTTACGCATTACGCATTACGTCCCCCATGACTCAAAGCCAACCCCCGCAAACTCCGGTTACGCATTGCGCTACGGAAATCTCCGCCGCGCCTGCTCCAGTTCGATGGCGGCGGCGGTGAAGCGGTAGAGCCGGGCCGGGCGGTGCGGGCTTCCTTCGCGGTAGGCGTCGGTCTCCTCCAACACACCGGTGGACAGAATCTTGCGCCGGAAATTGCGCTTGTCCAGTTGCTCGCCCAACACCACCTGGTAGACCGCCTGCAGCTCGCTCAGGGTGAAGGTCTCAGGCAGCAGCAGAAAGCCCAACGCGGTGTATTCCAGCTTCCAGCGCAGCCGCTGATGCGCGTAGCGCAGAATACGGTCGTGGTCAAAGGCCAGCGGCGGCAGGCTGGCCATGGACCACCAGCGCGCCTCGGCCGCATCGTCGCCCCCGCGCACCTGGAGGGCCTGATCCGCGCCCACCAACGCGAAATAGGCGATGCTGATCACGCGCGTGCGCGGGTCGCGCTCAGCCTCGCCGAAGGTGTAGAGCTGTTCCAGGTAGACATCCTCCACGCCGGTCTCCTCTTGCAGCTCGCGCAGCGCCGACTGCTCCAGCGACTCGTCCATCTGGATGAAGCCGCCCGGGATGGCCCAATAGCCCTGATAAGGCCAGTTGCGCCGGCGCACCAGCAGCACTTGCAACTGCTGATCGCGAAAGGCAAAGAGCACCACATCCACCGTCACCGAGGGCCGGTCGAAGCTGCCAGGGTCATAGGTGGATGGGACGTAGCGTGGATCCGAAGGGGTGTCAGAGTTCATACAGGCTTTCGACCCGACGTGTGGTGGCTGACGGCGAATTCGCCGCAACCCGGCGGCTATGGTACACTTGCCCCAAGCATTTGTCAAAACGCGACTCTTCAGCCCAAGGCTTCAAGGGGCGCCGTCTGGCTTCCGAAGCCTTCACCATCGGACTTCAACTGGACTTCAACCATGTCCTTGTCAGGCTATGTCATCGTGGGCCGCGCCCATCTGCTGGCCCGAATCAAGCTGCTTTTCGATCTGCTGCTGGCCGCGGGCCTCTACCTCAGCGGCGCGCCGTTGATTACCCTGCTGGCGCCGGCCGCGGACCTGGTGCTGCTGATCCCCTACCTGCGTTTCATGAAACGCAGCCCCGCCTTGCTGACCTTCCTGATGTTGGGGCAGTGGGCCGCGCTGTTGGCGTTGGCGCCGCTGGCTTTGGGCGCGCAGGGGCTGGCGCTCTGGCCGCTCTTTGCGCTGATCCCCGCCAGCGCCGGTTTCGTGCTGGGCCGGCGCGCCCTGCTCTGGCAGATGACCATCATCGCGGCCGGCATTGTCGCCTTTGGCGCGTTCCTGACGTTTCAGGCCGAGCAGCCCATCAGTTTCGACGCGCTTGCCCTGGGCCTGTTGGCCGGCGCTGTGCTGGCGACCCTTTTGCTGCTGGCCTGGCTGATGGGCCGGGTTCTGAGCGCCGAGTCTGGCAGACGCGACCTGCTGGGCCAGCCAATTGCCCTGGTGCGCGGCGTGCTGGTGGCGCCGCTGAACTGGGTGGTGGGCGGCGTGCGGGCCGAGCGGCTGCGCCAGGAGCTGACGGAGCTGAAAACGCAACACAACCCGCGCTGGATCGTGCTGGACCTGGCGGACGCGGGGGAGATCAGCCGGCATGACTTCCACGCGCTGGAGCGGGCCGCCGAGGAAGTCAGCAGCCCGGCCTGCACCATCGTCATCGCCCGCGCCCCGGTGGATGCCATCGGCCACCTGGACATCGCGCAGCCCGCCTTCAGCCGCATCGAGCGCTTCGCCACCGTGGCGCAGGCTGTGGAGGCGGGGCTCCGCCGCCTGGGCTGGACGCAGGAGGAGGAACGGAGTCGGCGGGTGGTGACGACGTATTAGCTCGTAATGCGTGATGCGTAATGCGTAACCCGGAGGGTGTGTTGGTGGGGGGTGGGTGTGGGACTCGTAACTCGTAACTCGTAACTCGTAACCCGGAGGGTGTGTGTGGTGTGGGTTGGGTGTGGGACTCGTGATGCGTGATGCGTAATGCGTAAGCCGGAGGGTGTGTGGGTGGGGGTTGGGTGTGGGACTCGTAATGCGTAACTCGTAACTCGTAACCCGGAGGGTGTGTGGGTGGGAGGTGGGTGTGGGACTCGTAACTCGTAACTCGTAACCCGGAGGGTGTGTGGGGGAGGGAACTTGGGGCTCGTCACCCGTGGCCCGTAAATCAGAGACGACTCCCGCGATTCCGGGTTACGCATTACGCATTACGCATTACGAGTTACGTCCCAGCAGCCAACCGCTGAGCACTACTACGGCCAGGGCGGCCAGTTGGGTGATGCGCCAGCCGTCGCCTACCAGAAGGCTTTCGGCGCGCAGGGGTTCGAGGAAGAGTCGCAGCGCGGCGTAGCCGAAGAGCGCCATCAGCGCCACCTGGCCAGGACGCAGCGCGCTGCGCCGGTCGGTCCACAGCAACAGCGCCAAAAGGGCCAGCAGCGCCAGCGCCTGAAGCAGCGCCAACGGGTGGCGGCGCACGCCGAAGAGCTCCACCGCCCAGAATGCATCGCTCAGCGCGCCCAGCTCGCGGCCGGCCAGGAACGCGCCCAGGCTGGCCACGGCCAGCGCCAGCAGCAGCCCCGGCGCCAGCGCGTCCAGCGTCGTCGCCAGCGGCAGACGGTAGCGGCGGATGACCAGCGCAGCCATGGCCACGGCGCCCAGCAGGCCCGGCGCCAGCAGCAGCGCACCCGGGCTGAGGGAGAGGAGCTGCAGCGGATCGGTGCGGTAGACCTCCAAGTACGCGACCGCGTGCCCCAGCCGGGCCGCGACGATGCCGGCCAGCAGCGCATAGAAGCCCAGGTTGTAGATGTGATCGCCGTCCAGGCCGTGACGGCGCGCCTGGCGCGCGGCCAGCGCCAGACCTGCCAGATAGGCCAACAACAGCGCCAGGCCGTAGGTTTGCAGCCGCAAGGGGCCGATGGGAAGGGTTGGATACATGACGATTTACGGATAGATCGACCGCAGAGTCTGCGCGATCACGGCGTCGGACATGGGGCCGATGAAGGTGCTGCGGATCACCCCCTCCCGGTCGATGAAGAAGGTGGTGGGCAGCGAGTTGACCAGATACTGCTGGCTGACGCCGGTGCGTTGATCCAGCGCCACGGGGAAGCTCAATCCCAGCTTCTCAAGAAAGGCCGCGGCCGTGTCGGGCGATTCTCCCTGGTTGACCCCCAGCACCGCCACGCCGGCCTCGCCCAGCCGGTCATGCAGCCGTTGCAGCTCAGGCATCTCCGCCCGGCAGGGGCCGCACCAACTGGCCCAGAAGTTGAGCACCACCGGCTGGCCGGCCAGGTCGGAGAGCGTCACCTGCCCCCCGGCCAGGGTGGGGAGGGTGAAATCGGGGGCTGGGTGGCCGATGGCCGGCGCGGGGGGCAGGGCTGTCAGGGTGCGTTCGCCGGGAACGCGGCCCCAGACCAGGGCGGCCAGGCCCAACAGGGCGATGAGGGCGGTCAGTGTATGCCAACGGGTGCGGGTCATGGGGCTTGTCCTTGAGCGCGATGCGCTTCGGTCATGCTGAGCACAGGCGGCGCTGGTGGCTGCTGCGGCGGCCTCGGCAGGGCAGGGGCCGGAATTCTGATTATAAGCAGAACCTGTCTGACGCCAATTGACGCGCCGCGCCGGATGGACGCCGCAAGGGGGCAACTGGTATTGCTTCTACAGACTTTCACCCTGACCTGTGGCAAGCTAACCACACGGCGCCTAGCGAACATGTGGATTTCGATACGGCGGCCTACTCAATCCACATGCTCGCCGCGGCGGGTGCGAACATGTGGATTTCGATACGGCGGCCTACTCAATCCACATGCTCGCCGCGGCGGGTGCGGACATGTGGATTTCGATACGGCGGCCTACTCAATCCACATGCTCGCACCCGCCGGCTGAGCAGTTGCGCCGCAAGACTGAATGACTTCGTATCGCACGCCACGCCTCATGTCCAACGCCACCCAAGACCGCACCATGCCCGGCACGCGCCTTCTGCTGCGCTTTTCTGTGCTGCTGCCCATTGCCAGCCTCTTCATGTTGGGCTTGACCAGCCACTGGCGGGATGCTGACATGCCCGCTGGCCCGGCGTTGACGTTGGTCTTGGTGGCGTTGGTCCCGGCGCTGGTGGTCTACCCGCCGTGGGTGGAGCGCCGCCTGCGCCAGTTCTTCCTGCCGACGGCGCTGAGCCTCTATCTGGTCTGCCAAAGCCTGCTCAGCGGCCTGCTGCACAATTGGGCCATGGTGCGCTTCGATGTGGTGCAGCTTGGCCCGGTCTCGGTGCTGGAGCCGGGGGTGCTGTTGCTGATCCCCCCGCTGCTCATCGCCTGGCAATATGGCTGGATCGGCGCGCTGCTGGCTTCGGCGGCCACCGGCGCGATCCACCTGGGGGTGGGCCTGGCGCTGCACCTCTGGCCGCCGGCCGGCGGCCAGCTTGCCCCCATGACCCCCCTGCTGCGGCCTGACCTGCTCTACTTTCTCCCGCTGCTGGTGGCCTATCTGGGCATTCTCTTTCGACGCCAGCAGCGCCGGGAGGCCGAGACGCGCACGCAGTGGCGGGAATACGCGGCGACGGCCGAGGTGCTGGCCGTGGAGCGCGAGCGGCAGCGGGTGGCCGCCTCGCTGCAGGCCACCCTGCACCGCCCCCTGGCCGCGCTGAACGAGCAGATGGAAAGCCTGGCCAGCGCCGCGCTGGGCATCCTGCCGGAAAGCGTCGAGGAACGGATGCGCAAGGCGCGCCAGCAGTCGCGCACGGCGCTCTACACCACCGATGAGCTGATCGAGGAGCTGCAGGCCGCGCCGCTGCGCGAGATGGGGCTGGTGGAGGCGATCCAGACCCGCGCCGACATGGTGGCCGAGCGTCACGGCCTGCAGATCGACGTCCAGACCGCGCAGTTGCCCCCCTCCATGACCGCGCAGCAGGAGATCGTGCTCTACCACGTGGCGGAGCAGGCGCTCAACCATGTCTCCAACCACAGCGATGTGCAGCAGATCCACCTGCGCCTGGCTGTGATCGATCATTTTGTGGCGCTGACGGTCCATGACGATGGCCAATGTCACTGTCACACCCGCCAGAACGGCCATTCCGACCTGGCGAGCCTGGAAACGTGTACCAAGCTGATCGGGGGCCATTTTTGTTTCGACCAGCAACAGGGCGGCGGCAACACCCTGGCGGTGTGGCTGCCCTGTGGTCGCGTATAGGACTGACAGTGCTGATTTCGCCTGGACCCATGGCGCGCTGGATGAGCACTGTCAGTCCTTGGTTTGCTGATTTCGCCTGGACCCATGGCGCGCTGGATGAGCACTGTCAGTCCTTGGTTTGCCTGTCAGTCCGTGCAGCAATTCCAAATATGGTGACTGCCAAACTGGAGTCGAGGCTTCAGCCGGGTTGGCACGCGCAACTCGCATCGTCCAGACCCGGCTGAAGCCTCGACTCCGCCCGTATTGACCCGGCTGAAGCCTCGACTCCGCCCGTATTGACCCGGCTGAAGCCTCGACTCCGCCCAAATTGACCCGGCTGAAGCCTCGACTCCGCCCGTATTGACCCGGCTGAAGCCTCGACTATTGACCCGGCTGAAGCCTCGACTCCGCCCAAATTGACCCGGCTGAAGCCTCGACTCCTCCCATATTTGGAATCGCTGCAGTCCTCGATCCATGCATTGACGGAAAGCCGGGCATGGGGTACAATGCGGCCTCACGATTCCCGGAAGCCGCCTCAGCCGCCAGGCTGGCGCCGGCATCGATCCCGGCATGGTCGCCCGGTTCGCTCCGAAGTCGCCGTGCCTTCACACCCCCTGGAAAGTTCCTCATGACTGTTGCAGCGCCCCGTCGCGTTTACTATCGCAAATCTTTGGTTGTTCCCACGGAGCACGGCGCCTGGTCGTGGCTCCTGGTTCCCTGGCTGGTCGGCGCTGTGGTCGGCCTGGCCACACCGCTCTCGGCTCCCCTGCCGATCCTCGCCCTGCTGCTGACTCTGGTGGGCGGCCTGAGCGCCTATATGATGCGCCAGCCGGCCACGGCCTGGGTGCGCATTCGCCGCGGCCGCGGCCGCAAGGCGGATCAACCGCTGGCGCTGGGCTGGATGCTGGGCTTCGGCCTGGTCGCGCTGCTCTGCCTGCTGGGGCTGTTGCTGCTGGGCCGCAGCGCACTGCTGGGCCTGGCCCTGCCCTTTGCCGTCATCCTGCCAGCCTATCTGGTGGCCGCGCGCCGCGGCCGGGCGGCCATGCGCAGCCTGTGGATGGAGCTGGCCGGCGCGGTGGGGCTGGCGCTGACCGCCGCGGCCGCCTATATCGCGGTCACCGGCCAACTGACGACCACCGCGCTGGCCCTGTGGGCACTGCTGGCCTTGCAGAACGCGACGGGGGTCTTCTACGTGCGCCAGCGGCTGGCCGGCCCCCAGGAGCATGACGCCAACCGCAGCCTGACGCTGTGGGGCCATGTGGCAGCGTTCGCCGCGGTCGCGGCCGCCGGCGCGCTGGCGTGGATACCCTGGCTGGCGGCCCTGCCCTTTGCCGGCTTCCTGGTGCGCGGCCTGTGGGCGGTGCGACAGCCCCGGCCAGTGGCCAACATGAAGCGCTTTGGCTTTACCGAGGTCGGCGTCGAGCTGTTGGGCGGCGCGCTGATCGCCCTCGGCTATCTTCTCCTCCTGTAACTCCCCATGCCAGACCCTTCCCCGGCGACGGATGCTGCCCGCGCCAAGGCGGCGACTGTCCACGCCATTCTGCTGCACGTCTACGGCCATCCCGACTGGCGGCCCGATTTTCCGCCCATGGATGAGCTGATCCTGACCATCCTCAGCGCGAACACGTCGGATGTCAACAGCGGACGGGCTTTCGAGCGGCTGAAGGGGGCCTATGCCGACTGGCAGGCGGTGCTGGACGCGCCGCTGGCTGAGCTGGTGGATGTGATCCGGCCGGCGGGGATGGGCCCCACCAAGGCCCCGCGCATCCAGGCCGCGCTGCGAAAGGTGCTGGCCGAACGGGGCGCGTTCGACCTGGGCTTTCTGGCCGATTTGCCGGTGGAGGAGGGGCTGGCCTGGCTGACGCAGATCGACGGCGTGGGCCACAAGACTGCCTCGATTGTGTTGCTCTTCTGCTTCGGCAAGGCGGCCTTTCCGGTGGATACCCATGTGCAACGGGTGACGCAGCGGCTGGGGCTGGCCGGGCCCACGGATGACCCCGCCAAGATCAAGGCGCGCTGGGAGGCGCTGGCGCCGGCCGAGTGGTTCTACCCCCTGCACCTGAACCTGATCCGCCACGGACGGCAGATCTGTCACGCGCGCCGGCCGGCCTGCGAGATCTGCCCGCTGCAAGCCTACTGTGACTATTA
>JAKQCW010000136.1 GCA_029558955.1 Chloroflexota bacterium
CTGGCCGCGTTGGCCCTGGGCAGCCTGCGCTACGGCGGCCCCGATGGCTTGATCCTGCGCGTGCGCGTGGCGCTGGCCCAGCAGCGCAGCGGGCCGGCCGAGACGCCGCCGCCCTTGGTGCCCACGCCGCTGCCCACGCCGGCCGGCGGCCAGCCGTTGGCCCTGCTGGCCAGCGCCGCGCCGACAGCCAGCCCTGAGCCGGCGCTGCCCACGGCCGCGCCGGCCGCCGCGCACCGCCTGCCCACCCTGCCCACCCTGCCCTTCGCGGCCGTCGAAAGCCTGCCCGACCGGCCGACGGCCACCGCCACGCCCACCAGCGCCCCCAGCCCGACCCCCCTGCCCACGGCCACGCCCGCGCCGCCAGCCACGCCGCCGCCCAGCGCGGCCGGCAGCGGCTTCCTCCAGCTCAGCGGCCTGGCCCACTACTGGCAGACCTGGAACAACTGCGGCCCGGCCACGCTGGCCATGAATCTGAGCTATTACGGCCTGCCGCTGACGCAGAAGCAGACCGCGGCCGTGCTCAAGCCCAACTGGGACGACAAGAATGTCAGCCCCCACGAGCTGGCCGCCTTTGCCCGCGCCCAGGGGCTCGAGGCGCTGGTGCGCGTCAACGGCTCCCCCGAACGCCTGCGCCAGTTCATCGACGCCGGCATCCCCGTGCTGATCGAAACCTGGCTCGACCACGACGGCGGCATGGGCCACTACCGCCTGGTGGTCGGCTACGACGACGCGGCCCGCCAGTGGATCGTCTACGACTCCTACATCAGCGACGGCCTCGACCCCAAGGCGCCCTATCCCGGCATCCGCATGGGCTACGACGAGCTGGTGCGGCTTTGGCGCGTCTTCGACGGAACCTACGTGTTGGTCTATGATCAGGCGCAGGCGGCCGCCGCGCAGCAGATCCTGGGCGACGAGGCCGACGATGGGCTGATGTGGCAGCGCTCGCTGGCGCGCGCCCAGGCCGAGGCGGCCGCCGATCCTGGCGACCCCTTCGCCTGGTTCAACCTGGGCAACAGCCTGGCCGCCCAGGGCCGCTACGCCGAGGCCGCCAGCGCCTTCGACCAGGCCCGCGTCATCGGCCTGCCCTGGCGCATGCTCTGGTATCAGTTCGAGCCGCTGCGGGCCTATTATGAAGCGGGGCGCTACGCTGAGCTGCTGGCCCTGGCCGACAGCGCCATCGCCACCGCCGGCAACATCGAGGAAATCTTCTACTGGCGTGGCCGGGCCTTGCAGGCCACCGGCGACAGCGACGGCGCCCGCGCCGCCTACCAGCGCGCCGCCGAGCTCAACAGCAACTACGCTGAGCCGCGCCAGGCGCTGTCCGAGCTAGGGGGATAGCGCGGCCACCGCATGACACCGTCCGATCATCGCTCGCCCACCCCCGGAACTGACGGGCCGCCGTCGCCGGGCGTCGCTCACCCCTCCCCCTCGCGCCTGCCCCACATCGTGCGCAACGTGCTGGTGGTGGCCCTCTCCTTTGGACTGGCCGCCGCGGCCGGGCTGGTGCGCAACATGGTCATCGCGGCCCAGTTCGGCATCGGCGCGGACCTGGACGCCTACTACGCGGCCTTCAAGCTGCCCGACCTGCTCTTCACCATCGTGGCCGGCGGCGCGCTGGCCACCGCCTTCATCCCCGTCTTCGCCGATTTCCTGGCCGAGGAGGACCGCGCCGGCGCCTGGCGGCTGGCCAGCGCCATCACCAACATCGTCTTCATCGTCGTGAGCGGGGCCGCACTGATCGCTGGCATCCTGGCCCCCTGGCTGGTGCGCACGGTCATCGCGCCCGGCTTCAGCCCGGCCGAGCAGGCCCAGACGGTGCAGGTGATGCGCATCGTGCTGCTCTCCACCGTCATCTTCGGCATCAGCGCGGTGCAGGGCAGCGTGCTCAACGGCTTCAAGCATTTCCTGCTGCCGGCCCTGGGCGCAGCCCTCTACCCCGTCGGCATCACCCTGGGCGCGCTCTTCCTGGCCCCCACCCTGGGCATCGCCGGCCTGGCCGTGGGCGCGGTCATCGGCGCCGCCCTGCACCTGCTGGTCAAGGTCCCCGGCCTGCTCTACTACGGCTTGCGCTGGTGGCCGGTGCTGGACCTGCGCGGCCTGCACAGTCCCCCCGTGCGCCGCGTCTTCGTTCTGATGCTCCCGCGCGTCCTCGACCTGTTCGTCTTCCAGTTCTCGCTGATCATGACCACCAACCTGGCTTCGCGGCTGGGCGCGGGCAGCGTCAGCGCGCTGGAATGGGGCTGGGACGCCATGCAGCTCCCCGAAACCATCATCGGCACCGCCTTCGGGCTGGTGGCCTTCCCCACCCTGGCCGAGCTGGCCGCGCGTCATGACCTCGACCGGCTGCGCAGCACCCTGGGCGAGACGCTGCGCTCGGTGATCGCCCTGACCCTGCCCGCAGCCGTGGGCCTGATCCTGCTGGGCCAGCCGCTGCTCAGCTTCCTCTACCAGCGGGGCCAGTTCGACGCCGCGGCCGTGGATGCCGTCTACGCCACCCTGCGCTTTTTCGCCCTGGGGCTGGTCGGCCACGCCACGCTGGAGCTGGCCGCGCGCGCCTATTTCGCCCAGCAGGACACGATCACGCCGCTGTTGGTGGCCATCGGCTCGGCTGTCGCCAGCATCGGGCTGGGCATCCTCTTGATGGGACCGCTGGGCGCGGGCGGGCTGGCATTGGGCAACTCCATTGCCATCAGCGCCGAGGTGCTGGTGTTGATGGCGATCCTGCGCCGGCGTTGGAACGGCGTGGGGGGCGGGGCGATCCTGGCCACGCTGCTGCGGGTGGCGCTGGCCAGCGCGGTCATGGCGCTGGCGGTGGCCGCGGCGCTGACCTGGACCCAGGCCAACGGCTATGGCGCGCTGGTGCAGGTGCTGGCCGGCGGGCTGGTGGGGGTGATCGTCTACCTGGCCGCGGGGCTGTTGTTTGGGGTGCAGGAGCTGCGCCGCCTGCCCGCGGCGCTTTTCGGACGTTGACCGGCGAGCTGGCAGCATGGCCCCCATCCCTCCCAGCGTCGCCGCCGCCCTGGCTCGCGCCGAGCGCCTGCCCTGCCCCTTGTGCGGCAGCGCGGCGGCCCGCGCCCTCTGGTTCCGGCCGCTGGACGCCGAACAGGCCGTGGATGCCCACCTGGCGCCGGTCGATGCGCCCGGCTGGTGGGTCGTGCGCTGCGTGCAGTGTGGGCTGGGCCGCGTCGATCCCCTGCCGCGGCAGGCCGATCTGGCCGCGATCTACGACGAAAACTACCACACCCCCGGCGCCTTTGCCGGCATCGCCCATCAGGGGGGCATCAGCGGCCAGCTCCAGCTCTACCAACGGCCGGGGGGCCGGCAGCGGTCGCTGCGCTGGCATGGAGGTCGCCTGGCGCGGCTGGAGCGGCTCGGCTGCGGCGCCCATGCCCGGCCGGCCGGCCGCCGTCTGCTGGACGTGGGCTGCGGTGCAGGTTATTTTCTCGACGCGGCGCGGGCGGCCGGCTGGCAGGTGGCCGGGGTGGAGCTCAGCGCGGCCGCCGCGGCCGCGGCGCGCAGCGAGCTGGGGCTGGATGTCTTCACCGGCGCGCTGAGCGAGGCTGCCCTGCCCGCCAGCCATTTCGATCTGATCACCATGTTCGAGGTGTTGGAGCACATGCGTGACCCCGGCGCCGCGCTGGCCGAGGCCAATCGGCTGCTGCGCCCTGGCGGGCTGCTGGCCGTGGAGACGCCCAACGACATGGACGCCTACCGCGCCGGCCTGGCCCGGGCCGACCGGCGCTGGTGGGTGATTCCCCCCGTGCATCTCTACTACTTCAACGCCTCCAGCCTCAGCCGCTGGCTGTTGATGAACGGCTTCGAGCCGATCCACCTCAGCACCGAGGGGAGCGTGGGGGGCGACCTGCTCAGCCAACTGCACGGCCGCGGCTGGCCGACCGGCCGCTGGTTCGTCGGCGGCGTCCGCCGCCTGCTGGCGCCGCTGGATTGGATCCTGAAGCGCACCGGCCGGCACAGCGAGCTGATCATCCTGGCCCAAAAGCGCGCCCAACAGGCGTCGCCCAGACCCGGCTAAAGCCTCGACTCCGCGCCCGATTTGACCCGGCTAAAGCCTCGACTCCGCACCCGATTTAGGACTGCTGGGCTTCTTTCCGTCGTCTTGTGTGCCTGCGTCGATCATAACCCATTCGCAGTCGCCTCACCAGTCACAACAAAAAAAAGCCGCCCACAAAACGTGGACGGCTAACAGCACAAAAGGCGCATCACGCACCCAACACCCGCAATTCCGGTTACGCATTACGCATTACGCATTACGCATCACGCCACCAAAACCCAACACCCGCAATTCCGGTCACGAACTACACCCGCGGCAAATTCGCCAACGACCGCTCGATAGCCTCGGCCGGATACTCATAGTCCTCCAGCCGGCCTTGCAGGAACGCGTCGTAGGAGCCCAGGTCGAAGTGGCCGTGGCCGCAGAGGTTGAAGACGATGGTCTTGCTCTCGCCGCTCTCCTTGCAGGCCAGCGCCTCGTTCATGGCGGCCAGGATGGCGTGCGACGGCTCCGGCGCGGGCAGAATGCCCTCGGCCCTGGTGAAGCTCATGGCCGCCTCGAAGATCGCCCGCTGCGGCACAGCCTGCGCCTCGATCAGCCCGGCGTTGGCCACCGCGCTGACCTGGGGAGCCATGCCGTGGTAGCGCAGCCCGCCGGCGTGGATCGGCGCCGGGATGAAGTCGTGGCCCAGGGTGTGCATCTTGGCCACCGGCGCCATCTTGGCCGTGTCGCCGTAGTCGTAGGCGTAGACCCCGCGTGTGATGCTGGGCGCGGCCAGCGGCTCCACCGCGATGATGCGCGATCGCCGGCCGTTGACCAGGTTCTCGCGCAGGAAGGGGAAGGCAAAGCCGCCGAAGTTGCTGCCGCCGCCCACGCAGCCGATGACCACGTCGGGCCAGTCCGCGCCGATCAGCTCCATCTGCTTCATCACCTCTTGCCCCACCACCGTCTGGTGCAGCAGCACATGGTTCAGCACGCTGCCCAGGCTGTAGTTGGTGTCCTCGCGGGTCACCGCCTCCTCCACCGCCTCGCTGATCGCGATGCCCAGGCTGCCGCTGCTGTTGGGATCCTGCGCCAGAATAGCGCGGCCGGCCGCGGTCTGCGGGCTGGGGCTGGGCACCACCGTCGCGCCCCAGGTCTGCATCAAGCTGCGGCGGTAGGGCTTCTGATCGTAGCTGACCCGCACCATGTAGACCTTGCACTCGATGCCAAAGGCCTGGCAGGCGAAGGAAAGCGCGCTGCCCCACTGGCCCGCGCCCGTCTCGGTGGTCAGACGGGTGACGCCGGCCTGCTTGTTGTAATAGGCCTGCGGAATGGCGGTGTTGGGCTTGTGGCTGCCGGCCGGGCTGGTGCCCTCGTACTTGAAATAGATCTTGGCCGGCGTGTCCAGCGCCTCTTCCCAGCGCACCGCGCGGTAGAGCGGCGTCGGTCGCCAGAGCTTGTAGAGCTCCTGCACCTCATCGGGGATCTCGATATAGCGCTCCGTGCTGACCTCCTGCATGATCAGCGCCATGGGGAAGAGCGGCGCCAGATCGGCAGGGCCAACCGGCTGCAAGGTGATGGGGTGCAGCACCGGGGGCAGCTCGACGCCGGCCGCGGGCAGGTCGGCGTTGATGTTGTACCAGTGGGTGGGCATATCGCGCTCGGAAAGCACGACTTTGGTGAGAGTCATCAGCAAAAAGCTCCTTCGTTGAACTGATTCAAGAGGCGTCCGCTCCGAACATCAACTTGATCCGAGAGGCATCCCGCCGAACGGCGCCGGGCGAGACGCCCTGCCATCGACCGGGCGAGCCGGCGGCTACAGGTGGTGCGCCAACTGCTGCAACAGACGATCCTTGGGCATGTAGCCGACGATGCGCTCCACCGGCTTGCCGGCCTTGAACAGAATGAGCGTAGGGATGCTCATCACCCCAAAGGCCATGGCTGTTGCGGGGTTTTCGTCCACATCCAGCTTGGTGACCTTCAGTTTGCCGTCGTACTCGGCGGCCAGCTCGTTCAGAATCGGGGCAATCATCTTGCACGGCCCGCACCACTCGGCCCAGAAATCGTTCAGCGTGGGCAGCGGGGATTGAAGCACATCCGCCTCAAAACTGGCGTCAGAAACAACCACAGGTTTGGACATCTTGCTTTACTCCGGGAACTGATTTTGGCCTCCAGCAACCGTCAACAGTCGCCGCCTCGGCTGGCCCGGTCAGCCCCCGCCGGGGTGCTGCGCACAGACCAGTCAGAGCACCGTCTTGCTCCTGGACGGTCGCCAAGCCAGCCGTATCATAGCCAGACGCCAAGACTTTGTCAAAGTAGGCAGGGACTGGCGCGCGTTGGCGTTGCGGCGCAACTATGGTACAATGCCGGGCGAGAGCACAGCCATGACCTTGAGCACCTGGCCCATCTTCGGGCATCACTGGGCAGTCGATCTGCTGGATCGCGGCCTGCGCGCCGGCCGTTTGCCGCATGCGCTGCTGCTGGCCGGCCCCGCCCAGATCGGCAAACGCACCCTGGCCACCGCCCTGGCCGCCGCCCTGATCTGCACCGGCGCCGACAGGCCCTGCGGAGAGTGCCGCGCCTGCCGTCTGGTGAGCCGGGGCGTCCACCCCGATGTGCGCCTGGTCTCGGCCAGCGATTCCGAACGCGGCCGCGAAGGGGTGCTGAAGATCGACCAGATCCGTGAGCTGCAGCGCGAGGCCACCCTGGCGCCCATGGAAGCCCCGCGCAAGATCTTCATCCTGCGCGAGCTGGAACGGGCCAACCTGCCCGCGGCCAACGCCTTGCTCAAGACGCTGGAAGAGCCGCCCCCCCAGGTGACGCTGCTGCTCACCAGCGCCCGCCCCCACGCGCTGCTGCCCACCATCATCTCCCGCTGTCAGGTGTTGAACCTGCGCACCCTGTCGCGTCCGCAGGTGATCGAGGCGCTGACCACGCACTGGCAGGCCCCGGCCGAGCAGGCAGAACTGCTGGCCCGGCTGGCCGATGGCCGCCTGGGCTGGGCCGTGCAGCGTCTCACCGACACCCAGGCCTGGGAAGAGCGCGCCCGACGCCTGGCCGAGGTGCGCCAACTGGTCGGGCAGAGCCGCGTGCAGCGCCTGGCCTATGCCGACGAGCTCAGCCGCTCGCCGGCCGCCCTGCTGCCGACGCTGACGCTGTGGATCAGTTGGTGGCGCGATCTGCTGCTGGTGCAGCAGGGCTGCGCCGACGCGCTGCGCAACGTCGATCTGGCCGCGGAGCTGGCGCGCGAGGCGGGCCGCTTCGACCCTGGCCACGTCCACCGTTACCTGGCGCGGCTGCAGGCCGCGCCGACTCAAATCAACCAAAACGCCAACGCCCGCCTCTTGCTGGAGACGTTGGTGTTGCACATCCCGGCTGCACAGCCTGGCCCGGCCTGAGCCGTAGGAGGTTCTATGCCCGTTGTCGTTGGTGTCAGCTTCCACCCGGTCACCAAGGTCTACTACTTCGATCCAGGCGCGCTGCTGGATCTGGCGACCGACGAATATGTCGTTGTGGAGACAGCGCAGGGACAGGAGATCGGACAGGTGACCTGGTCCCCGCGTGCGATTGGAGAGACTTTCCTGGCCGCCGACCTGAAGCCGGTGGTGCGCCGGGCCACCGCCAGCGACCTGCTGGAGCGGGACCGCTTTCAGCGCAAGGAGGAGGACGTGCTGGCCCAGTGCCGCGCCCGAGCTCGCGAGCACCGGCTGCCCATGAACGTGGTGTCGGCCGAATACAGCTACGACGGCGCCCGTCTGGTGGTGTCGTTCACGGCCGAAGGGCGGGTCGACTTTCGCGATCTGGTGCGCGACCTGGCGCGGATGTTCAACGCCCGCATCGAAATGAAGCAGATCGGCGTGCGCGACCAGGCCAAGGTGCTGGACGGCGTCGGCAAGTGCGGCCGCCAGCTCTGCTGCTCCTCCTGGCTGCGCGAGTTCAACCCGGTCACCATCAAGATGGCCAAGCAGCAGAACCTGCCGCTCAACCCGCCGGAGATTTCCGGGGTCTGTGGCCGTCTGCTCTGCTGCCTGGCCTACGAATCTGATGTCTACGAGGAGGCCCGCAAGCAGTTGCCCAAGGTGGGCGCCGCGGTCATGACGCCGGCCGGCGAGGGCCGTGTGCGCCGCGTGCAGCCCCTGCGCGAGACCGTCACCGTCCGCCTGGAGGATGGAGCGATGCAGGAATTCGCCATCAGCGAGCTTGAGCTGCAAGGGGGCAAGGGAGGTGGGCGGGCCTGCGGCGGCTGCGCCATGCGCCGCACCGCCCAGGTCGCCGCCGAGGAGGAGGAGCTGGCCGCGCCGGCGGAGCGCCAGGAGCTGGATGAAGGCTCCCCAGGCGGCAAGCGCTCCCGCTCCAAGCGGCATCGCAACCGCTGAACGCCCCACGAATCAAACAGAGGAGACTCGTCCGAGTCTCCTCTGTTCGATTCATGCCTCGATTCGACAGGGGGAGTTTCAGGTCGGCGCCAACGCCGAACCGCTACCGTTTTTCAATGGAGATGCGCACGGCGGTGCGTTCGTTGCCATCGATGTCAACCTCGGTGAAGGATGGCACGCAGACGATGTCGATGTTGTCCAGTTGCAGATAGCCGTGGGCAATGGCGATGGCCTTGATGGCCTGGTTGACTGCGCTGGCGCCGATAGCCTGAACCTCGGCGTGGCCCGCATCGCGGATGATGCCCGCAATGGCTCCGGCCACGGCGGTAGATCGGGAACCGGCTGAGACTTTGATCATTTCCATAGGTCGCACAACTCCTGGGGTAAATGGAAACAACGAAGCGACCTGTGAGTTGTTGGTAAGCAACCCATGGCGGCTGTTGGGAACGACGTTGACTGTCATGATTGTTTTGGCTCCTTGGATAGGTTACTCTACTGAATATCCAAGACGAGCAACCCGCCGCCAGGTTACGGGTACGCAGGTTAAATTAAAGAGTCTCTGGTTCCCCAGAGACTCCTTATCTTGATTGCGACGCCGCGGCTACCGCTCTGGCCCGGCTCTGCCCAACATCCTGGCGGAATTCGACCGAGCCAGGCCCGCTTGGGACCGCCTACTTGGCATAGTCCACCGCGCGCGTTTCCCGAATCACCGTGACCTTGATCTGGCCTGGATACTCCAGGTTATCCTCGACCTTCTTGGCGATATCGCGCGAGAGGGCGATGGCGGCCAGATCGTCGACCACGTTGGGCTTGACCACGATCCTGATCTCCCGTCCGGCCTGGATGGCGTAGGACTGCTCCACCCCCTCGAAGGAGTTGGCCATGTCCTCCAGCGCAGTCACCCGGCGCAGGTAGGTTTCCAGCGCCTCGCGGCGGGCGCCGGGCCGTGCGCCCGACACCGCGTCGGCCGCCTCGACCAGGATCGCCTCCAACGTCTCAGGCTCCACCTCATGGTGGTGGGCGGCGATGATGTTGACCACCTTGGGCGGCACCCCGTAGCGGCGGGCGATGTCCGCGCCCACCAGCGCGTGCGGCCCTTCCACCTCGTGCGTAACCGCCTTGCCCAGGTCGTGCAGCAGGCCGCCCATCTTGGCCAGCCGCACATCCGCGCCCAGCTCCGCGGCCAGCACGCCGGCCAGGTGGGCAGTCTCCACGGCGTGATAGAGCTGATTCTGGCCGTAGCTGGTGCGGAAACGCAGACGGCCCAGCAGCTTGATCACCTCGGGGTGCAGCCCTTGCAGGCCAGTGTCGTAGGTGGCCTGCTCGCCCGCCTCCCAGATCACCTGCTCGACCTCCTGCTGCGCCTTTTGCACTTCCTTTTCGACGCGGGCGGGGTGGATGCGGCCATCGACCACCAGCTTCGACAGGGTAAGGCGCGCCACCTCGCGGCGCACCGGGTCGAAGCTGGAGATGATCACCGCCTCGGGCGTGTCATCCACGATCAGGTCGACGCCGGTGGCCTGCTCGATGGAACGGATGTTGCGTCCCTGGCGGCCGATGATGCGGCCTTTCATCTCGTCGTTGGGCAGCGGCACCGAGGCGATGGTGGTCTCGGCCACCTGCTCCGACGCCACGCGCTGGATGGCCATGGTGACAATCTTGCGGGCGCGGCGCTCAGCCTCCATCTGCGCCTCCGCCTCCACCTCGCGGATGACCCGCGCCATGTCATGGCGGGTTTCATCGCGCACCGAGTCCAGCAACAGTTGCTTGGCCTCCTCCGGGCTCAGGCCCGAGATACGCTCCAACTCCTTTTGCTGCAAGGACTCCAGCTTGTCCAGATCGGCGGTCCGTTTTTCGAGACTCTTCTGCCGCTTCTGCAAGCTTTTGTCCCGGCCGTCCAATTCTTCCAGCTTGCGATCAAGGGTCTCCTGGCGTCGCTGCAGACGCTCTTCCTGGCGGCGCAGATCGCGCCGCCGGTTGTTGGTTTCCTGCTCCATCTCCTCGCGCAGGCGAACATGCTCCTCTTTGAGCTGCAGTTCGGCCTGGGTGCGCAACTGATCGACGGTACGATCAGCGTCACGGACGATCTCCTCGGCCCGGCTGTTGGCCGACTTGATGCGTTCAGCGTTGAGATAGCGAAATAGGAAGAGACCGATGACCGCACCAAGAGCCAGGCCCATCAACAGGCCCAGCAGCGTCACAATGACTGGTGTTTGCATCGTTGCTCCTGGGGCGCCGCCGCGGCGGCGCCTGCTAGTTTATCGGTTAATGGCTGAATCAAAGCCAGCCACTTTCCTCCGCCCCGTCATCAGCGCCCTCACGCAACTCCGCCCAGAGCTGACCGACCACCGGCCAGACCACGTCGTGGGGAAAGCCACGCCGCAGCAGGTAGCCGCCCAGCTTTTGGCGAAAGGCGTGCTGATCCAGGTTTTCATAGCGCCGGGCCTGGGCCAAGCCGGCGCGGTAGGCGCTCTCGGTGCTGTCAACAGCTTGCAGCGCCTGGTTGATAATGCTGTCGGCAACGCCCTTCTGGCGCAGTTCCTGGCGCAACGCCAGCGGCGCACGCGGCCTGAACTGCTCGCGATTGCTCACCCAGAAACGAGCGAATGCTTCATCATCCAGATAGCCGGCGTTTTGCAGGCGTCCGATGACGATCTCGATGGTTTCGGCGGACAACTCCTGCTGGCTGAGCAGGCGTCGTACCTCGGCGCTGCTGCGCGGCCGGCTGGCCAGAAAGCGCAGCGCCCGCTCATAGGCCCGCTGCGCCGCGTCCTGGCCTTGCAGGCTGGCGATCTCGTCCTCGCCAAGGCTCTGGCCGATGCGCAGCGAGGCCGCGATCAGCGCCGGCAGGCCAAACGCATAGCTGCCGTCCAGGTAGACGTTCACGCGCTCCGGGTTGCGCTTCTGGAAGCGCAGCGCCGTGATGGTAGCGGTCACAGTCGTCGCCTGTCGAAGCCTGGAGGCCACAAAAAAACAAGCTGCGGCCATGCTTGGCGGCCACAGCTTGTTGCTCCAGTGTCAGCGACGTGTAGATGCATCAGAAGCATCGGCCAGGATGCCATGCGCGCTGCATGGCACACAACCGGCGTTAGCCTGATGCGGGCACCGTTCGGAACGACCCTGCGTCAGCGGCAGATGACAGGACTGACGTCAATAGTTCACGACTTCTCACGCAAAAGCAGTTGCGAACGCCAGGTTCTCTGCCCAAGGCAGTCTTGGCGTCCTGGCGCTGACGCGAGGCAAAAACCGTGAAACACTGGCCATGGATGGATCTGGCGCCGGAGCTGCTGCCGGCAGGGCTGATCGACGGTGCGCTGTTTTCAGAGGCGTGAGGTGCGCACGTGGCGCCGGCCGGCGCCGCCGCACCTCACGCGATGACATGCTGGATGTGATTTCGGGCTGTGACCCGCGGGCTGGGCAGCGTCGGTGCGCCGCACAGCCAGTCATGGAACAGATCTCTGGCCGCGATGACGATGAAAAGCGGCGCAGAGGCATGGGAAAGACGGTTGTCAAGCTAAATCGAACGAATGTCAGCGAGAGACATCCGCTGAAAAGATTAAGACACCATTAGTGTACATCAGAAGGCGATAAAAATCAAGTCGAATTTGGCGCTGCACACAAAAAGCCGACGCTGGGCCCGCCGGCGGCGCAGAGAAGGCAGAAGTGCCACGATTCTGACAAAACGTGCTACAATCCGGCCATGGATCTGCTGCACCAAGTCCAACGTACCCTTCGGCGCTATCGGCTGCTCTCCCCTGACCGTGCGCTGGTCGTCGGGGTGTCGGGCGGACCCGATTCGCTCTGCCTGCTGCACCTGCTGCACAGGCTGGCGCCGGCGCGGGGCGTGCCGCTGCACGTGGGCCACCTGCACCACGGCCTGCGCGGGGCAGAGGCCGACGGAGACGCAGCCTTCGTCGCGGCGCTGGCCGCGGACTGGGGCTTGCCCTGCACGGTGGAGCGGGCCGACGTGCCCGCGTTGGCGCGGCAGACCGGCGCGTCGCTGGAGGAGGCCGCGCGCGTGGCGCGCTACGCCTTTCTGGGCCGCCTGGCAGCCGAAATCAACGCCCAGGGGGTGGCCGTGGGCCACAACGCCGATGACCAGGCCGAGACAGTCCTGATGCACTTTCTGCGCGGCAGCGGGCTGGCCGGGCTGCGCGGCATGCAGCCGCTCAGCCGCATGCCGCGGCCGCAGTTGCCCGCTGGGCGCCAGCCCTTGCCCGGCGACCATGAGCGCCTGATCCGGCCGCTGCTGTTCGTCCCCCGCGCCGAGATTCTGGCCTACTGCGCCGAACATGGCCTGCACGCGCGCTACGATCAGTCCAACGAGGACACGACGTTCTTCCGCAACCGGCTGCGCCACGAACTGCTGCCGCTGCTGGCGCAGTACAACCCCCAGGTGCGCCGAATCCTGGGCAACACGGCCGCGGCGCTGGCCGATGACCACGCGCTGGTGCGCCGCGATCTGCTGGCAGCCTGGCCGGGCATTCTGCTCCAGGGCGACGATACCTATCTGGTGTTCGACCTGGCCGGCTGGCGCGCCCTGCCCATGGCCTTGCAGCGCGGCGTGCTGCGCGAGGCCATCCACCGCCTGCGGGCCAGCCTGCGCGACGTCTCCTTCCTCCACGTGGACAACGCGCTCAACCTGCTGCACGAGGGCGCAGCCGGCGACCGCATGACCCTGCCGGCCGGGCTGGAGCTGGTGCTGGGCTACGACCGTTTCGCCGTCGGCGCGCAGGGCGTTGCGCTGCCGGTGAACGATCTGCCGCAGATGGGCGTGGAAGGGCTGTCGCTGGCTGTGCCGGGCAGCGTCAGGCTGGCCGGCTGGCAGTTGGCGCTGACGCAGTTGCCGCGGGCCGAGCTGCCGGCCGACTGGCAAGAGAACGCCGACCGCTGGCAGGTCTGGCTGGACGCTGACCTGCTGGGGCCAACGCCGGCGCTGCGCACCAGGCGGCCGGGCGACCGCTTCCAGCCGCTGGGCTTGGCCGGGCGCAGCAAGCTGCTGGCCGAATTCTTCACCGGCGTCAAGCTCCCGGCCCCGGCCCGCGATCGCTGGCCCCTGCTGGTCGCCACGGCCGGCGACATCGCCTGGGTCTGCGGCCTGCACATGGACGAGCGCGTCAAGGTCACGCCCGCCACCGCACGCGTCGTCCACGTCACCCTGCGCCCCCTGGGGCCCGGGGCAACGCCGCCCTAGCCTGCCGGCGGCGCATTCAGCAACCATCACGCATCATGAAACCACTGACCCACTGGGCCATTCACCACCAACAGAAGCTGCGCATCGCCGGCCGCAGCACGGACGAGATCTGGGGCGCGCTGGCCGGCCCCGACGGCGCCGTGCAGCCTTTTCGCTACGCGCAAACCACGCTGCTGCTCACCATCGGCGAAGGCGAGGGCCGTCGCGTCCTGCAACTGGACGACTACGGCTTCGAACGCCCCGTGGCCGAGGATGAAAACGCCGCCCAATAGCCCGTCAAGCGCCGCCGGGAGGGCCCACCTCCGGCCGCGCGGGACGGGCGCCGAGCCCATCAGGAAGCCCTATGTCCACCATCACCCTCAAAGCGGGCCGCGAGAAATCGGTGCGCAACCGCCACCCCTGGCTCTTCTCCGGCGCCATTCAGCAGATCGACGCGGCCGCGCGGGACGGCGACACGGTCGATGCGTATAGCAACACGGGCCAATGGCTGGCCCGCGGCTACCTCAACCGCCGCTCGCAGATCCAGGTGCGCCTGTTGAGCTGGCAGGAGAGCGAGACCATCGACGAGGCCTTCTGGCGGCGCCGCTTGCAGCGCGCCATCGCCGGCCGCGCCGCTCTCGCCGCCGATCCGTCCACCAACGCCTTCCGTCTGGTCCACGCCGAGAGCGACGGCCTGCCCGGCCTGGTGGTGGACCGCTACGGCGACTGGCTGGTGATGCAGTGCCTGACGCTGGGCATCGAGCGGGTCAAGCCGCTGCTGGCGCGGCTGTTGGTCGAGCTCTGCCAGCCGGCCGGCATCGTCGAACGCTCCGACGTGGATGTGCGCGGGAAGGAAGGGCTGCGGCCGGTGGTCGGCATGGCGCACGGGGCAGCGCCGGCCGGCCCGGTGGAGATCATGGAGCATGGCCAGCGCTTCCTGGTGGACCTGCTGGGCGGGCAAAAGACCGGCTTCTACCTGGATCAGCGCCAAAACCGGCAGCGGGTGGCCAGCTATTGCCAGGGCGCCCGCGTGCTCAACGCCTTCAGCTACAGCGGCGGCTTTGCCGTTCATGCGCTGGCCGCCGGCGCGCAACGCGTGACCAACCTGGACTCCTCGCTGGAGGCGCTGGAGCTGGGCGAGCGCAACCTGGCGCTCAACGGCTTCGACCCCGACGCACAGGCCGAGGGGGTGGTCGGCGACGTGTTCCAGGTGCTGCGCGGCTGGCGCGCGGCGGAGGAGCGTTTCGACGTGATCATCCTGGACCCGCCCAAGTTCGCCCACAGCCAGCAGCAGGTCGATCGGGCCGCCCGCGCCTACAAGGACATCAACCTGCTGGCCATGCAGTTGCTGCCCCCCGGCGGCCTGCTGGCCACCTTCTCCTGCTCCGGCCTGGTCAGCGCCGACCTGTTTCAGAAGATCGTCTTCGGCGCGTCGGTGGACGCCGGGCGGGAGGTGCAGGTGATCGAACGTCTCAGCCAGGGAACGGATCATCCGGTGCTGCTGAGCTTTCCCGAGGGCGAATATCTGAAAGGGCTGATCTGCCGGGTGACAGGGTGACAGGGGAATTTGCCAATTTCCTGCTTTCCGCTTTTACTATGGGCCAGTCACTGAACCGAGGTTACACATATGCCAAGTCACTGGAAAAAAACAGCCTTTCTCGCCACATTGTTGCTTCTGACGCTGGCGCTGGCTGGCTGCGGCGGCGCTGACCCGCTGCCCACGCCGACGCCCACCAAGACGTCCCTCCCCGTGGCCGCGGCGCCCACCGACACGCCGACGGTCACGCCAGGCCCGCCCACCGACACCCCCACCCCCACCGACACGCCGGAGCCCACGGCCACCGCGACGCCGGAGGGGACGCCCACCCCCGCGCCGACGCCGACGCCTGTGGCCTTCCTTCAGCCCACCCAGGACGACGTCAACACCCGCAAAGGCCCCGGCGTCACCTACGGCAAGATCGGCCAGGTGACCAAGGCCGACACCCTGGGCGTCTACGGCAAGAGCGCCGACGGCGGCTGGTACAAGATCTGCTGCGTCAACGGCCAGGAGGCCTGGATCTCCAGCCAGTTTGCCCAGCTCAGCGACAGCACGGCGGCCATCCCCGTGGTGGAGGCGCCTGCCCTCACCGCCGAGACCCAGGCCGACTCCGCGCCGGTGGCCAGCACGTCGGGCGGGTCAGGCGGCCGCACCGGCTTCGTCTACATCGGCAACGTGGAGCCCGCGGTGGACACCGCGCCGCCGGGCAAATATTTCGGTCTCTGCAACCTGCGGGTCAACCGCCCTGTGCGCCAGCAGCCGCCCGCGGGACGCACCCAGGTCAGCGGCGACATCAACCCCCTGACCGGCCTGCCCATCGACCCGGCGCGGCTGAACGAGCGCATCTTCATCGCCCGCTATGGCAACGAGCCGGCCGTGCGCGCCTCCTTTGGCATCGGCGCGGCCGACCTGGTGTTCGAGGAGCTGATGGACGACCTGAACACCACCCGCTTCACCTCGGTCTGGCTGGGGGGCGATGCGCCGCAGATCGGGCCGCTGCGCTCCTTCCGCAGCACCACCATCCAGTTGGCGCAGATCTTCGATGCGCCCATGGCCAGCAGCGGCGCGGAGGGGTCGAACCAGGTTTTCGCCTACCAGGCCGGCATCGAGGACCTGGATGAGCACTGCTATTCCGGCCCCTACTTCAACAACCCCAACGGCGGCGGCTACCAGAACCGGGTGCTGACCAGCAGCGCCAACCTGCGCAGCTTCATGCAGAACAACGGCCTGAACACCGGCGTCAAGATCAAGCCGTTCACCTTCAGCGACGCCGCGCCCAGCGGCGGCCAGGCCGCCAGCCGGGTGGTGATCCCCTACATCAACCGCGGTTTCTACGAGGTGGAGTGGCGCTACGACCCGGCCAGCGGCCGCTATGCCCGCTTCTCCGGCTCGGGTCGCAACCCGCTGCTGGACGGCAACACCGGCCAGCAGGTCACCGCCTCCAACGTGGTCATCATGGAGGTGCAGCACGATCGAACCGACCTGGTGGAAGATGCGGTCAACAGCTACAGCGTGCGCACCTACATCGCCGGCCGGGAGGGGCCGGCCACCGTCATCCGCGATGGGGTGGCCATTCAGGGCCGCTGGCGTGCGCAGGATGCCTTCAGCGGGCTGGAGCTGGTGGACGCCGACGGCAACCCCATTCCCCTCAAGCCGGGCCAGACCTGGTTCCAGGTGGCGCCGCCAGGCTATGGCGTGACCATCGTGGGATAGCCTGCTGCCGGCGGCCGCACAACTGACAGACAACGGCCCTTCCGGTCTTGCAAAACAGACGACGGCCCTTCCGAGCTGCCAAATCGGGAGGGCCGTTCCTTTGTGTTGCCCTGTCGCGGGACCTTTTCGGGCATCTCACCTTTGCCTTTCCGCGGTTCTCTCTGGTATAATCGGGCCATGACTTCACACATGCCGCGTTGCGTCAAAAATCACTGGCGACTGTTGATGGCCATGGTGCTCGTTGCCGTCACGGCCAGCGCATTGCTGCCTGCCGGCCCGTCACACGCCCAGGGCCCCCGCCTGGTTCTGGCCTTCTACTACAACTGGTTCGACGAGAACACCTGGACCCCGGCCAAGGTGCCCGATTTCCCCGCCCAAACCTACGCCAGCCGCGACCCGGCCGCCATGGAGCGCCACATCGCCCAGGCGCAGGCCGCGGGCATCGACGCCTTCGTGGTGAGCTGGTATGGTCCCGGCGGCGGCAACCAGACCGAGGGCAACTTCGCGACCATGCTGGACCTGGCCGCGGCGCGCGGCTTCAAGCTGGCGCTGGATGTGGAGGCCACCAGCCCCTTTGCCGGCGCCGGCTCGGCGGGCGTGGCCGAGATGCTGCGCCACGCCCTGGCCACCCACGCCAACCACCCGGCCTATCTGCGGGTCGACGGCAAGCCGGTCTTCTTCTTCTGGCGCCAGCAACGCTTCGGCGTGGACACCTGGCAGGCCATCCGCGACCAGGTTGACCCCGGCCGCAACAGCATCTGGATCGCCGAGGGGATCGACATGAGCTATCAGGCGGTGTTCGACGGCCACCACCTCTACTCGGTGACCTGGAACCCGCCCAGCGACGTGGCCTACACTGCCAGCAAGTTCAGCCGCTGGGTGCAGGCCGCGCGCGAGCGCTACGGCAGCTATCGCTACTGGGTGGCCACCGTCATGCCGGGCTACAACGACACCCGCACCGGCCGCGGCAACGCCTTTGCCCGCGGCCGCGAGGATGGCGCGTATTATGTCCAGACCTGGCAGGCAGCCATCGCCAGCAACCCCGACTGGGTGATCATCACCTCCTTCAACGAATGGCCTGAGGGCACCTACATCGAACCCAGCCAGGCCTATGGCGACCGCTATCTGGGCCTGACCGCCGAATGGGCCGGTCGCTACAAAAGCGGCGAGGGGCAGGTCTACGCCGCGCCCGCGGCGCCCGCGGCCAGCGCCCCCCCTGCGCCCACGTCAACCCCCGCGCCGACGCCAACCCCCGCGCCCACGCCCAGCTTTGCGGCGCTGCGCGTCGATACCGCGGTTCTCAACCTGCGCAGCGCGCCGGACACCACGGCCTCCCTGCTTGGCCAGACCACCGCGGGCAGCATTTGGCGCGCGCTGAGCCGGCTGGCCGACGGCAGTTGGTGGCAGGTGTGCTGCGTCGAGCGCCAACGTGCCTGGGTCAGCGGCCAGTGGGTGCAGCCCATCGGCCCGGCCGCCGCCCTGCAACAAGTCCCTGTGGTCGACTCCGCCACCAGCAGCGACTGGCGAGGGGTCACAATCGAGTAAGGTCGCTGCCATTGCCCACCCCGGAGGCCTCCTTGCCCACCAGCACGCCCACCACCCCCAGTCTCTACAACGACATCGCCGAGGTTCTGATCACCGAAGCACAGATCAGGCAGCGGGTCGCCGAGCTAGGCGCGGCCATCAACAGGGACTTTGCCGGCGAGCAGGTCCTGATCATCGCCGTGCTCAAGGGCGCGTTGCTCTTCCTGGCCGACCTGATGCGCCACGTCGATCTGCCGCTGGCTGTGGACTTCCTGGCCGTCTCCAGCTATGGCGCCGGCACCCAGAGCAGCGGCGTCGTGCGCATCCTGAAGGACTTGGACGAGTCCATCGAGCACCGCAACGTGATCATCGTCGAGGACATCGTTGACTCCGGCCGCACGCTGGACTATCTGCTGCGCATGTTGCGCCAGCGCCACCCGGCCACGCTGCACGTCTGCACCCTGCTGGACAAGCGCGACCGCCGCGAGATCGATGTGCCCATCGACTACGTGGGCTTCGAAGTGCCAGACGCCTTCGTGGTGGGCTATGGCCTGGACTATGGCGAGTACTACCGCCAACTGCCCTTCATCGGCGTGCTCAAGCCGGAGATCTACGAGTAGACCCGCTTGGGCCGGGGCCGAAACGATGAGCGATGAATGAACTCAGGCTATCGGGCGACCGGGTGAATCGGCCGGCCGCCCGCCCGCCCGCCGCCCCTCCACGCCGCGGCGCGGCGACCCTCGCGCTGCTGGCGTTGATCGGCGCGTTCATGCTGGCCACGGCCCCGGCCGCGCGGGCCGCGCCGCTGCCGCCGGCGCGCCATGTGGTCCAGCCGGGCGACACGCTGGCCAGCCTGGCCCGGCAGTACGGCAGCACCGTCGAGGCCCTGATAGCCGCCAACGGGCTGACCGCTCAGACGCCCATCGCCGTCGGCCAGACGCTGATCGCGCCGGCCGCGGCCCAGCCGCTGCTGCCCATCGAAGCCCAGCCGCGCGACACGCTGGCCAGCCTGGCCCAGCGCCATGGCGTGAAGCTGGCCGACCTGCAGGCCATCAACCAGTTGGCGCCCGGCCAGCGGCTGGCGCCCGGCCAGGATCTGCTGTTGCCGGCGCGGCCCGACCAGCCATCGCCCGCCCTGCCCCCCGGCCCGATCCGCGCCATCACCACCAGCCCGGCCGTCGTGCGCCAGGGTGAGACGGTGGCCGTGCGGATCGAGCTGGACGCCAGCCAGCCGGCCAGCGTGACCCTGGCGCTGGCGCCGCAGCAGATCCCCCTGCGGCCGGCCGGCGCCGATGCGCTGGTGGGCCTGGCGGCCGTCCATGCCCTGACCGAGCCGGGCTTCGTCTGGCTGGATCTGACCTGGCAGGCCGCGGGCGAGACCATCAGCCGAACCTGGCCGATCCAGGTGGTGGACGCCGCCTACCCCACCTTCGACATCGTGCTGCCCGATGACAAGGGCGAGCTGTTGGCGCCGGAGCTCGTGCAGGCTGAGCTGGAGCGCATGATGGCGCTTTGGAACGCGCCGCCCACGCCGATCCGCTGGCGCCGGTTCTTCCAGCGCCCGCTGGCCGAGGAATTCCTGACCAGCGCGCCCTTCGGTCAGCGGCGCTCCTACAACGGCGGCCCGGTCAGTGGCTTCCACGCCGGCCAGGATTTCCCCGCGCCGCAGGGCACGCCGATCTACGCGCCGGCGCCGGGCACGGTGGCGCTGGCCGAGCCGCTCCAGGTGCGCGGCAACGCGGTGCTGATCGACCACGGCGGCAGCGTCTTCAGCGGCTACTGGCATCTGACCGACATTGCCGTCAGCGCCGGCCAGGAGGTGCAGCCGGGCGATCTGCTCGGCCACGTGGGCACCACCGGCCTCAGCACCGGCAATCACCTGCACTGGGAGCTGCGGGTCAACGGCTTTGCCGTGGACCCCATGCAGTGGCTTACCACCCGATTTCCCTGACCAAGCGGCGAGAGGTGTCCTATGCCATCCTTTCTCCCTGGCAAAACAGCCAGCAAGGTCCGACGCATCGGTGTGCTGACAGCCGGCGGCGACTGTCCCGGCCTCAACGCGGTCATTCGAGCGGTGGTTAAGTCAGCCGTGCAAGGGCATGGCTGGCAGGTGCTCGGCATTCGCAACGGCTTCGAGGGGCTGATCAGCGGCGACGATGCCATCACGCCGCTGACCAACGAAACGGTCTATGGCATCCTGGCCCGCGGCGGCACCATCCTGGGCGCGGCCAGCCGGGCCAACCCCTTCCTCTACACCAAGCGCCAACAGGGCAGCCGCATCTCGCTGGACGTGACTCCGCGCGTGCTGGAGCGGATCGAAGCGCTGGGCCTGGACGCGGTGGTGGTGATCGGCGGCGATGGGACCATGCGCATCGCCCGGGAGCTGCACGAGATGGGCGCGCCGCTGGTGGGGGTGCCCAAGACCATCGACAACGACGTGGAGGGCACCGACTACACCTTCGGCTTCGACACGGCCGTCAGCGTGGCCACCGAGGCCATCGACCGGCTGCGCACCACGGCCGAAAGCCATCATCGGGCCATGATCGTCGAAGTCATGGGCCGGCAGGCTGGCTGGATCGCGCTGCACAGCGGGGTGGCCGGCGGCGCCGACGTGGTGCTGATCCCTGAACGCCCCTTCGAGCTGGAGGCGGTCTACGACCGGCTGACCCACAGCTTCGCCGCGGTGCAGCGCTCGGCCATCGTGGTGGTGGCCGAGGGCGCGCATGTGCGCGGCGGCAGCCCGGTCTTCCGCCACCGCGCCGGCAGCCAGGACAAGCTGCGCCTGGGCGGCATCGGCGAACACCTGGCGCAGTTGCTGCAAGAACGGCAGAGCGACGATCTGGTGGGCAGCTCAGAGCTGGAATGGGATATCCGCGTGACGGTGCTGGGCCATGTGCAGCGGGGCGGCGCGCCCAGCAGCAACGACCGCGTGCTGGCCACCCGCCTGGGCGCGGCGGCCGTGCGACTGATCGCGCGCGGGCGGCTGGGGCGGATGGTCGCGCTGCGCGGCACGACGCTGGCCGATCTGCCCCTGGCGCGCGTGGCGCGCGTCCCCCGCACCGTGCCCCTTACCTGCGATCTGGTGCTGACCGCCCTAGAGCTGGGGATCTGTCTGGGCTGAACAAAAAAACAGGCCACGCGCAGCGCGTGGCCTGTGGGGTATCTGTCGGACGCCAGGGAGGCTGCCGGTTATTCGGCTTCCTTGCGCCGTTCGCTGATAATTTCCACCTCAGCCGGCGTCTCATCCTCTTCATCGTCGGCGTGGGCAGCCGCGCGTGACAGGTTCATGGCCACCAACGGCTCATCGCCGAAGTCGTGGGCCAAGGTCACACCGGCGGGCAGCGCCAGATCGCGGGCGAAGATGCGGTCATTGACCTCGGCCATGCCGGAAACGTCGATCTCGATCGCGTGCGGCAGGTCGTCGGGGAGACAGGTGATCTCCAGGCTGTCCACATTCTGCAAGAGCACCGCGCCAAGCTCGGTGGCCGGCGCGTGACCCACCACGTGCAGCGGCACCGCCATGGTGATCTTTTGGCCGGCCGCGACGCGCACGAAGTCCACATGCAGCACGTTGCGGCGCACGGGATGGCGCTGCAACTCGCGAATCAGGACACGGGTCTTGGGGAAATCAGGACCAACCAGGTAGAGCAGGCTGGTCGCGCCGCCCTTATCCAGCGTGCGATCCAGCTCGCGCGCGCCCAACTGAATCGTCTGCGTCCCGCCATTGCCGCCGTAGACGACAGCCGGAACCAGGCCCGCCGCGCGCAGGTGTCGGCCCTTGCCGCCGGCGCCGCTTCGCTTCTCAACTTGCAGCGAAAAATCCGTCATCTGAATAACCTCTCGTTTTAGTCTTCGCGCCCGGCCGCCGTGCAGCAAGGGCTTCCGAACGCGTCTGGCAGCTCCGTGGCCCGCCTCGGGCAGAGACCGGTCCCGGCGGAGTCCAGAATAGACGCGTCCTGTGATCTTATTTGATGCGCGCCGCTGTCCAGCGCGGCTGGCCCGCTGCCATCTGAACACCAGGGCGCGGGCCAGTTCGGCTATTCTAGCCCAAGTCGCCTGATTCGTCAAAACGCCGCGGCCTGTGGTAGGATTCTCTCCCCATGAGCAAGTGGTTGGTAATTCTTCTGGCAGGGCTGGCAATGCTGGCCGGCGCCACCGGGCTGGCGTTGGCGCAGCAACCGGCCGCGGTTCACCCCGACCTGGCGCCGCCCGCCGCCGTCCATTTGACGCGCAATCTGGGGGTCAACATCGCGCTGGAGAAGGCCAGCGCCCAGGAGCGGAACGCCGCGCTGGACGCCATCGCCGCCGCCGGCTTCGGCTGGGTGCGCCAACGCTTCCCCTGGGATCAAATCGAACCGGAACAGGGGGCCTTTGCCTGGGAAAGCTGGGACGAGCTGGTGGCCGCGGTGGACGCGCGCGGGCTGGATCTGGTCGCGGTGCTGGACGGCTCCCCCGCCTGGGCGCGGTCGGAGGAAGACGCCGCCAACCCGTTGGCCCCGCCGGCCAGCCGCGCCGATTTTGGCCGCTTTGCCGCCGCGCTGGCCCAACGCTACGGCGCCACCCTGCGCTACTACCAGATCTGGGATGAGCCCAACATCGCCCCGCACTGGGGTCATCGTTATGTCGATGCCGCTGACTACGGCGCCCTGCTGCGGGAGGGCGCGGTGCAGGTGCGCAGCGCCGACGCCGACGCCGTGGTGCTGTTGGCGGCCCTGGCCCCCACGGTGGAGGCCGGCGGGCTGAACCAGAGCGACGTGGCCTTTCTGGATGCGCTCTATGCGGCCGGCGCTGCCCCCTGGTTCGACGCGGCCGCGGCCCAGCCCTACGGCTTCGAGCGCCCGCCCGACGAGCCGCCCGCGGCCGGGACGCTGAATTTCCGGCGCGCCGAGCTGCTGCGCTCAGTGATGGTGCGCCGGGGCGACGCGGCCAAACCCCTCTGGCTGGCGTCCTTTGGCTGGCGCAGCGACGACGCGGGGGCCGCCGAACCATCTTCGCCAGCGTCGCAGGCCGAAGTCTGGCCCGGCGTCGAGCGGACCACGCAAGCCGCCTGGGCCGTGGAGGCGTTGGAATGGGCGCGGCGGCACTGGGAGTGGCAGGGGGGCAGCGCCTGGGCCGCGTGGCAGCCAGCCCAGCCGGCCGACGACCCGCGCTGGGGCTTTGCCCTGGTCAGCCCCGACGGCCAGCCCACCTTGACGCTGGCCGCGCTGAGCGGCTGGGCGCAGTCCGACCACCCCCTAGGGCCGGGCAACTGGCCGGTGGACTGGCCGATCATCGAGACCGAGGGCGGCTGGCGGCAGAGGGCGCTGGCCGCGGATCCGCCCCACGGCGCGACGCTGCACAACAACCGCTTGCGCCTGCCCTTCGAGGGCGCCACCCTGGCGCTGACGGTGCAACGGGGCCCTTACTGGGGCTTTCTGGAGGTGGCCATCGACGGCGCGCCGGCCAATGCCCTGCCCAGCGACGCCGCCCGCCGGGCCAACCTGCTGCTGCACGATCCGCTGGGGCAACAAGCCACCGTCATCGTCGCGCGCGGCCTCGCGCCGGGGCCGCATCTGGCCGAGATCAGCGCCAGCGGCGGCTGGGAGCAGTGGCCGCTGCTGGCCGTGCATGTGGACAACCAGGACGCCGGACGCTGGCCCGGCTGGCCGGTGTGGGCGCTGGGGCTGGGCGGCGTCGCGCTGACGGGCGCGGGGCTGTGGGGACTGGAACGACGCCGGGCAACGACGCAACCCGCGGCCGCTGCGCCTTCGGTCTTCGCGCCGGCGCAGCGCGTCCCGACCGCGCTGCGCTTCATCCTGCTGGCTGTGCTCTGCCTCGCCGTGGCCCTCGGCCCTGCGCCCCTGCAACTGGCCGGGCTGGGGCTGCTCTGGGCGCTCTTTGTCCTCTTCCCGGCCACCGGACTGGCGCTGCTGGCGGCCGCCGCGCCGCTCTTCCTGGCGCCGTTGCCGCTGCTGGGGTGGTCGTTCAGCCCGGTGGAGGTCACGGCCTGGCTGTTGGCGGCGGCGCTGGCCGCGCGGCTGGCCAGCGAAGCGGCCGCGGGCGGGCGCGGGCGGAGATGGGAGGCCGTCCGTGCGACCCTGCCGCCCCTGCGCCTCAGTGGGCTGGACTGGCCGGTGTTGGCGCTGCTGGCGACGGCGCTGGTCTCGCTGGTCGCGGCCGACCACCTGGGCGTGGCGCTGCGGGAGCTGCGCACCGTCATCGTGACCGGCGTGCTGGCCTACGGGCTGGTGCGACTGGCGCCGGCCGATGGGCAGGAACGTTTCGACCCGTGGCCGCTGGTCTGGGGCATCGGCCTGGGCGCGGCCGCGGTGGCCGGCTGGGGCCTCGTCCAGGCCGTGGGCGGCGTCGGTCTGATCGGCGCCGAGGGGGTTTGGCGGGTGCGCGGCCCCTTCGGCTCCCCCAACAACCTGGCGCTCTACCTGGGCCATGCCCTGCCAATCATGCTGGCAGTGGCGGCCTTTGGCCGCGATCGGCGACGCCGGCTGGCGGCCGGTCTGTTGAGCCTGCTGATTCTGCTGGGCCTGGTGCTGACCTTCAGCAAAGGGGGGCTGCTGCTGGCGCTGCCCGCGGCCGTGCTGTTCATCGGCTTCGCGGCCGGCGGGCGCTGGCGCTGGATCGCGCTGGGCGCGTTGGCCGTGGGCGCGCTGGCGCTCCTGCCCCTCTTTGCCACCGAGCGCTTCGCCGGGCTGTTCGACCTGCAAGGAGGCACCAGCTTCCAGCGGGTGCAGCTCTGGCGCGGCGCGCTGAACATGGCGCTGGATCACCCCTGGCTGGGCGTCGGGCTGGACAATTTCCTTTATGCCTATCGCACGCGCTACGCCCTGCCCACGGCCTGGCAGGAGCTGAACCTGAGCCACCCGCACAATGTGGCGCTGGATTTCTGGACGCGGCTGGGCTTTTTGGGCCTGCTGGTGGGCGTTTGGCTGTTCACGGCCGCCTTCTGGCAGGGCTGGCCGGCCTTCAAGCGGGCCAGCGGCGACCGCCGGGCGCTGCTGCTGGGGCTGCTGGCCTCGCTGGTCGCCACCCTGGCGCACGGCCTGATCGACAATTCGCTGTTTCTCGTCGATCTGATGCTGCTGTTTATGTTAACCCTAGGATTGATGACACGGCTGACCGGCGCCGAAAAGGCGCCGGAGGAACTCCGATCCCCCTGAGTTCCCCACGAAAGGAGCACGACCCTTGCGCATTCTGATCACCGGCGGCGCCGGATTCATTGGCTCGCATCTGTGCGACCGGCTGTTGGCCGATGGCCACACGGTCATCGCCATGGACAACCTGATCACCGGCAACACCGACAACATCGCCCACCTGGCGGGAGATCGCCGCTTCAGCTTCATCTTCCACGATGTGACCCAGTACATCTACGTGGAGGGGCCGCTGGATGCAGTGCTGCACTTCGCCTCGCCGGCCAGCCCGGTGGATTATCTCAACTATCCGATCCAGACGCTGAAGGTGGGCGCGCTGGGCACCCACAAGGCGCTGGGACTGGCCAAGGCCAAGGCCGCCCGCTTCCTGCTGGCCTCCACCTCGGAGGTCTACGGCGATCCGCTGGTGCATCCCCAGACCGAGGACTACTGGGGCAACGTCAACCCTATCGGCCCGCGCGGGGTGTATGACGAGGCCAAGCGCTTCGCCGAGGCGCTGACCCTGGCCTACCAGCGCACGCACGGCCTGGAGACGCGCATTGTGCGCATCTTCAACACCTACGGCCCGCGCATGCGCATCAACGATGGCCGGGTGGTGCCCAACTTCATCTATCAGGCGCTGCACAGCCAGCCGCTGACCGTCTACGGCGATGGCAGCCAAACCCGCAGCTTCTGCTATGTCAGCGACCTGGTGGAGGGGGTGGTGCGTCTGCTGCACTCGGAGGAGCCGGAGCCGGTGAACATCGGCAACCCTGCGGAGATGACCATCTTGCAGTTCGCCGAGACCATCAACAGGCTGACCGGCAATCCGGCCGGCATCGTGCGCCGGCCGCTGCCGGTGGACGATCCCCAGCAGAGGCGGCCCGACATCAGCAAAGCCCAGCGGGTGCTGGGCGGCTGGACGCCGGCAACGCCGCTGGAGCAGGGGCTGGCCTCCACGGTGGCCGATTTTCGCCAACGGTTGGGGTTGCTTTGAGGTGGAAGCAGGCGCCGGTCAGAGGGGCGCCCGCGGCAGGATGGCGGTGAAGGTGCTGCCCTGCCCGACTCCTGGGCTGGCGGCGCTGACGCTGCCCCCGTAGCTCTGAACCAGCTCCCGCACCAGGGCCAGCCCCAGGCCGGCGCCGCCGCGGGATCGCCGCTGGGAGCTGTCCACCTGGAAGAAGCGCTCGAAGATGCGTTCCTGGAAATGAACCGGGATGCCGATGCCGGTGTCGGAGACTTCCAGATAGACGCGCTGCTCCCGTTCCCACAGCCGGACATGCACCTGCCCGCCGGCAGGGGTGAACTTGAGCGCGTTGCCCAGCAGGTTGTCGATGATGCGGCGCAGATGGTCAGGCCGCGCCATGACGGGACAGGCGCCGTTGCCGGGGGCCAGGTCTGCGCTCAGGGCCACGCCGTTGGTGGCAGCGACGATCTGGAAGCCGGTCACGCTGTCCTGCACGGCATCCTGCATGGAGAGCGCGCTCAAGGCGACCTTGGTGGCGCTGAGCTCCAGCATGGCCAGAATGTCGGTCACCATATCGCTGAGCGCCTCTGAGTTGCGCAGGATGACCTGCAAGGCGTCCCGCTGGAAGTCATCGACTTCGCCCAGTTGTCCGCCGAGCATGAACTCGGCATAGCCCCGGATCATGGTCAGCGGCGTGCGCAGCTCATGGGAGATGTTCTGCATGAACTGGTCTTTGAGCGTCTCCAGCTCCTTGAGCTGGTCGTAGGCGTGGGCCAGATCCTCCGCGCGGCGCTGGGCATCGGCATAGAGGCGGGAATTCTCGATGGCATTGGCCAACTGATCGCACATGATCTGGAAACCGATGACATCCTGAGAGGAGAACGCGCCCGCCCGGGTGCTCTGCGCGCTGAGGGCGCCGATCACCCGCCCGTGGGTGATCAACGGCAAGACCATCTCCGCCCGGGTGTCCTCAAGCCAGGATGGGCTGGGGGGGCATTGCTCCTCGCTGCGCAACACCTGGAGGATGTGCTGCCGGGAGGCCAGGCACTTGCCCACGCTGTTGCCGCTGTTGGCCCGGAGCTTGTGGCGGGCAGAGAGGCGGATCCGGCCTTCGGCGCCGGTGGCGGCCCACAGCTCGGCGTAGCGGTCATCTTCGTCCAGCAGGTAGATGGCGACGTAGTCCAGGCCAAAGCGTGCACCGATCAGATCGACGGTGGAGGTGAGCAGGCTGCCCAACTCCAGGGTGGAAATCGCGGTTCTGGCCAGCTCGGCCGCAGTCTCCAGCTGCAAGGTGTAGCGTTGCAGATTTTGCTGCAAGGCCGACCGGATGCGCTCCTGCTCCTCCAGGATCTGGGTCGTATTCTGCGCGATGTAGCCCTCCACCACGCGGCGCTGATACTCATCCACCTGCTCCAAGAAGCCGGCCAACTCCTCCCCTGTCAGGCGCTGAAGCCCAAAACGCTGCAAGGTGCGATTGATGCGCAGGACCGCCTGTTCGCCCACGCCGACGGTGCAGAGGTAGGCGCCATGACGGCGCACCGCCTCAGCGTCGCGGCTGTCCAGGTAGGTCAGGAAGATCTGGGCCTGGGCATCGGCGACCCGCTGCAAATCAGCCGGGCGCAAATAGGCTCGGCTATCAAACAGCGCTTCTCGCAGATTCTTCAGGAGAAGCGCTGTCAACTCAATGGCTTGTTCGTCGTTGAGGGTATGATCGGCCATAGAATACGGTCGTGGGGATGGGCGGATATACGCAGATCGGGCTCCTGCCGTGGGCCGTCGAAGGGCCGGCCTGACCCAAGGATCATCGATCAGCCGCGGGTCCGGCCATTATTTGATCAGGTAGGCGCCGTAGCCCGCTCCGGCCGAGCCGAACTGATCGACATCGATGTCGGACATCTCGCTGGCATCCAGGCCATGCCAATCCAGCAGGGCGATCAGGCCCTTGTCATCTACATGCCACGGCTTCAGAATCTCCAGGTATTCCTCTTTGCTGCGCACAAAGGCGGGTGAGCCCATCTTGGCGTAGGTATCGAGAATCAAAGCGCCGGCCGGATGGCTGCGACTGAGACCGGCGCCTTGCAGGTTGAAGGCCCAGCATCCCTGGCTGTCGGTCCATTCATACAGATATTGGGCGACATGGCGGAGATCATCATCGCTGATGAAGAGTCCCAAGCCCCAGGAGACGACAGCTACTCTGCGGCGGCCATTGAGAATCTCCAACACATCGGGGTGATTGAGAAGCGCCTCCGGTCGCCGGGCGTCGGCCTCGAAATAGTAGACGTTGGGGGTGTCGCCCAGAATCTCCCGGGCGTATTGCACCACCACCGGATCATAGTCGGAGTAGATGATCGTGGTTCCCTTGGGGGCGACCACGTGCAGATTGTCCTGCGTGGGCAGCCCGGAAGCAAAATCGATGATGACATCGAAACCGCGCACCGTGGTCAACTCATGGGCGACATCCTGCAGGCACCATCGCTGCAAGCGCACAAATTTCGTAACGAAAGGAGCGAGGTTGGCGATGTAATCCCCTGCCCGGCGATCCACCTCAAAATTGTGGTGGCCGCCCAGCAGGTAATCATAGACTCGTCCAGCGCTGGGAACGCTGGCGTCGACGATGCTCTCTTTTGACATAGGACAATCCTCCGGCGACTGGGATGAGACGACGAATACCATCTGACGAACGCAATTCTAGCACACTATCGCGCCAGATACAAGCGTCAGAAACAACCTACAGCCATTGAGAATCGGACGCGGGCATTCGGGCTTTTCTACCGCCTGTAGTATAATCTGGCGCGCAGCATTCACTGTCAAGCTCAGGGTTGCCCAAATCTCCACCTGTCAGAGGCCCGAAACGTTTCGCCAGAAGACCCATCGGATTCTATGGACCAAGAACACATACGCAATTTCTGCATCATCGCCCACATCGACCACGGCAAGAGCACGCTGGCCGACCGCCTGCTCCAGGCCACCGGCACCATCTCCGACCGGGAGATGAAGGATCAGGTGCTGGACTCGATGGATTTGGAGCGCGAAAAGGGAGTGACGATCAAGGCGTCAGCCGTGCGCATGAGCTATCGCGCCCAGGATGGCCAGACCTATGAGATCAACCTGATCGACACCCCCGGCCATGTGGATTTCTCCTACGAGGTCAGCCGCGCCTTGCAGGCCTGCGAGGGCGCGCTGTTGGTGGTGGACGCCACCCAGGGCATCGAGGCCCAGACCCTGGCCAATCTCTACCTGGCCATGGGCGCCGACCTGGAGATCATCCCGGTGGTCAACAAGATCGACCTGATCTCGGCCCAGCCGGACGATGTGGCCCAGGAGCTGGAGGATCTGATCGGCACGCCGGCCGAGGATATCGCACGGGTTTCGGCCAAGGAGGGCACCAACATCCACGATGTGCTGGAGGCGGTGGTCAAGCATGTGCCGCCGCCGCACGGCAGCCGCCGCCAGCCGCTGCGCGCCCTGATCTTCGACAGCCATTACGACTCCTACAAGGGGGTGATCGCCTATCTGCGCGTGGTGGACGGCGTGCTTGACAACACGCGGCCGCTGCGGCTGATGTCCACCAGCGCGCGGCTGGAGCCGCTGGAGATCGGCGTCTTTGCCCCGCGCATGAGCCCCATCGGCCGGCTGGAGGCTGGCGAAGTGGGCTACGTGGCCACCGGGCTGAAGACGGTGCGCGACCTGGCCGTGGGCGACACCATCACCTGGCATGACGAGCCAGCCAGCCAGCCGCTGCCCGGCTATCAACCGATGAAGCCGATGGTCTTTGCCGGCCTCTATCCCAGCGCGGCCGAAGACTATGGGTTGCTGCGCGATGCGCTGGAGAAGCTGCAACTGAACGATGCGTCGCTGGTCTACGAGCCGGAGACCAGCCAGGCGCTGGGCTTTGGCTTCCGCTGTGGCTTTCTGGGGCTCTTCCACATGGAGATCATCCAGGAGCGGCTGGAGCGTGAATATGACCTGGACATGATCTTCACCGCGCCCAGCGTGGAGTATGAGGTGACCAAGACCGACGGCACGGAGATCGTGGTGGACAGCCCGGCCGAGCTGCCGGAGCCGAACCACATCACCGAGATCCGCGAGCCCTGGGTGCGCATCGAGGTCTTCACCCCCACGGAGTACATCGGCGCGGTGATGGACATGGTCACCAGCCGAAGGGGCGAGTTCGTGGCGCAGGAGTATCTGGATCAGCGCCGCGTGCTGCTCAGCTATAAGATTCCGCTGACCGAGATCCTCACCGAGTTCTACAACGAGCTCAAGGCCCGCACGCGCGGCTATGCCAGCCTGGACTATCACTTCGACGAATACCGGCCGGCCGACATGGTCAAGCTGGATGTGCTGGTCAACGAGCAGCCGGTGGACGCGCTGAGCATCATCGTCCACCGCGACGATGCCTATCGCAAGGGGCAGCGCCTGGTCACCAAGATGAAAGAGGTGATTCCCAGGCAGATGTTCGTGGTTCCCATCCAGGCCGCGGTCGGCAACAAAGTCATCAGCCGGGCCAACGTGCAGGCGATGCGCAAGGACGTGCTGGCCAAATGCTATGGCGGCGACATCACCCGCAAGCGCAAACTGCTGGAGAAGCAAAAGAAGGGCAAGAAGCGGATGAAGATGGTCGGCGCCGTGGAAATCCCCCAAGAGGCGTTCATGTCGGTGCTGCAACTGGACGAGGACTGAGAGCCCAACCCGGTTTCACCCATGAACGACACCCCGCTCCGCCTGGCGGAACTGCTCCGGCGCCATGGCCTGCATCTGAAGAAGCGCCTGGGCCAGAACTTCCTGGCCGACCCGGTACACCTGGATCGCATCGTGGCCGCGGCGGAGCTGAGCCGCGCGGATACGGTGCTCGAGGTGGGGCCGGGGGTGGGCACGCTGACCGCGCGGCTGGCCAGCCAGGCCGGCCGCGTCGTGGCTGTGGAACTGGACGCCAGCCTGCTGCCGGCGCTGCAAGAGACCCTGGCCGGCCACGACAACGTCGCCGTCGTCCAGGGCGATATCCTGCAGCTCGATCCCGCCGCGTTGGCCATGCGCCTCCCGCCCGCCGCGCCGGACGGCCCCTGCGACGCAGTCCCCAATCACCAGCCGCCCTCGGCCACCGCGCCTTATAAGGTCGTCGCCAACCTGCCCTACTACATCACCTCCGCAGCCATCCGCCATCTGCTCACGGCCACGCCGCCGCCAGCCCTGACCGTGCTCACCGTCCAGCGCGAGGTGGCGCAGCGCATCATCGCCCGGCCGCCGGAGATGAGCCTGCTGGCTGTCAGTGTGCAGGTTTTCGCCCAGCCGGAGATCATGGCGCGTATTCCGGCCGGCGCCTTCTACCCCCCGCCCAAGGTCGATTCGGCGATTCTGCGGCTGCGGCCCTGGAGTCAACCGCCCGTGGCCCCCTCCGATGAAGAGGCGTTCTTCACGCTGGCGCGGGCGGGCTTTGGCCAGCGCCGCAAGCAGCTCAGAAACTCATTGCGGGCCAATCTGGGGCTCCCCCAGGAGCGGATCGATGCCATGCTGCACCAGGCGGGGATCGACGGCCAGCGCCGGGCTGAGACGCTGGAGCTGGCCGAATGGGTGCGGCTGGCCCAGGCCTGGCGTCAGGGGGTCGGCGGCGGGCCAGACTGGTCGCCGTAGACGCCGCGGTAGCTGGGCGGCAGCAGCTCCGCCAGGCGCTGCATCATCACCTCGGTGTAAGGGGGCAGATCGCGGCTGCGGGCCTTGTTGGGGGTGTCCTCGAAGCGAAAGGGCTCCCCCACGCGCACGACGATGTGCGGCCGGCGCAGCCGCTTCCACTGGCGCTCGGCCTGTTCCTGGCCATAGGCCACCACCGGCACAACCACCGCGCCGGTGCGGCTGACCAGATAGGCCGCGCCGTCGCGCGCCTGCTGCAAAGCGCCGGTCTTGCTGCGCGTGCCTTCGGGGGCCAGGGCCAACACGTCGCCCCGCTGGATCACCGCCAACGCCTCGTTCAGCGCGCGCCGATCCAGCTCGCCGCGCACCACGAAGATGGCCCGACGCGACCAGCGCAGCACGTCGCCGATCACCGGCCTGTGTTCCCACTTCTCGGCGGTGAACATCACGGTGGGGCGCTCGATGATGGCCACCCCGATCACCGGATCCAGCCAGTGCAGATGGTTCATGATCATCAGGGCGCTGCCGGTGACGGGGAAATTCTCGACGCCATGCACTTCAAGGCGGGTGAACAGCCGCAGGATCAGCCAGGCGAGGTGGCGCAGGAATCTGACCCGCGCGGGGAGTTTGGGACGATTGGCGTGGTTCATCAAGTCCTTGCTCATGGTAGACGGCGCGCTTGAACCTGCACCGTGTAGCTGGAGACCGGCCCGGCCGGGACGAGCTCGATCTGAAACGTGGCCTCGCCGCCGCCGAAGGCGATCACCGGCGGATCGGCGGCCATGCTGCGGGTGCCCACCACCCGCCCCAGGGGATCGTAGAGGGTGGCCACCACACTCACATCGAAAGCCTCCACGGCGCCGTTGTTGCGCAGTCGCCCCGACAGCCGCGCCATGCCGGTCGTGCTCTGATCCAGCGTCACATCGACCGGCTCCAACTGGCGCTGCCTGGTGCCCAAGTAGGCCGGCACGGCCGACAGCACCGTGGCCTGGTAGCTGGCGTAGCGCTCCGGCGCCTGGGTGAAGAGCACGGCGAAGGGCGATCGTTGGCCGGGCGCCAGCACATCCAGCGCCACAGTCGTCGACTGGCTGGCCAGCAGGCGGTCCGCGTCGTCGTAGAGGGCAATCTGCACCACCACCTGCTCCAGGTCGCTGGCGCTGGCGTTGACCACCTCGCCCAGCACGGTCAGCTCGCCCAGCGGGCTGGGATGGAAATAGACGTTCTCCACCTGCGCCGGCCAGGGGGTGGGGGTGACGGTGGGCGTGGGCTCGGCCGGGCCGCCCCAGCCGGCCACGGGGATCAGCAACTGCTGGCCGACCTGCAAGGCGCGCTCGTTTTCGATGCCGTTGACATCGCGCAGCAGATCGTGCGCAACGTCATAGCGGGCGGCGATAATGTAGAGATTCTCACCCGGCTGGATGCTGTGGATGATCGGTTCCGGCGTGGCGGTCGGCGTGGCCGTGGGGGGCGGGATGTAGGTGTCGGGCGTGGCCGTGGGGGTGATGCCGGGCGGGGCCAGGGTGGCCGTGGGGGTGCGGGTGGCCGCGGCCTGGGCGGTGGGACGCGTGACCACCTGACCGCAGGCTGTCAGCAACAGGGCGAACCACGCACAAAGCAACAAAGATCGGCGAACACTGGCGTCAACCATGGGGTGATTATATCACAGCAGCAAGAAAGAGAGAGAAGTCAGGATCAACGCCCGCGGGCCAGCTTGCAGCAGTTCTCCATGCTTGTCTGGCGCGGATGGCCGTCTTGTGATAAAATGCCCGCTGGCAAGATTGGCCCAGTCTGACAGATTGGGCCAATCTGACTTCACCACCAGGAACAGAAAAACATGAGCAACGGCGAGACCCCAACGCAATCCAACTTCATCACCGACATCATCGACGGCCACAATCAAACGGGCCGCTTTGCCGGCCGCGTGCACACCCGCTTCCCGCCGGAGCCCAACGGCTATCTGCACATCGGCCACTCCAAGTCGATCATGCTCAACTACGGACTGGCCCGGCAGTATGGCGGCAAGTTCAACCTGCGCTTCGACGACACCAACCCGACCAAAGAGGAGCAGGAGTACATCGACTCGATCATCGCCGATGTGCGCTGGCTGGGCGCGGACTGGGAAGACCGGCTCTTCTACGCCTCCGACTATTTCCAGCAGTTCTACGACTGGGCTGTGCAGTTGATCAAACAGGGCCAGGCCTACATCTGCGACCTGAGCGCGGACGAGGTGCGGGAGTACCGCGGCACGCTGACCGAGCCGGGCCGCGCCAGCCCTTACCGCGACCGCACGACGGCGGAGAACCTGGACCTGTTCGAGCGCATGAAGGCCGGCGAGTTCCCCGACGGCAGCCGCACCCTGCGCGCCAAGATCGACATGGCCTCCCCCAACCTGAACCTGCGCGACCCGGTGATGGTGCGCATCCTGCACGCCGAGCACCCGCGCACAGGCGACGCTTGGTGCATCTACCCGACCTACGACTGGGCCCATGGCCAGTCGGACAGCATCGAGGGGATCACCCATTCCATCTGCACGCTGGAGTTCGAGGATCACCGGCCCCTCTACGACTGGTTCATCCGGGCGCTGGGCATCCACGCGCCGCAGCAGATCGAGTTCGCCCGCCTGAACCTGACCTACACGCTGATGAGCAAGCGCCGCCTGCTTAAGCTGGTCAACGAGGGGATCGTCAACGGCTGGGACGACCCGCGCATGCCGACGCTCAGCGGATTGCGTCGCCGCGGGGTGACGCCGGCCGCGCTGCGCGATTTCAACGAGCGCATCGGCGTGGCCAAGAACAACAGCGTGGTGGACCTGGCGCTTTTCGAATACTCCGTGCGCCAGGACCTGAACCGGCACGCGCTGCGGGTGATGGGCGTGCTGGATCCGCTCAAGGTGACGCTGATCAACTACCCCGAGGACCAGGTGGAGTGGCTGGACGCGGTCAACAACCCGGAGGATCCGGACGCCGGCGTGCGCCAGGTTCCCTTCAGCCGCCAGCTATGGATCGAGCAGGACGATTTTCGCGAGACGCCGCCGCCCAAGTACTTCCGCCTGACCGTGGGCCGCGAGGTGCGGCTGCGCTACGGCTACTTCATCAAGTGCGTGGATGTGGTCAAGGATGATGCGGGCAATGTGGTCGAGCTGCTCTGCACCTACGACCCGGAGACCCGCGGCGGCAACGCCCCCGACGGTCGCAAAGTCAAGAGCACCATCCACTGGGTGTCGGCTGCCCACGCGCTGCCCGCCGAGGCGCGGCTCTACGACCGGCTCTTCCTGACCGAGAACCCGGACGACGCGCCCGACGGGGGGGATTGGATGGACAACATCAACCCCAACTCGCTGGAAACGCGTCACTGTTATGTCGAGCCCAGCCTGGCCGGCGCGGCTCCCGGCAGCCGCTACCAGTTCGAGCGCCTGGCCTACTTCTGCGTCGATCCCGACTCCACGCCCCAGCGCCTGGTCTTCAACCGCACCGTGGCGCTGAAAGATGAGTGGACGAAGGTGCAACAGAAGCAATGAACCCCACCCCCATCGCCGCCATCAAGCCCGACGACCAGGTATCCGGTCTCTTTCGCGTGGCAGAGGCGCGGCTGGCGCCCTACCGCGACGGCCGCAAGGGGCGCTACATGCACCTGCTGCTGACCGACCGCACGGGCCAGGTCGAGGGCCGGCTGTGGGAAGAGGCGGACGAGGCGGCCGGCTGGCTGGCGCCGGGCGATATCGTCCAGGCCAGCGGCCGCGCCAAGCTCTACGAAGGGCGCATCCGCCTGCGTGTGGACAGCATCGCGCCAGCCGACCCGGCCAGCATGGATCTGGCCGACCTGCTGCCGGCGCCGGTGGGCGACATCGGCGAGGCGCTGGCGGCCATCCATGCGGCGGTGAGCCGCATCAGTCAGCAGCCGTTGGCCGATCTGCTGGCCAGCTTTCTGGGCGACGGCGATTTCCTCAGCGCGCTGAGCATGACGCCGCCGCATCGACCGGGCGAGCTGCTGGAGACCATCGTGGCGCTGCTGGAGCTGGCCGCGCCGCTGGCTGGCCTGGCGCCTGACCTGAACCACGACCTGCTGAGCGCGGCCATTGTGCTGCACGGCATCGGCGCCACCGCGGCCTTGACCCAGGTGCGCGGCGGGAAGGCCATTGCCCGCCTGGGCAGCGCCGCCTTGAGCGACCAACTGGTGACCGAACGGCTGGCCCAGCGCCCTGACTTTCCCACCGACCTGGCCATCGAGCTGCGCCACTGCATCCTGGCCGCCGGCGATCTCGCACTGGCCCGCACGCGGGAGGCCGCCGTGCTGGCAGCGCTGCGCGGCCTGCTGGCAGCGGTGAACGACAAACCGTAAGCGGCCAAACCGCGGCGTGATCTCCCAACGTCCGACCACCGACCACCGTTCACCGTTCACCGACCACCCGCCACCCAAAAACACGAGAAAAACCATGTCCGACCGACCCGTTCGCGTACGTTTTGCGCCCAGCCCGACCGGCTACCTGCACATCGGCTCGGCCCGCTCGGCGCTGTTCAACTGGCTCTTTGCCCGCCGCCACGGCGGTCAGTTCATTCTGCGCATCGAGGACACCGACCAGAAGCGGCTGGTGGCCGATGCGCTGGATGATTTCACGGCCGGCCTGCGCTGGCTGGGCTGCCAATGGGACGAGGGGCCGCTGGTCGGCGGCGAGCATGGCCCCTACAGCCAGAGCCAGCGCCTGCCCATCTACCGCCAATGGGCCGACTGGCTGGTGGAGCAGGGCCACGCCTACCGCTGCTACTGCAGCGAAGAGCGGCTGGAGCAGGTGCGTCAACAACAGACCGAGCGCAAGGAACAGACCGGCTACGACCGGCACTGCCGCTATCTGACGCCGGAGCAGCGGGCCAGCTATGAGGCCGCCGGCGCGTCCCACGTCATCCGCCTGGCCATCGAGCCGCTGACCGGCAGCACTACCTTCCACGACGCGATCCGCGGCGAGATCACCTTCGAGCACAGCTTGCTGCAAGACGCGGTGTTGCTCAAGTCGGACGGCTGGCCCACCTACCACCTGGCGGCCGTGGTGGATGATCACCTGATGGAGATCAGCCACATCATGCGCAGCGACGAGTGGCTGAACAGCGCGCCGCTGGGCGTTTTGCTCTACAAAGCCTTTGGCTGGGAGCCGCCGGTATGGGCGCATCTGCCGGTGATCCTCAACCCCAACGGCAAGGGCAAGATGAGCAAGCGCCACGCGGTCGGCGCCGATGGCAAGAGCATCCCCGTGTTGCTCAAGGAGTACATCGCCGGCGGCTACCTGCCCGAGGCCATGAGCAATTTTCTGGCCAATATCGGCTGGAGTCTGGATGGCAGCACCGAGGTCTTCACGCCGGAGCAGGCCATCGCCGCCTTCGCCATCGCCGACATCAACCCCGCGCCGGCCGCCTTCCCCTACGACAAGCTGGTCTGGCTGAACGGCGTCTACATCCGCCAGTTGGAGGATGACGATCTCTACCGGCGGCTGCTGCCCTTCGTGGCCCAGGCGCTGGGCATGAGCGTCGAGAGCCTGGACGCGCGTCCCGAGCTGCGCCTGGCCGCGCCGCTGATCAAGGAGCGCATCAAGACGCTGGCCGAGGCCGCGCCCATGCTCGATTTCTTCTTCGTGGACGGCCCGCTGGAGATTGCCGATCCCCAGACGCTGATCGGCGAGAAGATGAGCGCGGCTCAGACGGTTGAGGCGCTGCACGAAAGCGCGGCCACGCTGGCCGCCCTGCCCGACTTCACGCGGGAGAGCGTCGAGGCCAGCCTGCGCCAACTGAGCGACCAACTGGGGCTGAAGATTCGCCAGTTGCTGCACACAGTGCGCGTCGCCGTCACCGGCGCCAAGGTCTCGCCACCCCTCTTCGAGACCATCGTCATCCTCGGTCGCCAGCGAACCGTGGCCCGCCTGGCCGCGGCGGAACGGGCGATCGGGGAACGGTAATCGGTGAACGGTATACGGTATACGGTATACGGTATACGGTAAACGGTATACGGTGATCGGACACGACCGTTCACCGTTCACCGTTCACCGTTCACCGTTCACCGTTCACCGTCCACTGTTAACCATTAACCGTTCACCGTTCACCGTTCACCGTTCACCGTCCACCGTCCACCGTCCACCGTCCACCGTTCACCGTTCACCGTTCACCGTCCACCGTTCACCGTTCACCGTTCACCGTTCACCGTTAACCGTCCACCGTTCACCGTTCACCGTTCACCACCCGAGAATACCAAACATGGAAGAATTCGTCGTCGGCGTCGTGCAACTGCGCATTCGTCTGCCCCAGGACCGGGAGGAGCTGGAGCAGCACCTGGTGCGCTTCGTCCGCCTGGCCCAGACCAAGCGAACCAGGCTGCTGGTCTTTCCCCAGTTCACCGGCCTGATGGCCGCCGCGCCGGTGATCAAGGGGCGCGGCGCCGGGCTGCTGCGGCAGGCAGACCGCGCCCGGCGCACCAACGCCTCCTTCTGGACGCGCGCCCAGGCCAAGCTGGCCGGCGGCGCGGCCGGCGTCCTGGGCGCTGACTTCGGACGCGCCCTGGAGGGGATGCTGCTCCAGCAGCCTGACCTGCTGTGGGAGAGCACCGCCTCCCTCTTCAGCGATCTGGCGCGCCATCACGGCATGGTGGTGGTCGCCGGCGCCGGCTATCTTGAGGACCCCAGCGACCGCGTGATGCGTCACCTGGCGCTGGTCTTCGGGCCTGATGGCAGCCTGCTGGGCAAGCAAGGGGCCGTGGCGCTGGCCCGCGACGAGCACCCCATGATCGAGGCCGCGCCCACCTGGCAGGCGATCCAGACCCCGCTTGGCCGGCTGGGGGTGCTGATCGGCGACGACATGTTCTACCCCGAAGCGGGGCGCATCCTGGCCTATGGCGGGGCGGAGATGTTGGTCGGCGTCGCCGCGACCGCGCAGCCGGTGCAGTATCACCGCCAGCGGTTGGGGCTGCTCTCCCGGGTGGAGGACAATCAGGTCTACGGCGCGCTGAGCTTTGCCGTGGGCTACAACCCCTTCACCAGCGGCGACGAGGAGCCTTACGTGGGGCGTTCGTTGATCGCCGCGCCGGCCAGCATGACCCCGCGCTACAGCGGCGTGATGGTGGATATGGGCGCGGACAGCGCCGAGGGGCTGATCACGGCCGAGTGGAGCTTCGGGGCGCTGCACCAGCAATGGCAGGCTGACCAGGCGCCGCTGCGTTCGGCCATGCCGCTGGAGCACACCGGCCCGACGCTGGCCGCGATCTATGGCCGGCGGCTGGCGCTGGAGCCGGCCCTGCAGGCCAACGCCGGGCTGGCTGCGCTGCCGGAGCCGGCGGTGTCGTCAGCAGAGGAGGCCGCAGCGATGGAGAGCAACGCGACCGAAGAGGGCGACGCGAGTCCTTAGCCCAACAGATCGCGCCAGGCCTTCCTGATTTCCTCCTCAGACCAAGTCTGGTCAAGCAAGAAGCCCAACGCGCCGCCAAAACATTCTAGCAGACTCTGTAGTGTCGTCCGCTGCAAAGCCGAATATCTCGACGAGATCTCTCGATTGGCGCACGGTATACCCTCCGGCTGTAAAATGCACATGTCCGGCTGATAGCCGGACATGCAACCGCGCGCGCTACCGCTTCTTGCGGCTGCGCCGCACGGGCGGGTGCAGCGTCTCCAGGTTGGCTCGGTGCGTTGCGACGTGCTGCGCCATCTCGTACAGGAAGCTGAGCAGCGACATCCGCTCGCCCCACGGCGCGGCCGCCATGGCTGTCAACTCCTGATCGGTCAACTGGTCCATCAGGTTGACCAGCTTGCGCTGACTGGTGCTCAGCCCATCGATCAGTTCGCTGAGCTCCATGCCAGCCCGCTGTTGAACCTCGTACTCGTTCCATTCATCGTCGTAGTGGGCGCCCTGCTGCCACGCGCGCTCTCCGGTCCACTCCTCCACCGTGCGCAGCGTCTCTTCGTCCCAGCTCAACAGATGCGCCATGACATCCTTCGCCGTCCAGTATCCGCACACCTCGGCCGAGAGCATCTCCTGCTCCGACATGTTGTTCAGCGCGTTCAGGAAGCGATGCCGCTCGTCGTTGACGATGAAACGAAACTCCAGCCGGTGCAGCATGCCATTCTCCGTGCGCTGCCGCCAAATCTCGGCCGCATGCCGGTAGTCGTGCTCCACCAGCCGGTGCAGCACGTCGGCGACGCTCTTGCTCTCCCCGGTGACGCGCACGGGATAGGCGCCGTATAGTTCGTTGTTGTGCATCTTGCGCGTGTAGCGCAGCACCTGGCGGCGCGCGCCTTCCAGCTCGTCGATCACCTCGGCGAGCGCGAACTCACGCCGCCGGCGCGCAGCCGCTTTGCGGAACTCGCGCTCCTCCAGCGGGCCAGGGAAGTGGGGATCGCCCTCTTCCACCAGGTGCTGGGCCGCGGCCAGCGCTCGGCACTCCCGCGCCGTGACGTGGCTGATCACATCCCGCACACACCAATCGTTGCCCCCCTCGTAGGCCACGGCCTCAGGCTCGCTCAAAAAGAGCAGCGAGCGCATCAATTCCCGCCGCGCATTGGTCAGGTCCTCGAAAAGCTGTTGCCGGTTGCTGTGTTCAGACATAGGGTTACCATCGCCATCTAGAGAATTAGCCGCCATTGACTGGCATAGCTGTTGAAGCTGCGACCGCGCACATAGCCGATCAGCAAAATGTTCCATTCCTGGGCCAGACGCACACTCAAACTGGTGGGCGAAGTCCGGCTGGCCACCACCGGCACGCCCATCTTGGCCGCCTTGTTGAGCATCTCGGAGCTGACGCGGCCGGTGGCCAGCAGCATCTGGCCGGCCGGGTCGAGGTCCCGCTGCAGGCAGTAGCCCCACAGCTTATCGACCGTGTTGTGCCGGCCCACGTCCTCGGCCACGGCCAACAACTGCTGGCCGTCGCTGAGGGCCGAGGTGTGAACGCCGCGCGTCTCCCGATACAGGGTCGCCGCACCGGCCAGTTGATGGATGCCATCCACCACCTGCTGCGGCGTCACCTGGCGATCGGAGGCCACCGGCGGCGCGCGTTGGCTGAGATCGTCGAAGGTGACGCCGCCGCCACAGCCTGAGGTGAGGATCGGCTTGGATGGCAGTTCCACCGTCAGATCGCGCAGCCACACGTCCACGCACATCTGGTTGGGGCGCACCTGCACCAGTTGCACATCCGCGCGGCTCTGGATGATGCCCTCGGAGCGCAGAAAGCCCAGCGCCAGCAGGTCCAGGTCGCGCGGCGTGGCCATGAGCGGAGTCAGCTCCTGGCCGTTGACATGGATGCGCACCAGGCCCTCGTCGATCACTGCGCCATCGACTGGGGTGCTCTGGCCTGACTCCCAACGGCTGTAGCGCCAGGGGAACGCGCCATCCATGCGTCACCTCGATCAATCCAGGGCGTTGGTTTCGATACGGCGGCCTACTCAACCAACAGACTTGGGGCGTTGGTTTCGGTACGGCGGCCTACTCAACCAACAGACTTGGAGCGTTGGTTTCGATACGGCGGCCTACTCAACCAACAGACACGGGGCGTTGGTTTCGATACGGCGGCCTACTCAACCAACAGGCATTATTTGCGCAGCAGATCCTGCAGCCAGGTCCATAGCCAGCGGATGACCTGCTCCAGAACGAAGACCAGGCAGGCCAGGGCCGCGCCGCCGAAGAGCGCCAGGCTCAGCAGCGCCAGCGTGTCGCTGCGCTGCGAGGCGCGGGCGGTGTTGAACAGATCGCTCCACGGGCCCGGCACGGTCGCGCCGGGGTCCAGGCGCCAGATCTCCAGCAACGACGCGGCCACATTGGCCAGCAGCAGGGCCGCGACCAACGCCCCGGCCAACAGCGCCAGGCGCAGCAGAAAATCTTTGCGCTGCAAACGGGCCGTCAGGTTTTCCATAGTCAATCCTCGTTCAAGCTGCAATCTCAGCCCGTCACGAACCGCGTCTCACGCCAAGACGCAAACGGCAGAAAGGGCAGAAAGCATGGCGGCAACTGCGCAATCCGCGTCTCACGCCAAGACGCAAAGACCGCAAAGGGCAGAAAGCGTGGCGGCAACTGCGCAATGTGGCCCGGAAATCCAGATTCTTCTGCGCTCTTGCCAGCCGGCGACTTACTCAGCCGTCCGCTGGGCGCGGCGGGCCGCGCGGCGGGCCGCGCCGTCGCCGGCCGGCGCGCTCTGCGGCGCAGACGCGTCGGCCGCGAAGGCCGGCTCGTAACCCATCAGCGGCGGCCCGTCCAGCGCGCGGCGCATGGCAGCCAGGTGCTCCGGCGTGCTGCCGCAGCAGGCGCCGATCACCTGAACGCCCAGGGCGCGCATCCGTTGGGCGTAGCCGGCCATCACCTCAGGCGTGCCGTCGTAGGAGATCTCGCCCTCATGCCAGCGGGGCAGACCGGCGTTCGACTGCGCCATCAACACCGCGCCCTCAGGCCGGGCCTGGGCCATCTCCCACATGATGCGCTCGATCTCGGCCGGGCCGTTGCCGCAGTTGGCGCCGATCACCGTCACGCCCCAACTGTGCAGGGTCTGCACAGCCTGGGCCGGCGTCACGCCCATCATGGTGCGATAGTTGGTGTCGAAGGTCATGGTGACCACCACCGGCAGCGTGCTGGCCTGGCGTGCGCCCTCGACCGCGGCCTGCACCTCGTCCAGCGAGCTCATGGTCTCCACCAGAAGGAAATCGGCGCCGCCCGCGGCCAGGCCGGCAACCTGCTCGGCGAAGGCCGCGGCCGCCTCCGCGATGGTCAACGGTCCCAGCGGCTCCATCAGCTCGCCGGTCGGCCCCATGGAGCCGGCCACCAGCCGCTCGTCGCCGGCCACCTCCCGCGCCAACGCCGCGCCGGCCTGGTTCAGCTCGAAGACGCGGCCTTGCAGGTGGTGCAGCTTGAGGCGATAGCGGGTGCCGCCAAAGGTGTTGGTGGTGATGATATCGCTGCCCGCGTCCGCGTAGCCCTGGTAGATGGCCCGCACCGCGTCGGCATGGTCCACATTCCACAGCTCCGGCGAGCCGCCGTCGGTCAGCCCGGCGCGCTGCAGCATGGTACCCATGGCGCCGTCGCCCAGCAGCAGCCCCTTGCGTTGGAGCAGGTCGAGTAGTCGGTCGGTCATGATAACGTCCTGATTCGTGATGCCTGATCGAAAATATGCCGGCGGCGGGATCTCCGTGTTCCGTCCGCAATCCTGTGACCCAGGAGCGCGCCGGCGGCAGGATCTTGTGGCGCGTGCCGAGCCATCAGCGCCGCCCAGAAACAACTCCCGCACGCTCCGGGTTACGGTTACGGGCTACGGATTACGAGTCACGCTTCTTCATCTCCATGAACACCTTGGCCGCTTCCACGGCCACGGCCGCGTCTTCGCAGTAGCGGTCGGCGCCGATGTCCTCGGCGAAGGCTTCGGTCAGCGGCGCGCCGCCCACCAGGACGACGGTCTGCTCCCGCATGCCCTCCTCGTTCAGCCGCTGGATGACCGTGCGCATGTAGGGCATGGTGGTGGTCAGCAGGGCTGACATGCCGAGAATGTCGGCGTTGTACTCCCGCAGCGCGGCCAGAAACTGCTCGGCGTCCACGTTGATGCCCAGGTTGATCACCTCGAAGCCGGCGCCCTCCAGCATCATGCCCACCAGATTCTTGCCGATGTCATGGATGTCGCCCTTGACGGTGCCGATGACCACGGTGCCCTGGCGTTGCACATCCTTGGCGTCGGTCAACAGCGGCCGCAGGATCTCCATGGCGCCCTTCATGGCCTTGGCTGCCAGCAGCACCTCTGGCACGAAGAGGATGCCATCGCGGAAATCCTGGCCCACGATGTCCATGCCGGCCACCAGGCCGCGCTGCAAGATCTGGCCCGGCGTCTGGCCCCATTGCTCCAGCGCCTCGGTCGTGGCATCAGCCACCTCGTCCTTCAGGCCATCGTAGAGATCGTCCTGCATGTTTATGTAGAGTTCCTGCAAGACTTCAGGCAGACTGTCGAAGCTGTCGGTGTCCATGGCTATCCTTCCTGTGTTGTCGCGGCTCAGCGGTGATCCAGAACCGGCCCGTCTCGTCCAGACGAAGGCCCGGTTTCTGATGCGCTGCCTGAGCTATCGTTGCCGGCGCCGCTCCTGGCGCTCGGCCCTGCGCAGGTTACGCTGCGTAGCGGACGCTGCCTGGCCGTCGCTGGCCGCGGCCGGCTGAATGATGCGCCTGGCCTCGGCCTCAGCCAGAACCGGCGCCAGATGAGGAAATGGATCGCGGGCATGCGGGATGTGCAGCGCGGCGACGAATTCATCCTGAAAAAAGGGATCGGTGGCGGTCTGGATGTGGCCCACGGCGGCTGCCAGCTCGACCGCCTCCAGCCGCTTGTCGCGGTTGAGCAGCATCAGCAGCGCGCCGTCGCCGGCCGCATTGCCCACCGCCGTGACATGGGCCAGGTCGCAGTCGGGGATCATCCCCAGCACCATGGCATGTTCCGGATCGATGTAGGAGCCGAACGCGCCGGCCAGCACGATGCGGTCGACCTGGGCCAGCCCGTAGTGGCGCATCAGCAGCTTGGCGCCGGCATAGAGCGCCGCCTTGGCCAGTTGGATCGCGCGCACGTCGTCGGCGTAGAGGGCGATGGCGCGGCCGGTGCTGGTCTCGTGGGGCCAGGCCAGAACGACATAGCCCTTGGCGCCCTCGAAGCCCAGCCGCGGCGTGGGCGCATCGGCCACGAAACGCCCCGAGCCATCCAGCAGGCCGGCCTTGAACAACTCGGCGATGGCCTCGATGACCCCGGAGCCGCAGATGCCGGAGGGCCGGAGCATGGCCTGCTCCTCGGCCCGCCGCCGCTGGCGCAGCTCCCGGGCCTCCTTGGCGCTCAGCCCCTGCCCGTGCTCCTCATCCACCGGCATACCTTGTCCTGCCCGCGGCGCACTGGTGATCCACTGTTCACAGCCGATCACCCGATACTGCACCGCCAGCGTGGCGGGGTCGATGCGCACCCGCTCGATGGCGCCGGGCGCGGCCCGCATGCCGTGGCGCACCTGCGCGCCCTCGAAGGCGGGGCCGGTGGGGGAGGACGCCGCCAGCAGGCGCTGGCGGTTGCCCAGCACCAGCTCGCCGTTGGTGCCCACGTCGATCAGCAGGGTGATCTCCTCGCGGTGGTGCAGCGTCTCGGCCACGATGGCCGCCACGTTGTCCGCGCCCACGTAGCCAGCCTCCACCGGCGGCACGTGGACATAGGCGCCGCGGCCGGTGCGCAGTCCCAGGTCGCGCGCCTTGACATCCACCGCGTCCTTGGTGGCCGGCGCAAAGGGCGCGCCGCCCAGCTCGCGCGGGTCGATGCCCAAAAAGATGTGGTGCATGATGGTGTTGCCCACCACCACCAGATCGCTGACATCGGCGCTGGCCAGGCCGACCGCGGCCGTGGCCTGTGCGATCAGGTCGTTGAGCGCCCCGATCAGCGCGCGGTGCAGCGTCTCCAGCCCGTCGTCGTGCTCCATGACGTAGGAGACGCGCGCCAGCAGGTCCTCTCCATAGCTGATCTGCGGGTTCATGCAGCTTTCGGTGGCCAGCACCTCGCCGCTGAGCAGCTCGACCAGATGCGCGGCCATGGTGGTGGTGCCCACATCCACCGCTACGCCGTAGACCCGCTCGTGATAGCCCGGCTCCAGGCGGATCACCTCGCGGCCCTGCCAGAGCGCGGCCGTGACGCCATGCACGATCTGGCCCAGCGAACGGTCGTCCCCATCGCCAGAATCGGCCAGGCGCAGGCGGCCCTGGCGCAGGGCAGGCTGCAGGCTGGGCAGGATGGCCGGGTCGATGTGCAGGCGCTGCCGATCGAGCCCAAAACGCGCCGCCAACTCATCGGCCAGGCGCGCCCAGTCGCTGCGCTCATCCTCCAGGCTGGCCGGCGGCAGCTCCACATAGCAGAGTCGCACGGCCGGGTCGAGCACCACCGGCCGCGCGCTGGCGGCCTTGCGCACCACCTGCTTGCGGGCGCGGCTCTCCTCCGGCACGGTGACCAGCACATCGCCCAACAGCCGGGCGTCGCAGCTCATGCGGCAGTCGGGCAACAGCCCTTTTTCGGCGCGGTAGTGGGCCTCGCGCGCGCCTTCGCCGGTCACATGGCTGGCGGAGGAGGTGATGCCGTGACGGGGGAAGAAGCCCTCCTCCACCCGCACCTGGCACTTGGAGCAGGTCTGGCGGCCGCCGCAGATCGATTCGATCTCGACGCCGAGCTGGCGTGCGGCGTCCAACAGGGTCACGCCGGCGTCGATCAGGCCCTGCCGGCCGGCGGGCTGGAAGATCACCCGATGCTGGGGGGGCTGTTCAATTGGCGCAAAACCGCCATCCTCGGCAGGACGGGCGGCGAGGTCCGAAGAATTCGTCAAGATAGCCTGTTCGTCAAGGGAAAATGTGACAGCGCCTCCACCTGGCGCTGCCTGAGCGACCTGTATTCGCGCGGCCATTGTATCCCATTGCGCCGGTTTCGCAAAGTTGCCAACTGTCGCAAGGTTGCCGGCTGCGCAGGGTTGCCAACAGCCGGAAAATCGCCAACCTTGAGAGCCTCACCCCAACGCCAGATGGCGCAGCCGGGCCGCGGCCAGCCGCTCTGGCAAGATCTCCACCCCGGCGCCGGGCCCCTCTGGCACGCTGATGGTCGAATCCGCGTTCAATGTGAAGTCGGGCGCGGCGACGTCATGGTGAAAGTAGCGGGCCGAGGCCGAGATGTCGCCCGGCAGCGTGAAATTGGCCAGGGCGGCCAGGGCCAGGTTGCCCGCGCGGCCGATGTTGGTTTCCAACATGCCGCCGCACCAGACCGGCGCGCCGCGCGCCATGCACAGGTCGTGAATCGCCTTGGCGGCCGTGAAGCCGCCCACCCGGCCCACCTTGATGTTGATGATCTGGCAGGCGCCGATGTCCAGCGCCCAGCGCGCGTGCTCCGGCGAGTGGATGCTCTCGTCCAGGCAGATGGGGGTGCGCAGGCGGCGCTGCAAGACCGCGTGATCCACCATGTCGTCGTGGTGCAGCGGCTGCTCGATCAGCAGCAGGTCGAAGGCGTCCAGCTCAGCCAGCCGCGCCGCGTCGGCCAGGGTGTAGGCCGAGTTGGCGTCCACCTGCAAGGCGAGCTGGGGCCAGCGTTCCCGCACCGCCCGCACCACCTGCACATCCCAGCCCGGCTTGATCTTGAGCTTGACGCGGGCATAGCCGGCCGCCACGTAGCCTTCCACCTGGGCCAGCAGCTCGTCCAGCGTCGGCTCGATGCCCACGCTGACGCCGACCGGCACGGCGTTGCGCGCGCCGCCCAGCATGGTCGCCAGCGACACCCCCTGCGCCCGGCCCAGCAGGTCCCAGACCGCGTTTTCCAGCGCCGCGCGGGCCATGGCGTGGCCGCGCACCCGGCTGAAACGTGGCGCGACCTGCTCAGGCTGGCTGATCTCCTGGCCCAGCAGGGCCGGCGCCAGAAAATCCGCCAGCACATGCCAGGCCGTGCCGATGGTCTCGTAGGAGTACCAGGGCCCGCTGCCGGACACGCACTCCCCCCAGCCGGTGAGGTCGTCGCTCTCGACCGCCACCAAAATGGCCTCGCGGCTCAGCTCACGGCCAAAGCTGGTCTCGAAAGGATGAACGTAGGGCAGGCGGATGTGGTGAAGATGGATCTGTTGAATGCGCATAGGGCCTCGAGGGGGATTCGTAATGCGTAATGCGTAACCCGGAGATCGCGGGAGTCGTTTCTTAGTCACGGATCACGGCGGAGGAGTTACGGGTCACGGATTACAGGCCACGGGTCACGGATTACAGGTCACGGATTACAGGCTACGGATTACAGGTTACGGGCTACGGGTCACGGAATACGGGCTACGAGTTACGGGCTACGCATTACGCATTACGCATTACGCATTACGCATTACGCATTACGCATCACGCATCACACATCACGCATCACGCATCACGCAACACGCATCACGCATCACGCATCACGCATTACGCATCACGCATCACACATCACGAGTCCGCCTCCAACACATACGTCAAAACACCGTCACGGCTGATCAGGTCGTCGACGACGTAGCCTTGGGCGAAGGCTTCCTCGAAGCGCTGACGGGTTTCGAGCCGCCAGCGCAGGGCCAGCTCCATGTCGGTGGCTTTGATGCTCTGGAAGTTGGCGGGGATTTCGATCAGGAGCTGATCGCCTCTGGCCGCGCCCCCCTCGTTGGGGGAAATGGAGCCAGAGGTGTCGCCCGGCCCCCCGCCGCCGCGGGAGGGGTTGGGGGCGAGAGCGCGCGTGCGCAGTCGCTCCTCCACCCGCTCACTGCGAATCCACCAGGCCACCTCGAAGCGGTCGCTGGGCAGGCCGACATTGATGGCCGCGCGCATCGCGCCGTAAAGGTTGCGGATGTAGGTGGAACAGACCACGCCCAGCTTGTGGAAGTTCAGCCAGGCGTTGCGCGCCTCCAGCGGATCGAAGGTCCAGGTGATCAGGTCCAGCCCCTGGGCCAGGACATGCTGGCGCTGGGCCAGCTTGAGATGATAGCCGACGCTCTGGCCGCGATAGTCGGGGTGGACGCCGGCCATATGCGAGCAATGCTTGAGGCGGCCGTCGGACGTCAGGCCCAGAAAGCCGAAGACAAAGCCGGCCATGCGGTCGCCGTCGAACGCGCCGAGCAGCAGTCCACCGTGGCGCGGCGGCGTGATCAGCATGTGCAGCGGGACGACATCGACCTCCGGCACGCCCCAAGCATCGCGCTGGAGCTGCTCGACGGCCAGGAGCTCATGGTGGGTGGTGAGAGGATGGATGGTGATCATGGAGAGCGCAGAAGAACAAGATGGGCGAGATATCCATGCGCTGGGCGCCCAACCGTTGATGAGAACGGCGGGCTCGGTCAGGAGACCGGCCCGAGCGGCGATGTTCAAGACCGTATGAATGATGAAGCGACGGGTGCTATGATACCAGAATTGCCATCTTTTTGGAAAAGATGGCAATCGTGAACGCATGGTTGCCCACTGGCATGCAATGGCTATAATCAAGATGAAGGGATCAAGGACTATGTCGGGCTATCTGCGATTCTATCGTACCGTCCTGCTTCTGACATTGGCGGCGTGTGCGGCCATTCTCTCCGCCTGCGGCGCGGTCGATGCGCGGACCATGAGCAATGTGGCGGGGTATCAGGTCCGCAAGAGGTTCCCGCCGCTGCTGGTCTATCGCCAGCCGCCCGCGCCGGCCAGCCTGAGCGGGACGGTGGTCGATGAGGACGGCCAGCCTATCGCCGGCGCGGTGGTGCTGGTCTCCACGGTGCGCGGCGATGAGGTGCACACCCGCAGCGACGCAGGGGGCCGCTACCGGCTGGAGGGGATCACGCCCGGCCGCGTTACCCCCATGGCCGGCGCCTGGGGCTTCGACGCGGTGAATGGCGCGACGCGGCGCCTCAGCCCCGCTCAGCAGCAGGATGGCGTGGACTTCGTTCTGCCCACGCGCCGGCCGCAGCCGGTCCAGCCGGCCGCGCTGGTGATCGGCCGGCCGGTGCAGGAGAGCTCGCAGTTCCCCGAGCCAATGATCGCCACGCGCATCCCCTTCACCTTCACCCTGGACGGTGTGCGCATCGACAATGGGCAAATCTACCTGCCGGCTGAGCAGGCTCGGTCGGAGACCGGCCTGAGCAGTGGTGAGGGTGAGCGGGCTCGGTCGGAGACCGGCCTGAGCAGTGGCGAGGCTGGGCAGGCTCGGTCGGAGACCGGCCTGAGCAGTGGTGAGGGTGAGCAGGCTCGGTCGGAGACCGGCCTGAGCAGTGGTGAGGCTGGGCAGGCTCGGTCGGAGACCGGCCTGAGCGGAGTTTCTACCCTGGTTATCATCTATCCCAGCCACCCGCTGAACTGGAACGCGGCCTCGGTGGCGCTGACGGGGGCGGGCAACCCGGTGCTGGCGCTGGGGCCGCACAGCAGCGCCGGGCTGGATATCGACCAGCATGCGCGCAACTACCGCGCGGCCTTGCAGCTCTGGCAAGGGGGAGAGCTCACGCCGCTGGGCCAGCCTGACGACCGCTGGGCGGCGCTATCCGGCAGCTTCAGCTCGCTGATCATGTTCAAGGCGCTGCAAGATCTGCCGGCCATGCCGCCGGCTATCGTCGATGTGGGGGGCATCAGCGACGCGTTTCTGGGCATCCAGGCGCTGTACGATGCGAACCTGGCCATTCCCGCGCCCTATGACAGCGCCGTGGCCGCATTGGGCCGGCCCGACCGCGACCCGGCCTTCTTCTACGGCTTTTCGCCGGTCTTCTATGCCGACCGGCTGCCGCCCATCTTCATCATCCACACCACCAATGACGAGGTGATCCCCCACAACCAGGCTGAGGCGCTGGCGGCCGCGCTGGAGGCCGCCGGCGCGGCGCACGAGCTCCTGCTCTACCAAGACACCACCCACTACCTGGACGCCTACAACCCCACGCCCGCGACGCGCATGGTGTTGGAACGGGTGCTGAGCTATGTGCGAACTGTGGGGCAGGGGGAGAGCCAGTGACGGAGCTCGGCCAGGCAGGGGCCAACCGATCGCCTCGGGCGTTGCCCGGGCGGCCGGCCCGGTCTTCCTGGCCATGGCGCGACCAGACCTTCAGGGTTCGTTGCTGCTTGGACGCCGGGCATCTTCACTCGGCGATCTGCCTGGCGTGACCCGGCAAGGGCCACCGCTCAAGCAAGATCAAGCGCCCGGCGCTGATAGCTGAGTAGCAACCAAGGTACGCTGGCTGAATTTGCGGCCTGAAGAGGAGTCGAGGCTTTAGCCGGGTCTGCGCGCGCCGCCCCGCCTGAAGGCTCGACTCCAGATTGGAGGCCGCGATGATCGGACTTGCTGCCAGCCTCGCAACGGATTTTCCGCGATAGTCACAGGGTGGATATAATCCGTCAGTGGACGGTGGCCGAGTTGGCGATGGTGTGATGTCTGTCCCATGGAGATCAGAGTGATGCAAAGTGTGGACTTGCCAGTTCAAATCACGGCGTCAGGCTTGTTGCGGGCAATCGCGCAATTGCCTCCCAACGACCTGGACCAATTCATGGCTGAAGCCAAGATGCTTCAGATGCGCCAGCGGAGCGAGGCTTCACTACGCACCGTGATCCACAAGCGCTTGTCTGATCACCAGTTGCAGCAGTTGCGCCGCTCAGACAGGACAGACCACGGCGCCTGATCTTTGAAACGAGCTGCACCTGGAGACCGGTATTGACTGACGAGCATGGGCCTTTTTCCCACATCATTTGGAGTAAGATGAGAATGAACCGTATCGTTGTGACCCGAGTCGAGATCTTCAGGGAAGACGACACATATGTCGCGCTTTGTCCTGATCTGGATGTATCCAGCTTCGGCGATACACCTGAACAAGCTAAGTTGTCGCTGCACGAGGCTTTGGAGGGCTTCCTGGAGACATGTGAAGCGCTGGGGACATTAGAACAAGTGCTTGAAGAGGCTGGCTTTGCCCGCCGCAACGGTAGTTGGCTGGCCCGTCAGCCCATCACAGCCGAATTGCTTCCAATCGGTTGAGACCGGTGTTGGACTCGCAGAAAATAACGCCAATTCATTACCTTCGACTGGTCAAGGTCTTCGAACTGGATGGATTTACCGTGATGCGACAGAAGGGAGATCATCTAATCCTGACTAAATCAGGGATAAGCCGTCCTGTCGTGATCAAAACCAGCCCCAGAGATGTGCCAGTCACCCATATCATGACCAATTTACGCACGGCAGGCATAAGCCGTGACCGCTATTTTGAACTGCTACAGCGGGTGTAATCCACCGGCTGATCTCCCGCATCGGAGCATATCCACCTCATGTCACGTATCTTCCCCTTCACCGCTATCGTTGGCCAGGAACGCATGAAGCGCGCCCTGATCCTCAATGCCATCCATCCGCAGATCGGCGGCGTGCTGATCCGCGGCGAACGCGGCACGGCCAAGAGCACGGCCGCCCGCGCCCTGGCATTTCTGCTCCCTGAGATCGACGTGGTAGCCGATTGCCACTTCGGCTGCGATCCTGACCTCCCTGCCACCTATTGCGACGAATGCCGCGTCCGCGTCGAGGCTGGCGAGGTGCTGCCGGTGACCACCCGCCGCACCGGCTTCGTCGATCTGCCGGTCAGCGCCACCGAGGACCGCGTCGTCGGCACGCTGGACATCGAAAAGGCAATCCAGCGGGGCGAGCGTCACTTCGAGCCAGGCGTGCTGGCCTCGGCCAACCGCGGCCTGCTTTATGTCGATGAAGTTAACCTGCTGGACGATCATGTGGTGGATCTGTTGCTGGACTCGGCCGCCATGGGCGTCAACGTGGTGGAGCGCGAGGGCATCAGCTTCAGCCACCCGGCCGAGTTCATCCTGGTGGGCACCATGAACCCCGAGGAGGGCGACCTGCGGCCGCAGCTGCTGGATCGCTTCGGCCTGGCCGTAGACATGGCCGGCATCCACGATCCCAAGCTGCGGGTCGAGATCGTCAAGCGCCGCATCGCCTACGAGCAGGACCCCGACAGCTTCCGCGGCGAGTGGGAGCCGCGGGAGCATGAGCTGAGCAGCCGCATCCAGCAGGCGCGCGATCTGTTGCCGCTGGTGTCGTACACCGATCGGGACCTCTACGCCATCGCCGCGCTGACCGGCGACTTCAAGGTGGACGGCCACCGCGCGGACATCGTGATCCTCAAGGCTGCCCGGGCCCATGCCGCCTACGAGGGCCGCATGGCCATCAGCGACCGCGATATTCTGCTGGCCGCCGAGCTGGCCCTGCCGCACCGCATGAAGCGCCAGCCCTTCCAGGAGGCTGTGCTGGACCAGGGCCAACTGGAGCAGAAGCTGCGCCAGGCCCAGGAACAGGCGCGCGCCGAGATGAGCGAAACGGCCAGCATGACCGAGATGGCGGATCCCGCAAAAAAAGCGCCGAGGGGTCCGAATCGGTAGACTACGACAGTCAACCCGGACCCCAGTCCTCCGACCCCGCGCCGCAGTCTGACCGGCCAGGGGAACAAAAAGGCAAGGACAAGCCGATCGTCGTCGGCCAGACCTTCCAGTCCAAACGCCTTGACACGCCGCTGGACAAGCTGGCGCGCCGTCAGGCTGGCCGGCGCAGCGTGACCCGCACCGACCGCAAGCGGGGCCGCTACATCAAGAGCCGGCCCGCGGGCCAGAAGCCGCAGGATATCGCCTTCGACGCCACCATGCGCGAGGCGGCCATTCATCAACGCCAGCGCCACGCCGACGCCCAGGAGCGCGGCGAGGCGACCATGGCCCTGGAGCTGCGCAAGCACGACTTGCAGCGCAAGGTGCGGGTGCGCCGGGCCAACAACCTGATCCTCTTCGTGGTGGATGCCAGTTGGTCCATGGCCGCGGCCGAGCGCATGGAGGCCACCAAGGGCGCGATCATGAGCCTCTTGATGGACGCCTATCAGCGCCGCGACCAGGTGGGGCTGGTGGTTTTTCAGAAGGAGCGGGCGCGGCTGGTGCTGCCCCCCACATCCAGCGTCGATCTGGCCAGCCGCGCCCTGCGCGAGATTCCGGTGGGAGGGAAGACGCCGCTGAGCAGCGGGCTGCTGCTGGCCTACCGCATCTGCGAGGGGGCCAGGCGCCGCGATGCCGAGGTGCGGCCGCTGATCATTCTGCTCACCGACGGCGCGGGCAATGTCAGCATGACCGGCATGCCGGCCCAGGAGGAAGCCATGCACATCGCCCGCCTGCTGCATCAGGCCAACTTCAACAGCGTGGTGGTCAACATGGAGCACGCCGCCTTCGACCGCGGGCTGGCCAACGCCCTGGCCGACGCCATGGGAGCGCCCTGTTTCTGCCTGCCAGAGCTGGCGGCCGAAAGCCTGGTGCGCACAGTGCAGGATGGGCTGCGGCTGGCGGCGGGGCAGTGAAGGGTGAAGGGTGAACGGTAATCGGTGAACGGTGAACGGTGAACGGTTAACGGTTAACGGTGAACGGTAATCGGTGAACGGTGATCGGTGAACGGTAATTGTTTCACGGATTACGAGCTCCGAGTTACGAGTTACGGATTACGAGCTCCGAGTTACGAGTTACGGGTTACGCACAACCCTCATCCAAAAAAACCTCTACCACCATTCCGGTTACGCATTACGCATCACGCATTACGAGTCCTGCTTCCAGCCGCCAGTCCTTGCCCATGCGACGTGATCAACTGACCGCTGATGCCGCGCTGCTTTTCGTTGCGGCGATCTGGGGCGCGACTTTTGTCATGGTGCAGGATGCGGTGACGGGCTTTCCCGTCTTTGCCTTCCTGGCCATGCGCTTCAGCCTGGCCAGCCTGGCGCTGCTCCCTTTTCTGCTGCGCAGTCGCCCGGCGCCGCCGGCCCCAGTACCCCGCCCCGCGGCCTCGACCCGGCTGGCGGCCGCGCTGCCGGGCATTCTGATCGGCGCAGCCCTTTTCGCAGGCTACGCCTTTCAGACCTTCGGGCTGCGCGAGACGACGCCGGCCAAGGCGGGCTTCATCACCGGCATGTCGGTGGTGCTGGTTCCGCTGGGCCAGGCCATCTTCCTGCGCCGGCCGCCGCGGCGCAACTCGCTCATCGGCGTGGCGCTGGCGGCCATCGGCCTGGCGCTGCTCAGCCTGCAAGCTGACCTGACGCTCAGCCGCGGCGATCTGCTGGTGCTGGCCTGCGCCATGGCCTTCGCCGCCCACATCCTGCTGATGGGCCGCTATGCGCCCGACTGGCAGCCGCTGCGTTTGGCCTTCGTGCAGATTGTGACGGTGGCGCTGCTCAGCGCGGCGGCGGCGTTGCTGCTGGAGCAGCCCATCGGCCGGCCGGCCGGCGGCGTCTGGTTCGCGGCCGCCTTCACCGGCCTGCTGGCCACGGCCCTGGCTTTCTTCG